>JAGBYM010000143.1 GCA_017628755.1 Clostridia bacterium | reverse complement strand
TCAGAGCCTCGCTTCCGATAGAGAAGAGAAAGAGATTCTTGCCTCTGTTATTGTAATAATACTTTCCGCCTTCCTTGATCTTGTCGCCGAAGGAGTAGGAAATGAAGCCTTCTGCTTCTGCGAGTTCGATAGCGGCATTTACAGCCTCGCGCTCAGTCTTAGCTGCGTCAAGATACTTTGCGTAACCTACGGCATATTCGTAAGCCGCCTCGATGGCAGCCTCGTCGCGGCGCTCGTAAACGCTCTTTTTCTTGTAGAGAAGCTCGCGTGCGGCTTCTGCGGGAGTTTTGATTTCGCTCATTTTGTTTATTTTCCTTTCAATTGATTCAAAATTTAGTTTGCGGATTCATATAAATCGCGGTAGATCTCTACCGTTTTTTCAAAGTTTTTGACGAATTTTTCGGTGTCTTCATCGGGAATTGAGACGAGAGAGCCGTCCTCGCCGAGGTTGGCGGGATCGGAAAGCCAGGAGTCAACCTCGCTCTCGCCTATGTAAAGCGCGGCGTAAACCGTGCTCCAGTTTTCGTATTTTTCATAAAGCTTTGAGAGCTTGTATGTGCCTATGTTAAGGTTTGTTTTGGGTTCGAATAAAAGTCCCGAGTCGGTGGCGATGCCGAGCTCAGCCGCAAGAGCATCGTATTCGTCACGGGTGAGTTGCATCAGTCCGATGCGCCCGTTATCCGAGACGAGACCTGAATTGTAATCGCTTGCGATCTTCACGTCAGCGTAGATTACCGAGACGGGAACGCCGTAATCGTAATAGCAGGCGATGACGGTGTCATTGTACTGCCTCGGATATTCGCGGAGGCGGTGGCGCGTGAAAAGGGCGTCGTAGAGGAATCCGCATCCGACCGACAGGATCAGGATGAGGATGACGATAAAGGAGTTGAAAAATTTTCTGTTCATTTGATCTTACCGATAATTTCGCGCGCGGCGTCAAGGAGCTTATTTTCGTCTCCGTCGTTTATGACGGTGATATCTGCCCGTGAGGAATAGAAGGAGTCTTCGGGAGCGGCTGCCATACGGGCACGGAGAGCCTCAACGGGCCGGCTGTCCCGCGCTTGGAGGCGGGCAAGACGAAGCTCGGGGGAGGATAGGAGCGCAACCGTCATATCGCATTCCTTTTCGTATCCTGCCTCAAAGAGAAGGGGAGCGTCGATGATGGCGCAGCACTTGTCTGTTTCGGATATCGCCTTGCGTACCTCGGACAGTACGAAAGCGTGTGATATTTTGTTGAGTTTTTTGCGAAGTTCATCAGCACCCGGGGCGAATACTATTGCGCCGAGAGCGCCGCGGTCAAGGCTTCCGTCGGGTCTTATCACCGATGCGCCGAATTCTGCTTCAAGCGCGCGGGTGCATTCGGAGGGAGAGTCAACAAGCGAGTGGTAAATTTTGTCGCAGTCGAGATGAAGGCAGCCAAGCTCTTCAAAATACGAGCAGAAAAGTGATTTACCTGCTCCGCTAGGTCCGGTGACGCCTATAACAGTCATTATTTACCTCTCCTTCCTAAATTAGACAATATTTCTGCATTATATTAATATACATAGTACATTATAGCACATTTGGGAAGAAAATGCAAGAGTTTTTTGCACCCGCGCTTTCGCAGTAAACATTTTTCTTCATAACTGTTGCAAAAATCCAAATTATGTTGTATAATATATCTTGAGAAAGTATGGAGGTATGAAAAATGCCCAAGAAATATGAATGGCTTTTGTTCGACGCGGATGACACTCTGCTCGATTTTAAGCTTGGCGAAAAGAGAGCGATAACCGCAACTTTCCAGGCGGCGGACTTGCCGACCGATGACGAGGTTATCGAAACCTACAGCCAAATAAACGACAATCTCTGGAAGATGCTTGAGCGCGGAGAGATGACAAAGGACCGTTTAAAGGTTCTCCGCTTTGAGCAATTCTGCGAGCATTACGGCTTTGATCGCGACGGTGCTGCGCTTGCAGATGCGTATGTCGAACAGCTGAAAAAGCAGACAGTTCTGCTTGACGGCGCGGAGGAGGTCTGCCGCGCGCTTTACGGAAAGTATAAAATGTACATCATCACCAACGGCATTGAGGCGGTGCAGAATGCTCGCTTCGGCGGCTGTGCGGTGAAGGATTATTTTGAAAAATGCTATATTTCGGACGCCATCGGCGTTGCCAAGCCGAAAAAGGGATTCTTTGACGCTGTTGCCGCAGATATCCCCGATTTCGATAAGTCAAAGGCTCTCGTCATCGGCGACTCCCTGACCTCGGATATCAAGGGCGGCGTTGAATACGGAATCGACACCTGCTGGCTGAATCCCAAGGGCAAGGAAGTGCCCGAGGTTATGAACATCACATACGTTATCAAGGATATCCGCGAACTGCTTGGAATATTGGAGTAATTATGGACAAAAATACAGCTTTGATAGAGATTTTTGAAAAAGAGGGAATAGAATGCGCCGCGGCACTTCCGCTTTCCTCGAAATCAAGCTTCAAGATAGGCGGAAAAGCCGACGTTGCCGTTTTCCCGAAGAATGCTTCGGAGCTTGAATTTATCATCGGCAATCTTGATATGCCTTACATAGTTGTCGGCAACGGCTCGAATATTCTTTTTGAGGATGAAGGCTACCTCGGATGCGTGATCTTTACCGAGAAGATGAATTCTGTGAAGGTCGAGAGCAACCGCCTTCATGCGGGCGCCGGTGCATCATTTACCGCAATGGCTACGGCGGCGAAGAACGCGTCTTTGACGGGACTCGAATTTGCTTACGGAATCCCCGGAAGCTGCGGCGGTGCCGTGGTTATGAATGCGGGCGCGTATGGCGGTCAGGTCTCCGATGTGCTTGAATCCTGCACCGTTTTTGATGCCGAAAAGCGCGAAGTCTACACTCTTGCGAAGGAAGAAATGAATCTTTCCTATCGCCACAGCATTTTGTCCGAAAATAAAAATCTCATTTGTCTCGGCGCGACCTTTACCCTCAAAGAGGGTAAAAAGGAGGAGATCGACGCCACCATGCGCGATCTTATGCAGAGAAGAATATCCAAACAGCCGCTCGAATACCCCAGCGCGGGAAGCGTTTTCAAGCGTCCCGCACCCGATCTTTTCGTCGGCAAAATGATCGAGGATTCGGGTCTCAAGGGATATACCGTAGGTGGTGCGCAGGTCTCCGAAAAGCACGCGGGTTTCATTATCAACGTTGGCGGTGCGACGGCATCCGACGTTCTCGGACTTGTTGAGCATATCCAAAAAGTTATCCGCGCGAATTACGGCGTTGAGCTTGAATGCGAGATACGCAGAGTGGGTAACGGAAAATGAAAAGCTTTACCGAACGTGTCAGAGAAGAGCTGGCAGAAAATCTGCATTCTCCGCAATGCTGCCGCCGCGCCATGCTCTGCGGAATACTTATAAATGCCGATTGCTCGCTGGACGGCGGTATCTATGCCAAGCTTTCGGGCAAAGAATCTACCGAGCTTGTGCTCAAGCTTCTGCGCGAGATATACGGACGCGAGGCGTCCGCGGAATATTCGAACAGCTACGGCAGAGTTTCTGCCGAGATAGGCTTTACATCGGAAAAGCTTGCCGATAAGCTGCGTGAATTTTCGTCGGAGAAGGAGATCACTCTTTTCAAATGCCGTGATTGCAGTTCTGCGTTCTGCGCGGGAGTGCTTCTTTCGTCCGCGAATTTTTCCTCTCCCGAGCGTGAATCACGCTTTGAAATCAGAATAAACGACCCCGCGCGCGCCGATACTCTTGCAGATTTCTTCTCGGATCTCGGTCACGCGCCCTCGCGCTCCGAGCGTGACGGCATATCCTCGCTGATTTTCAAAAGATCCGAGGACGTTGAGGATATCCTTACCATCGCGGGTGCGGTCTCGTCGGTTATGGAACTGATGCAGGGCAAGCTTATGCGCGAGCTCCGCGGTCAGGTCAACCGCAATTCAAATTGCGAGATACGGAATATCGGACGCGCCGCAGTTGCCGCAAAGGCACAGGTCGAGGCTATCAAGGCTATCCGCGCAAGCGGAAGATTTCCCTTTTTGCCCGATGAACTCAAGGAAACCGCGACTTTGCGCGAGGATTTTCCCGAAATTTCGCTTTCCGAGCTCGCGGCAAAGCACAATCCCCCGATAACCAAATCGGGACTCAATCACAGACTCAAAAAGATTCTCGCGCTTGCGGGAAAAGAATAAATATCCGATTGTAAAAAACTATAAGGAGGTGCGGCGATGGGAGACTTTGTCCATTTGCATCTGCATACCGAATACAGCTTGCTTGACGGCGCGTGCCGAATCAAGGATATCCCCGAGGCGGTTATCGCGGCGGGGCATTCTGCCGTTGCAATGACGGATCACGGCGGCATGTACGGTACTATGCAATTTTACCGCACCTGCCGTGAAAAGGGCATCAAGCCCATTATCGGATGCGAGGTCTACGTTGCCCCCGGTTCGCGCTTTGACAGAGTGCCGGGACGGGAGGGCGGATCGCATCACCTCGTCCTGCTCTGCGAAAACGAGACGGGTTACAGAAACCTAACGTATATGGTCTCAAAGGCTTTCACCGAGGGATTTTATTCGCGTCCGCGAGTAGATCTTGACCTACTCCGTCATCATTCCGAGGGACTTATTGCGCTTTCGGCGTGTCTTTCGGGTGAGATACCGTCCGCGCTTTCGGCGGGCGACCGCGAGAGAACCGAGACGATCGCAAAGAATTACAAGCAGATCTTTGGGAAAGATCATTTCTACATCGAGCTCCAGAACCACGGAATCGCCGAGGAACGACAGCTTCTTCCCGAGCTTTATGCTCTGGCACGCGAGCTTGACATTCCTGTTGTTGCAACAAACGACGTCCATTATCTGCGCAAGAGCGATGCGCGTGCGCAGACGGTTCTCATGTGCATTCAGACCAACACGACTCTTGCCGATGGCGGCCGTCCGGGCTTTGAGACCGAAGAATTTTACTATAAATCCACCGCCGAGATGGAACGCCTTTTCGGTGGTTTTGAAGGTGCTATCGAGAACACCGCAAAGATCGCGGATATGTGCGATCTTGAACTCGAGCACGAGGGATATCTCCTTCCGACATATCCTTTGAACGAGGGTGAAAACGCCGCGGACATGCTCCGTCTGCGTACTTATGAGGGCATAGAGAGACTCATGCTCGCGGGCAGAATTCCCGCTGAAGGCTTTGAGCTTAAGGATTACATCGAGCGCGCCGACTACGAGCTTGACGTCATTCATTCGATGGGATTTGACGACTACTTCCTTATCGTTTCGGATTACGTGGGCTTTGCCAAGGGAGCGGGCATTCCCGTCGGTCCCGGCAGAGGCTCGGGATGCGGAAGCCTTGTTGCTTTCGGTACGGGTATCACCGATATCGACCCCTTGCGCTTTGATTTGCTCTTCGAGAGATTCCTCAATCCCGAGCGAGTCAGCATGCCAGATATTGATATTGACTTTTGCTATAACAGACGAGACGAGGTACTGGCTTACGTAAAGGATAAGTACGGCGCTGACCGCGTCTCGCAGATCATAACCTTCGGTACTCTTGCCGCAAGAGCCGCTATCCGTGACTGCGGACGCGCACTCGGCATGAGCTACGCCGATGTTGACGAGATCGCAAAGCTGGTTCCGCGTGAGCTTGACGTTACGATTGACACCGCTCTCGTCGTTCCCGCGCTGAAGGAAAAATACAATTCCTCGGATGAGGTACGCGAGCTTATCGACACCGCACGTCTGCTTGAGGGTATGCCGAGAAACGTTTCTATCCACGCCGCGGGCGTCGTTATTACCGAGCGTCCCGTTTACGAATATCTGCCATTGGCGGTTTCGAGCGGAAACGCGGTGACGCAGTTCGATATGGACACCGTCGCCTCTCTCGGTCTGCTTAAATTCGATTTCCTTGCTCTGCGTTATCTGACCATAATCGACGACGCAGTGAAGATGATAAAGGAAAACGATCCCGATTTCAATATCGAGACCGTCGATCTTTCCGATAAAAAGACCTACGAGCTTATTTCCTCGGGTCAGACGAGCGGAGTATTTCAGCTTGAATCCTCGGGTATGAGGGCGATGCTGACGAATCTCTGTCCCGAATCCATAGATGACATTCTCGCGGCGATAGCACTCTACCGCCCGGGACCGATGGAGTCAATCCCGAAATATATCGAGGGCAAGAATGCTCCCGAAAAGGTTGAATACGCACATCCGCTTCTCGAACCGATACTTCGCCCGACTTACGGCTGTATCGTTTATCAGGAGCAGGTTATGAATATCTTCCGCACGGTTGCGGGATTCTCATTTGGACGCGCGGATATCGTCCGCCGCGCTATGTCAAAGAAAAAAGCCTCCGCTCTTGCCGCGGAGAGAGATAATTTCATCTCGGGTGCATCCGAGCGCGGAGTTGACCGCGAGACTGCAGAAAAGCTCTTTGAGGATATGTCAAGCTTTGCTTCGTATGCCTTCAATAAGAGCCATGCTGCGGCGTACGCGATGCTTTCCTTTAGAACCGCATATCTCAAAGCACATTATCCGCGCGAATATTTCTCGGCTCTCCTGACCTCTGTTCTCGGAAATGCCGATAAGATCGCGGAATATATCGCCGAGGCAAACCGCGCGGGAATCCGCGTGCTTCCTCCCGATATCAACCGCAGTATGCTCGATTTCCACGTAAGCGGAAACGATATCACCTTCGGTCTGCTTGCACTCAAAAACGTGGGAAGACAGTTCGTTGATAAGCTGATACTCGAAAGAACCGACCGCCCGTTTGCGTCGTTCTCGGAGTTCCTTGAAAGAATGTCGGAAAACGATCTCAACCGCAGAATGGTCGAGTCGCTGATCAAGGCGGGAGCCTTCGACAGCCTCGGAGTTTACAGATCGAGACTGCTTGCAACTCTCGATGAAGCTCTGATGGCAATTTCGAGAAAGAACCGCGGAAATATCGCGGGTCAGATGGATATGTTTTCAATGCCCGATTCGGTTACGGGGGGCGGCGAGAGCATAGTCTACCCCGAAATTCCCGAATTTTCAACAAAGGATCTGCTCTATATGGAGCGAGAAGCAGCGGGACTTTTCTTCTCGGGTCATTTGCTTGACGGCTACAAGCTTCATATAGATTCGTTCTCACCCAATAAGATCGTCGAAATAATCGGCACGGAGGATGAGGAAGACCCTGATACGCTTTCCGACGGTACAAAGGTATGCCTTTGCGGAATTATTTCCTCCGTAACACAAAAGACGACAAGAAAGGGCGACGGCATGGCGTTTGCCACGCTCGAAGACAGAACGGGAAGCCTTGAGCTCGTCGTTTTCTCGAAGCAGTACGAAACCTACCGCCGTCATATTGAGGAGGACAACGCCGTTTGCGTAACCGGTACGGTCTCACGCAGAGAGGGCGAGAAGGGCAAGATACTTGTCAATACCGCCGCAATGCTTCTGACCGACGAAGAATTCAAGCGCAGAAAAGAACAGCCCGCGCCGCCCGTACAAAAGGCGGCTCCGAAGCAGGCTGAAAGACCCGCTCCGATGCCGAAAAAAACGGTCTCGGTGGTCTATATCCGTGTTCCCTCAAAAAAATCGGAGATTTATAAAAAATGCGAAAACATTGTTGAGATCTTCGAGGGACTTACGCGCGTAAGCTTCTATTTTGCGGATACCAAAAAGTATTCGGAGCACATTCACGGAATACAGCTCAGCGAAACAGTGGTGAACGAGCTTCGCCGTCTCGCGGGTGAGGATTCGGTAGTTCTGAAATAATATTTTATGATATGACGTCGTAGACCGCGCTCATAGCGTTCTCACGGGTATCGAAGGATATACCTTCGAGAAGTGCCTCAAGATCCTTTGGATGCATCCGCGCTATGTCGGTTATCCGCTCGTAGACGCGCTCGCCTTCGGGTGACATAATGACAAGTCTGTCTCCGTCAAGAAGAAGAGTGAAGACAGCGGGCAAAGTGCCCGCCTCGGTAGTGACCTCCTCGGTCGTGATTTCCTCGGTTGTCACCTCTTCGGGAAGTGAGACGGTAATATCTTCTTCGGGAGATGTTGTATCGGGGATCTCAATGACGTCGGTGACTTCAAAAATACGGCTTGTTTCGGGCGGATCATATGTCTTTTGGGATACTTCATCCTTCCCGAGCATGCTGTTATAAGTTCTTGCAACCGATATTACGGCGGCACAAGATACGGTCAGCGCGGCGAGAGAGACCGCGAAAAACGCGATAATAAGTCTTTTGCTGTTCATTTTTGCGTCCTTTTCAAATAATTTTCGCTAAAGCTAAAGATATTATCGACCGATATTCATAAAATATTCAAAAATGTATGATAATATGGTATGAGAACCACTCTTAGGAGAAATAAATATGGCAAATAAAAAAATAAATTGGGGAGAAGAGCTGAAGACGGCGGGTAAGGTCGGTCTTTCGGGTGTGGGCAAGGTCTTTCAGATGCTTGCTAACATCCTGCTGACTCTGCTTCTGATAATTGCTCTGACGGGAATTATCGTTGTTTGCGCGTTTTCGGTCTATATCAACAATTACGTTGAAACCGAGATCAATGCCGATCTTTTCCGCATCGACGTGTCAAATTCCACAACTACGCATATGTATCGGTATGAGTTTACCGACCGCGCAAACCGCGTCGGTGAGCTTGTGGCGATGGATTCCGATGCGGATAAACAGCTCCAGGGCGAGGTTGACCAGACCTACGTTTCGATCGACAAGATCCCCGATAATATGATCAACGCCGTAATCGCGATCGAGGATAAGCGTTTTATGACGCACAGCGGCGTTGACTGGAAGCGTACCGCGGGCGCGGGCCTTACCTTCTTTACCGGCTCGGGCGACGGCTTCGGCGGTTCTTCGATCACTCAACAGCTTATCAAGAACGTAACGGGTAACGATGACTATTCTATCCAGCGTAAGATCCAGGAGATCTTCTGGGCTCTCGACCTTGAGACCAAGATGGATAAGGAAGAGATTATCGAACTCTATCTTAATATCGTAAACTTCGGTAACGGATCTAACGGCGTTCAGGCGGCGGCTTACAATTATTTTTCTAAGGACGTCTCCGAGCTTACTCTTATCGAATGCGCGGCTATCGCGTGCATCACGAAGAACCCCTCACGATTCAATCCCATAATCTATCCCGAATACAACGCCGAAAGACGAAATATCGTTCTTTACGAAATGTACCAGCAGGGACTTATCACATACCGCGAGTTCGAGGAAGCTTACCAGAAAGAGCTTGTTCTCAACATTCCCGGTTCGGATAAGGTCGAGGACGAGGACGAGGATAAAGCAGATCTTTCGGGCGTAAACTCCTGGTACGCGGATATGGTAATCGAGGACGTTATCGACGATCTTATGGAAAAGTACAACTATTCCGAGCAGATGGCTGCGATCCTCGTTTACAACGGCGGTTTGAATATCGAATCTCTCGTTGATCCCGAAATTCAGGCGATACTTGACGAAGCCTTTAAGGATGAATCAAATTTCCCCGATACGGGATCGGGAATCAAGCCGCAGTGCTCGGCAATCGTTATAGATCCCTATACAGGAGACGTTCTCGGAGTTGCGGGTGCAAGAGGAGAGAAGACGGCTAACCGTGTTCAGAACTTTGCGACCCTTACAAAGCGTCCTCCGGGTTCGGCGATCAAGCCTCTTGCGGTTTACTCTCCCGCGTTTGAGAAGGGTCTGATCACATGGGCGACTGTTCTTGAAGACACTCCCCACAGCTTCCTTCCCGATGGTACCGGAAAGGTTAAGGCATGGCCCAAGAACTCTACAAACACCTACCGCGGACTCATTAACGTAAACTATGCGCTTATGGTCTCCACCAACACGGTAGCTGTAAAGCTGCTTGAGCAGGTCGGACTTAAAAACGCATTTGATTTCTGCTACGATACGCTCAATATGAAGAGCATGATCGAGTACGGTGAGTTTTCCGACGGTACCGGTTATTCGGATATCGGTCTTGCTTCTCTGGCACTTGGACAGCTTAACTACGGTGTTACCGTGCGTGAGATCACTGCGGCTTACTCCATGTTCGTTAACAGCGGTATCTACAGCGAACCGAACTCTTATCTGAGAGTTACCGATGCAAGCGGAAACGTTCTTCTTGAGAACGGATACGAAGGCACGGTTGCTATCAGCGAAGAGACAGCGTCGCTTATGACCATGCTTCTAGAGAGCGTTCCGAGAACCGGCGGTACTGCCGCGTCTCTTGAATTTGACAGCAAATACGCCATCGACGTTGCAGGTAAGACGGGTTCCGCAGGTGACTATTTCGACAGATGGTTCATCGGCTATACCCCCTATTACGTCTGCGGCGTATGGTACGGTTACGAATATCCCAAGCACATCACCAATATTTCCACTAACCCCTGCGTTAAGGTCTGGGATGCCGTCATGGGCAAGATCCATGAGGATAAGGTCATCTCGCAGATGCAGGAAGGCGAAAAGTTCCGTGAGTTCAACGTATCGAGCAATCTCGTTCAGTGCACCTTCTGCAAGGATTCCGGACTTCTTATGACGGATGCCTGCAAGCTTGACGGCAGAGGAAGCCGTGCCGAGACGGGATGGTTCGTCAAGGGTACGGAGCCCACCGGTTCTTGTGAGACTCATGTTCTTGTAGACTACGATAATGTCGAAAAGGCAATTGCATGCGAATGGTGTCCTCCCGAAAATATAACTCAGGTCTCTATGATCAAGGTCGACAGACAGTTCCCGATAGAGGTTGCGGTCGTTGACGCGCAGTATGCTTATATCGAGCTTCCTTTTGACGTTATGCCGTTTAACACTGTCTATCGTCCCTACTATTACAATCTCGGAGGCAAGGATTATTACGTTGGCTATACCTCGGGTCCCAGACAGTTTAACCGAACCTGCTCGGCTCACTTCAACAGAACCGAGTGGCAAAAGAAGGTTGCGGAGATACTGGCGAGTATGGAAACAACATCGCCCGAAACAGAGCCCGCACTGCCCCCGGCAGATACCAGACGCTATTTTGCAAACTTCTTTAATCTGCCCGGAAATTAAGAAATAGTATAGAGAAATTTACAAAACCTGTTGACAAAAAGACTGCTGTGATGTATAATATGTATACCACTTACAACGGAGGAATGATTAAACTATGAAAAAATTCACAAGAATTATTGCACTTATTCTCGCTCTCCTCGCTCTTCCTATGTGCTTCATCGCATGTGACAAGGGCGGCGCTGATGAAACCGAAGACCCCAACGACACCACCGACGGTATCCGCGTTATGATCACTGTCAGCGGACTTGAGGAAAAGGACGGAACCAGAACTCCCCTTCTTAAGACCCGCGACGCTGAGATCTTCAGAGTTGATCCCGGCACAACCCTTTCCGCAGCACTTGACGCTCTCTGCGCAGACAGAGAAGGCGCTTCTTACACTCTTGAGAACACCGGAAGATTTGCTTCCTTCACCTACGGATCCGATTCCCTTGTAGCTGAGGTGCTCGAAGAAAAGGGTTCTGGAGACGCTAAAATGTACGTTGAGGTATCCTTCAAGATTACCGTTAACGGAACCGAGATCAAGCCTGAGGAAGCTCCCGGCTACGTTCTCAACCATAACGATAACGTACAGATCTTCCTTGTAAAGGGCGAGCCCTTTGCAGCATAAATGAAAAATCGGTCGGCGAAAGCCGACCGACTTTTTTATGTGCAAAGTTCAAAGTGCAGAGCCGCACAGCTCTGCACTTTGAACTTATTTTATCGTTCCTCCGCCGAGAAGATCGTCTCCGTCAAAGAACACCGCCGCCTGTCCGGGTGCGGGTGCTCTTTGGGGTTCGGTGAATTCTATGAGGACTTCATTTTCAGAGAGGGCGGTGACGGTGGCTCTGCCCGGCTTTTTGGTATAGCGCAGGCTGACGTTGGCTTCAAAAGTATCGGGAAGCTTGCCGGCAAAATATCTGCAATTATCGGCGTAAACCTTCGTGCGGTAGAGCTCGTTTTCGCGGCAGAGAATTACGTTTCCGCTATCAGCGTCGATATATGAAACGTAGAGCGGGGAAGTCGAGGCAATACCGAGTCCCTTGCGCTGACCGATCGTGTAAGCTGTGATGCCTTTGTGCTTGCCGAGAACTTTGCCTTCGGTATCAACGAAATTGCCGAGCTTGATTTCACCGTTTGAACGGCTGCGAACAAAGTCCGCGCAGGAAATATCCTTGATAAAACAGATGTCCTGGCTGTCGGGCGAGGATGCCGAGGGGAGTCCGAGCTCTTCGGCAAGAGCGCGTATTTCGGGTTTCGTCATTCCCGAAAGCGGGAAGAGAAGGCGAGATAGAATGTCTTCGCCGAGCATATAGAGGAAATAACTCTGATCCTTTGCCTTATCGGTTGCGGCGGTTATGATCGGATGTCCGTCTCTTTGCCTGATAGCGGCATAGTGTCCCGTTGCTATACAGTCACAGCCGAGGCTGTCCGCAGTTCTGAGAAGTGCGGGAAACTTTATATATCCGTTGCAGAGCACGCAGGGATTGGGTGTTCTGCCTTTTTCGTATTCCGAAACGAAGGGTGAGAGAACGTGCTTTTCGAACTCTTCGCGCATATCGACGGTTATATGATCTATGCCGACGGCGTCTGCAACAATCTTTGCCGCCGCGGCGTCTTTTTCGTGTATATCGTGCATAATGAGGGTTGCGCCAATGACCTCGTGTCCCGCGCGCAGAAGAAGTGCCGCCGCGACAGAGCTGTCAACACCACCGCTCATTCCGAGTAAAACCTTTGACATAGTTTCCTCCGTACTGTTTGATATATATATTTTAATACATATTTGTGCTTTTGTCAATAAAATTTACAATTCCCTATGGTATTTTCCTCAAAAATGTTGTATAATAAACTGAATATGTCTATAGAAAAATAATTTTATAAGGATTTTGATATGAAACTTGAAACATTGCTCTTCGGAGATTACAGCAAAAGAGAAATTAAAAAGATAAAGCCTCTGGCAGACGCAGTTGAGGCTCTTGCGGATAAATACCGCGCTATGGATGAGCAGGAGCTCCGCTCAACAAGCGAGGTCCTTCGCGCGCGTCTTGATGCGGGCGAGACCCTTATGGATATCCTCCCCGATGCCTTTGCCGCTGTCCGCGAGACTGCAGACAGAATCCTCGGCAAGCGTCCCTTCTACGTTCAGATCCTCGGCGGAATCTTGCTTCATCAGGGCAGAATCTCCGAGATGAAGACGGGTGAAGGTAAGACCCTCGTTGCAACAATGCCCGCGTACCTCAACGCGCTTTCTGGCAAGGGCGTACACGTTGTTACCGTAAACGACTACCTAGCATTCCGTGATGCAAACGAAATGGGCAGAATCTATGAGTTCCTCGGACTCCGCACGGGTGTTGTTCTCAAGCAGATGTCTGCGGCTGAAAAGCGCCGTCAGTATGCCTGCGATATTACCTACGGTACAAACACCGAATTCGGTTTTGACTACCTCCGTGACAATCTTGCAAAGAGCAAGCCCGAAATGCTTCAGCGCGGTCATAATTTCTGCATCATTGACGAGGTTGACTCGATCCTCATCGACGAGGCGAGAACTCCCCTTATCATCTCGGGTGTCAGTGACAAGACCTCGGATATCTATGAAAAGTGCGATGCCGTTGTCCGCCGCATGAAGGCGAAGGTTATCAAGGAAATGGACGATAAGGCGGAGACCGACGATGAAAACGCGGACTATATCGTTGACGAGAAGAGAGGAAGCGCTCTTCTTACTCCCCGCGGTATCAAGAAGGTCGAGGAGCATTTCGGCATCGACAACCTCAACGACCCCGAAAACGCCGTTATCTCGCATAACGTAAACCAGTCGGTTCATGCTTGGGGCGTCAAGAAGCGCGAGGTCGATTACGTTATCGTTGACGGTGAGGTCATCATCGTTGACCCGCATACCGGTCGACTTATGCACGGACGCCGCTATCAGGACGGTCTGCATCAGGCTATTGAGGCTAAGGAGCGCGTAAATATCAAGGGCGAAAGCCGCGTTACCGCTACCGTAACCATCCAGAACTATTTCCGTATGTACAATAAGCTTTCGGGTATGACGGGTACCGCGAAGACCGAGGAGGACGAGTTCCGCCAGATCTACGGTCTTGACGTTGTCGAAGTTCCGACCAACAAGCCTATGATCAGAGTTGACAACCCCGACCGCGTTTTCGTCAATGAGGAAACAAAGTACGCGGCTATCATCAAGCACGTAGGCGAGTGCCACGCGAAGAATCAGCCGATCCTTATCGGTACTCCTTCGGTCGAAAAGTCCGAAAAGCTTGCCAAACACCTTAAGACTGCGGGCTTTAAGTTTAATATGCTCAACGCGAAGAACCACGAGCGCGAGGCTGATATCATCGCCGCCGCGGGACGTCCCGGAGCGATCACCCTTGCAACCAATATGGCAGGTCGAGGAACCGATATTATGCTTGGCGGAAATCCCGAGCATATGGCAAAGGCTGAGATGGCACGTCTTGGCATCCGTCCCGAGCTTATTGCAGAGGCAACAGGTTCGGCACCTACCGAAAATCAGGACATCAAGAACGCAAGAAATACCTTCAAGATATACTTTGAAAAGTACCGTGAGCAGATCGAGCCCGACCGTCAGGCTGTAATTGCCGCAGGCGGACTTTGCATCATCGGTTCGGAGAGACACGAGTCCAGACGAATCGACAACCAGCTCCGCGGACGTGCGGGACGTCAGGGCGACCCCGGCGCATCCACCTTCTATATCTCGCTGACCGACGATATCATGCGTCTCTTCGGCGACGACAGAATGAAGAGGTTTTCTGCGTTTTCCGCAAATCTGCTCAAGGACACCGACGGCGACCTTTCGCAGAACACCAAGATCCTCTCCGACGTTATGGAGAAAGCACAGAAGAACGTCGAGGCAAACCACTTCAAGGCGAGAAAGAACGTTCTTCAGTATGACGATATTCTCAACGAACAGCGCAAGCAGATCTATTCTCTCCGTAACGAGATCATCGAGGAGGGCAATATCTCCGAGCGTATTATCCATATGATCGGCTCGACGGTTGAAGACTCGGTTGAGGACTGCCTCGTTTCGCTTGAGGGATCTAAGTATCCTGTTATCGACGTTGAAGCGCTCGAATCCAGATACCTCGGCTGGGGCTGCTCCGAGGGCGAGCTTGAATTTGCGGCAGATAAGCCCGCGGGCGAGGTTGCATCGGCTCTGCGTGACCTTATTACCGAGAATGCGGTTGCACTCTACAATGAAAGAGCGGCGTCCGACGAGGACAGAATGCGCCGCTTCGAGCGTGCCGTTCTGCTTCACAATATGGACGAGCGTTGGCTTGACCATATTGACGCTATGGACGCGCTCAAGGAATCGGTAATGCTCCAGGCGTATGCACAGAAGGATCCGCTCAAGGAATATAAGATCATCGGCTCGAGCATGTTTGCAGATCTTATCAACGAGATCAGACAGAGCACGGTCCGCGAGATTCTGACCCGCAAGTTTCCCGAAGTTATAGTTGCTACTCCCGTAGGAGTTAAGAATCTGCAGATGGGACGCGCGGGCATGAGCGCGAATAATGCCAAGCCCCTCACTCCCGCGCAGAGAAGAGCCGAAAAGGTCGGCCCCAACGATCCCTGTCCTTGCGGAAGCGGCAAGAAGTACAAGAAGTGCTGCGGCGCGGGCGGCGGTGAAAACTGATGGGCTACGGACTTGTACTCATCGGGTATCTGCTGACCTTCTTCACCTCGCTGACTCTTTACGGCTGGATGACGCGTCTGCTCGGATATCTTGTTATGGCTTACGGATTTTATAAGCTCAAGGACTATTTCCCGAGTTACAAGCTTTCGCTTTTCTCGCTTCTTGCCATATTCCTTGTCGGACTCGGTGAGGCGGGATGCGAGATCGCGAAGATACTCGGAGGAGCTGCGGACGCCGTTGATCCGATCAAGAATATCATCTGCTACACCCGCGACGGTATGTTATATGTTTTTCATATTTTCTTCCTTGTATCGACTTGTATCGCATTTGGCGTTGTCGGTATGAACGAGAAGAAGGTCTCCGCAGTGACTGACATTTGCGCGGTCACCGTGGGTTACGTATTTTATATCCTTTCGGCATTCGGGATCGTTGAGGCGAACGTAGCCTTCTTCGTTCAGCTTATCTGGAGCATTATGGTTACCGTTCTTATCCTCGGTTGCTATATGAGAATATGTCCCGAGGGCGACGAGGATATGCCGAGGCGCGAATCAAAGATACCCTTTATAAACAAATTTGCTGAGGCTCTCGAAAAGCGAGAGAACGAAGCGATCGAACGCACAAAGAGAGATATTGAGGAAAAGAAAAAGAATGCCGCAAACGGCACGCACAAGAAACGCAAAAGGAGAAGAAAATGAGCTTTGAACTGAAGCCTAAAAAACCGGGCAAATATTTTGGTCTCGGCTTTGCCGCAGTCTCGGCGATATTCCTGTTTAACCCAGACATTGCCATAATCGACGTCCTGCCCGATTTTATCGGATATGCACTTCTTGCCGTATCTATGTATTTTGCGCGAGATCTTTCCCCTCATTTTGAAAATGCGTGGCGCAAGTTCCGCACGCTGACGCTTGTAACTTTTTTGAAGACGCTCTCGCTCCTCTGGGTCTTCGGCGGTTTGACAAGCGCGCAGGAAAGACCGACTATGATGCTTCTCCTTGCCTTTTGCTTTGCACTTTGCGAGCTTATATGGGGTATTCCCGCTTGGCGCTCGCTTATAGAGGGATTTGTGATCCACTCTCAAACCTCGGGCGGAGAGTTTCCGCTTATTGAAAAGGGCGCAAACAAGCACCGTCCCGGAAAGAATATCAGTATATCCTTCCGTGATTTTACCGTTTTCTTTATGATCTGGAAGTTGTTCTTCTCGAACATTGCCGAGTTTTCGGTGCTTTCCAGCCATTCCTATGACGATACCGCCTTCGATTGGCACAGATTTATCGGTCTTTACCGCATCTTTGCTATTTTCGCGTGCACGGTCGTATGTGTCATATGGCTTTACCGCGCGATCTCTTTCTTCAGAGGAATCCTGCGTGACGACGTGCTTATATCAAGCTTGAAAGAAAAATATGAGAAGACGGTTCTTCCGAATACTGGACTTTTCATTAGACGCGATATCTTTTTTGTACTTGGACTTTTTGCCGCCGCTACGCTTACCGCCGTTGATTTTTATATTGACGGCGTGAACGTTGTTCCCGATACGTTAACGGCAATAATTTTTATCTGGACCTTTATAAAGCTGAAGCCTTATTACAAAAATTATAAGCTCGGCGCGATATTTGCCGCTGTTTACGGCGTACTTACCGTAGTCGGCGCCTCGCTTTCGTATGATTACGTTAACGGCGCGTGGGTGAGCAAGACCTGGGTAAACCGACAGGTATTTATGGAATTTATCACAATGTATCCCGTAAGGATTGTGGAAGAGGTATTTCTTTTTGTGACTGTTTTCTATGCTCTCAAGGGTGTCGTTGCGATAATAAACGACCATTGCGGTTACATACCTGCGACTATGTCCGATACCTACCGCGAGTCGCGCCTTGAAGCGATCAGAAAAGAAATATGCGTAAAGGTTTATATCTGCCTCGCTTTTGCCGCGCTGACGGCAGTAAGCGGCGGACTTTACGAGCTGATCCTCTCCTTTGACCTTTTCATCAGTCCTATCTGGTGGATAATCAATTTTGCGGTATCCGCAGTATTCTTTGTTTCGGCGCTTTATATGTTCGGCGCGGTCAACGAAGAGGTTGAGTCAAGATATATGCTTGACTGACGAATAAATTCCATCCGGTCGGTAAATAATCTTAATGCGGTCGGGTCGTAAGGATCAAAATTATACCGCACGAGAGATTAAAATGAACAACAACCAGAACCAGAACTACCAGAACAACAACCAGAATCAGCAGAACAACCAGAATCAGAACCAGAACAAGAACAGCAACAACCAGAATCAGAACAAGAACCAGAACAACAACCAGAACCAGCAGAACAATCAGAACAATCAGAATCAGAACAAGAACAACTGAGGAAATATAGACAAAAACTTATTTTCCGGCTGTTGCTTTTTGCGGCAGCCGGTTTTTTAAAGGAATACTAATGCCTAATTTAAGCGAAAGATACATAAAAGCCAAAAGGCGCCTTTTCGAGAAGGCGCTTACGAACCTCAACGACCGCCAGCGCGACGCGGTCTTTGCAACGGAGGGTCCCCTGCTCGTCATTGCGGGCGCGGGAAGCGGCAAGACTACCGTTCTTGTGCGCAGAATCGCGCAGATAATCAAATACGGCAACGCATACTGGAGCGAGGAGGTCCCCGCGGATCTTTCCGAGCTTACAGTTGCCGCGCTTGAAGAGGCGGCAACCTATCCGTCCGAATTTATTACACCGATCCTCGATGAGTTCATAACCTCCCCGTGCCCTCCTTGGAACGTTCTTGCCATCACCTTTACAAACAAGGCAGCAAACGAGATGAAGGAGCGTCTCGGCAAGATGTTTGACGACACGGAGATCCCCAAGAGCATCTGGACGGGAACATTCCATTCGATCTGTATGCGAATTCTCCGCAAATACGGCGAAAGACTCGGATATAACGACAATCTCACCATTTACGACACCGACGATACCAAAAAGCTCCTGACCGCTATCATGAAGGAGCAGAACATCGACGAAAAGTCCTTCACGGTCAAGAGTGTTGCGGGCGTGATCAGCAAAGCAAAGGAAAATCTTCTTGACGCCGACGGTTACGAGCAGAATTCCAAGATGGGCTTCCGCGAGAAGATCTACGCGCGCATCTACCGTGAGTATCAGAAGAGAATGGATGCCTCAAATGCGCTTGACTTCGACGATATAATCATGCGCACCGTTTTCCTCCTTCGCGATCACGAGGACGTCCGCAAGTATTATGCGGGCAAGTTCAGATACATCTGCGTTGATGAGTATCAGGATACCAACCCCGCGCAGTTTGCGCTCTGTTCGCTTTTTGCATGCGAGTGGCGTAATATCATGGTAGTAGGTGACGATGACCAGAGTATCTACCGTTTCCGCGGAGCTACCATTGAAAATATTCTGAGCTTTGATACTACATATCCCGATGCGAGAGTTATCAAGCTCGAGCAGAATTACCGTTCGACGAAGACCATTCTCGATGCGGCAAACGCCGTTATCGGAAAGAATGCGGGCAGACGCCCGAAAACTCTCTGGACCGAAAACGGTTCGGGCAAGAAGATCGTTCTCGAGGAATGCGAGGACGAGGCAGGCGAGGCGAGAAGGATCACCGATCTCATTCTCAAGCTTGTTGCCGAGAAGAAGTACAGCTACCGCGATTTTGCCATCCTTTACCGCGTAAACGCGCAGGCGAATACAATCGAGCGTACCTTCGCAAAGAGTGCGCTTCCTTACCGCATTTACGGCGGCGTACGCTTCGGAGACCGCAAGGAAATCAAGGACGTTGTAGCGTATCTCCAGCTTATCAACAACACCTCAGACCGCGTGCGTCTGAAGCGTATCATCAACGAGCCGAAGAGAAAGATCGGCGAGGTTACGCTGAATGCCGTTGAAAGTATAGCGGACGAAACTGGCAAGTCGATGTTTGAGGTCATGCGCGAGGCATACCGCCATATCGCGCTTGCGCGTTCGGCACATATCCTTATGTCATTTGCCGAAATGATCGACGGTCTGCGCAAGATGCTTGACGACGGCTGTCCGCTCGACGCATTCGTGACGAACGTGCTTGAACGCTCGGGATACCGCCAGATGCTCATTGACGGCGGTGAGGCTGAGCAGGACAGACTCGATAACGTGGACGAATTCGTTTCGGGTGTTATCGAATATATGAAGAACAACGAAGAACCGACGCTGACGGGCTTCCTCGAGGAAACCGCGCTCGTTGCCGACGTTGACCGCTTTGATGAGACCGCGGATGCTGTCGTTCTTATGACTATTCACAGCGCCAAGGGACTTGAATTTCCTGTTGCCATCATTCCGGGACTCGAGGAGGGAATCTTCCCCGGTACACAGTCTATGAACGATCCCGGCGAGCTTGAAGAGGAGCGCAGACTTGCATACGTTGCAATAACCCGCGCCAAGAAGGAGCTCTTCCTCTTCCATTCGGGAAGAAGACTGCTCTACGGACGCACGATGTATAATCCCATCTCGCGTTTTGTAGGCGATATTCCTGCCGAGCTTATTGACGAAAAGGTCAAAAAGCAGGAAAAGCCGAGCGAATATTCGTGGGGCAATTATTCGGGCGGAACGAAGACGTATATCGGAGGCTCGTCGTCATCGGGAACTATGCGACCCGTTCAGAAACCGGGCGCTGTGCCCGTAAAGACGGTGCAGAGACCCGCGGTAACTCCCAAGACCGCGCCGATGAAGAAGCCTGCGGTTATCTTCGAGCCCGGCGACAGAGTAAAGCATATGACTTTCGGAGAGGGCGAGATCATTTCCGCGAAGCAGATGGGCTCGGATATCATGTACGAGGTCGTCTTCGACAATGTCGGAACCAAAAAACTTATGGCAACCTATGCCAAGCTGACAAAGGTGTAAAAATATTATATTTCCGAAAGGAGAATGAAAATGAAAAAGAATAAATCTGTACTTTGGGGCATCATCTTCATTGCCGCGGGACTTATCTGGGCACTTTCCGCGCTCGACATAGTAAAGGTGGATATCTTCTTTGACGGTTGGTGGACACTCTTTATTATAGTTCCCAGTGCAATTTCTCTTTTCACTTCCAGCGAAAAGTTCAGCTCCGCTATCGGAGTTGCGGTGGGCGTTATCCTCCTTCTTTGCGCAAGAGACATCCTTACATACGGAATGGTCATGAAGCTTGCCGTTCCCGCAATTATCGTGCTTATCGGTTTAAAGATGATATTTTCTTCCTTCAAAGAGCGCCATACCGAAAAGATAGAGGAAAGCTTTGAGAAGTACGAGGGAGATATAGATAACGTATTTTGCCTTTTCAACGGCGTAAAAGCCGACCTCAGCGGAAAGGTCTTCCGCGGCGCGGAGATCAACGCTATCTTCGGCGGTGTCGATTACGACCTCCGCGGTGCCGTGATCGAGCCGGATTCCGCGATCAAGGTTTCGGCTATCTTCGGCGGAGTTGATATTATCGTCCCCGAGGGCGTAAAGGTAAGAGTAAAATCTACTGCGGTTTTCGGAGGTGTCTCTAATAAGACCCGCAGATACGATAAGGATGACGAAAACGTCGTAACTCTCTACGTCAGCGGTCTTGCGCTCTTCGGAGGCGTAGATATAAAATGAAGCCCTGGCAGAAAACGGTAAGATACTGCGCTATCGTCTTTGCGGTAATACTTATAGTGAATATTATCAGCTGGTCCTTCGCGCTTCTGGGACTTGTATTCGGTTCACCCGATACCGAAATTGACTTGGAATCGCAAAGCTTTGAATTTTCAGCCGACGTCAAAGATCTTGAAATCGAAATACACGCGGCGAGATTTACGCTCAAAGCCGAGGACTGCGAAAAGATAACGGTCAGGACCAATCTTGAAAAGCTTACAGCAAAGGAAAGCGGAAGCAGACTCAAGATCAAGGATAATTCAAAGAGACATAAGAATTCCGATGCCTTTGTTGAGATCCTGTATCCTTCGGATATGAAGTTCAACGAGGTCGACATTATAGGCGGCGCGGGAAAGCTTGAGATCGTCGCGCTCTCGTGCGCCGAATTTGATATTGAACTTGGCGCGGGCGAGACGATGATTGATTCGCTGACCGTTGCCAAGTCAGCCGATATTGACGGTGGTGCGGGTGCACTTACTTTCAAAAATGCCGATATCAGCAGACTTGACCTCGATATGGGCGTCGGTGCGCTGATGCTTGAAGGCAGACTCAGCGGTAAAAGTGAAATTTCGCTCGGCGTCGGAGAAGCTGTGCTTGACCTGAGCGGTCAGAAGGATAATTATACACTCGACCTTGAAAAGGGCCTGGGCGAGATCACAGTTGACGGCACAAAGGTCGGAAACTCGAAGATCGGCGCGGGTGAAAATACCGTCAAGATCGAGGGCGGCATCGGCAGCATAAAGATCGATTTTGCTGAAGACGAATGAGGAATTGACTGTGAAAAAGAATATTATTTCGATCGTATGCGCTCTGGCGCTCTCTCTTGCGCTGTCGCTATGCGTATTTGCAACCGAGGATTCCGCGCCCGCGGCATCGGTTACCAAGGACGGTATTACCGCGGAGCTCTATCTTCTTCCCGTAAATGAAACCGAGATTTCGGCTTCGGTATCTGTCGCTCTCGCGGAGGATGCCGCAAATATCTCGAACATTTCGGTTGAACTTACTATTGCCGATGAGTTGGTTCTTACCTCCGGCGAGGCTTTGACAAAGTTGAACGTCGCCCCCGGAGAATCGCAAATGCTCTATTATACGCTTGTAAACCGCGATGCTGTTGAGACCGTCGGATCGACTCCCGTAACCGAAGAGCTTGAAGCAAAAGGCTGCGGCGCGATCGTTTCGGGCACTGCCGTTATCTTTGCTCTGATCATGTCGGTGTTCTTCATCGCGAAGAATCCTAAAAGAGGCGCGGCTTTTATGTTTGCATGCCTTATGATCCTGCCCTTGGCGTTTTCCGCCGGTGCGGTAACGACCGAACGTAAGATCAATCTCGAGGGAACTGTCGGACTTGACGGTACGGAATATCCCGTTACCGCGCTTATCACATATGACCACAGCTTCACCGAACAGAAGTCGGAGGGTACGGACGGTATGGAAAAGTTTGAAATCACGTATTATTGGGGCCCGCAGGGACAGGACCTCTGCAACGAGGAATACATAAAGAAGATCGCGGAGTGCGGCTTTACGAGCATTCCCGTTGAGGGCTACGATCCCACGATAAACAAGACCGCGCTCGGATATCTCCGTAAATACGGCATGACCTGCTCGGGTATTGCAGATTACAGAATTCTTAACGCGCTTGCTATATCCGATCAGACCGCGATCGACGCATATATTCAGGATATCGTAAACGATTATAAGGATTACCTTGACGTTATCAAGGCATGGTGGATCAAAGATGAGCCCTCGGCAACCGATTTCCCCGCGCTCGGACGAGTTGTTGATGCCATCCACCGTATTGATCCCGAACGCAAGACAATGATAAACCTTTTCCCGACTTATGCTAGCGATACACAGCTTGCAACGAAAGGTTATCAGCAGTATCTCGACCAATTTATTTCGGTCGTAAACCCCGACTACATCAGCTACGATCACTATCATTTCCAGAAAACTCAGGCTCGAAAGGGCTTTTTTGAGAACATCGAGATCATCCGCGACACCGCGATCGCAAACGGTCTTGATCCCATGCTCATCATCCTGCTTACCGAACACATGAGCTACGCAGATCTGACAAAGTATCAGGTTGAGTGGGAGGTCAACATGTGCCTGACCTACGGTATGAAACGTGTTTCTTACTTCACATATTGGTTGAGTCAGGATCTTCTCGATCAGGGATGGAGTAACGCTTGCATGGATACCCAAGGTAAGATTTATCCGCACTATTATGACGTCCAGGAGATCAATAAATGGCTCCTGCCGCTCGGGACCGAGCTCTTCGATAAAACTTCCACAGCAGTCTTCCATACCCGCTCAAAAGGCGGAGGAAGCCTTGAGAAGGGCTGCGAGCGTTATACCTCGTACGGCGATCTCGGAGAGGTTGATGCCGATGCTTCTGTTGTAATCGGATTCTTCGATGACGGAAGCTTTATGATCACCAACAAAATGTACACAGATACCGAAAATTCAAGAAACACGGTCAGATTCCTTGACGTAGCCTCGGGGCTTGAATATTTCGATACCGTCTCTGCTTCATGGAAGGATGCGGAAGCCGACGGAATCGTTACAAGAAACGAAAACGGAATCCTCTGCCGCACCTTCGAGCCCGGAGCGGGAATGCTTTTCAGAGTTAAGGGCAAATAATTCTTAAATATGAATATTATACAAAAAAATCACACCGCGGTGTGATTTTTTGTTAATATGTACATCGGAAGGCGAAAATGCCTTGACAAGCATTATCTGTATATGATAAAATAAAACTACAATACACAGGAGGTAAATTTAATTATGAGAAAAATTTTCACACCGATGTTTGTTGCTGTTTTACTTTTACTGCTCACCGTTATTTTTACCTCATGCAAAGACGGTGAAGTGCCCGCGGAAACAACTGTTCCCGAAACAACCGAGACCGAAGCTCCGCATATTCACGAATGGAGCGAGTGGACCGAAACCTTTACCTGTACCGAGGACGGCGTGCGCGAGCGCAGCTGTGCCTGCGGTGAAAAGGAGAGTGAAGAGGTTTCCGCACCGGGTCATAAAGAGGGAACATGGAAGTGGGATGTTCTCGTTACCTGTACGCAAAAGGGGTTCTCGCATCTTGAGTGCCGTGTCTGTGGTTATACCATGCAGAAGCAAGAGCATAAACCCTTGAATCATTGGCAATATAAATTGGTTGTATCAAGGAATCCCACCTGTACCGTGCCCGGAATAGAAGAAAAGGTTTGCCAGCTTTGTTCCGAGATCGTAGAGACCAAGGAGATTCCCGTGCTCAAGCATCAGCTGAGCCCGATAAGGACGGAAACCGAACCCACCTGCACGGAGAAGGGGCTGGAAGTTGCTCACTGTTATATGTGCATTGAAATCATATATACGAATGAAATCCCCGCGAAGGGGCATATATTCGATTTTTATGTGACAGAGCTCGCGGCGACCTGTACGGAAGTCGGAAAAGAGGTTGCGCATTGTATTGTCTGCAATGCTCCTGCAGAGAGAGTAATTGATGCCAAGGGGCATACCCCGGGCGAATGGATCGTCGAAAAAGAGGCAACCGTTACACTTGATGGCTCGAAGTATAAGCCTTGCACTGTATGTGAAGAACGCGTAGAAACCGATGTGCTCTATGCAACGGGAACTCCCGGTCTTGAATTCAAGCTTGACTTTAACGGCATGAGATATCTGCTTGCGGGACTCGGAAGCTGCACCGAGACCGAGATAGTGATCCCTGCCTTCATCGACAGTATTCCCGTGCGAGGTGTTGACGGCGGATACGACTCTATATCTCTTTGGGACGGTATTACCGGTATCACGATCCCGGAATCTTTTATGTACAATATGCGTCTGTTCAGAAATCTGAAGAGCATTGATCTGCTGGGTAACAGCGCGGACTATTACTGTGTAGATAACTGTATTATTGACCGCAAGACCAAAACTTTGGTTGTCGGATGCGCGGGAAGTATAATTCCGTCCGACGGAAGCGTTACCGCGATCGATCACGGTGCGTTTGACAATAAACATGCTTTGACCGAAATAGTCATCCCGGAAGGAATAACTGAGATCGGATCGAACGCTTTCGGATATTGCGAAAATCTTAAAAAGGTTGTTTTGCCCAAAAGCGTTACAAAGATTTATGAATCTGCTTTTTCTTCCTGCACCGCTCTTGAAAGCATAAATATTGAAGATACGGCGATCAAGTATCTCGACTATTACGTATTTAACGGCTGTAGTTCGCTTAAGAAGATAGTTATTCCCGCAAGCGTAGAATATATCTCATCGGGTGCATTTTATCTTTGCCCGAATCTTACAAATGTGACTATCGCTCCCGAAAACAAGACCTTCTATATGAAAGGGAACTGTATCATAGAGCGCGAAACCAAAACGCTTGTCCGCGGATTTACCAATTCGGTGATCCCGACAGACGGCAGCGTTGAGATCATCGGATACTGCGCTTTCACGGGATGCGATATTGAAGAAGCCTTCATACCCGATTGTGTCAGAGAGATTCAGACGGGCGTATTCGGTACATGCGCAAAGCTGCGCAAGGTAAGACTCCCCGAGGGCTTGACAAAGATAGATACCGCGCTTTTCCATGGCTGTGTGAGCCTTGAGGAAGTCAATATTCCCGATGGGGTTACGGTTATAGAGTATCTGGCGTTCTATGATTGCAACAGCATCAAGAAAATTATATTCCCCGAAGGTCTCAAGGTGATTTATGAGTCCTTTGATTCTTGTGATGCTCTTGAAGAGATCGTTATCCCCGACAGCGTCGAAAGCATAGAAGGTGCGTTCTTTGATTGTAAGAGCCTGAAGAAGGCTACTCTCGGACGGGGACTTGAAGCCATTACTCACTCCACTTTTTATTACTGTACCTCTCTTGAAACGGTAATTATTCAAGAGGGCGTCAAGGAGATAGGTGCGCGTGCGTTTGAAAATTGCTCCGCTCTCAAGAAGATCGTCCTCCCCGCATCTCTTGAGAAGATAGACGTCACCGCGTTTGTTTGCGCATCACCGAGCCTTCTTGAGATAGTTTTGGCGGATGGCAATGGGAAGTTCATTCTTACCGACGGATGTTTGATAGAGAAGGAAACGGGAATGCTCGTTCTCAAATGCGCCGCTGCCAAGATCCCCGATGACGGCAGCGTAAAGACCATTGGCTCCGGCGTATTTTCGGGACATGATGATATCACCGATGTAACTCTTCCTTCGTCGGTCACGGCGATCGGCTGGTACGCTTTCTACGGCTGCTCAAACCTGAAGACGGCGGTGATCCCCGATGGTGTGACTTCCGTAAGTCATTATGCCTTCGCCTCCTGTCCCTCCCTTGTAAGCGTGAGTATTCCGTCAAGCGTGACCGAAATATGGTCATATGCCTTTTATAAATGCACCTCGCTTACCGAAGTTGTATTTGCTCCGAGAGGGGATAGTGCGGATATTGAGTTTGGCGACTGGGTCTTTGCCTACTGCGAGGTTATGAAAGAGTTTACATTCCCCGAAGGAGTCACCGACACGGGTAGTTACACATTCTATGATTGCTTATCGCTTGAGCGGGTTATTCTGCCGGGTACGCTCAAAACTCTGGGCAGCATTTTTGCCGTTTGCCCCGCAATCAAGGAGGTCAGCATACCCGCAAGTGTTACCACGATACATTCTGCTGCTTTTACGGGATGCAAGCTTATTGAAGTGCTGAGCTTTGAGGGGACAATGGCGCAATGGAATAAAATATATAAAGGCAAGAGCACCGGCTCGACGTGGAACAGCGGATCCTATATCAAGATCGTTCGCTGCACCGACGGAGATATTGAAATCGAACAATAATAATTTACCCCGACGGCAATGCCGTCGGGGTTCTTTCAAAACACCATCTCAATTATTCTTCCCGCGCAATCCGGCGAATATCTCCACCTGTCTATGTGAGTGGTTTTTTCGCAATCGACGAAGTAGCGGGTCGGGGCGATCTCGCCTATGTTCTGATGTGTGTCGATGAGAATCAGCTTTACCTTCATCCTCTCGGGGATGATGCTCTTGATGAAGACTGCGGCGGTGTCGCCGATCTCGATGTCGCGCGCGTCGGGACGGAGCTCGGCAAGTCCCGCGAGGTTCGGCATAAGCTCGATAAATATGCCGTAGCTCTCTATACTGCGCACAGTGCCCGCAACCGTCTGCCCGGGGATAAAGAGTGCGGCGTTTTCTTCCCACGTTCCAAGGAGCTCTTTTTGCGTCAGAAAGAGCCTTCCCGTGCTCGGATCATTGCTTTTTACGACAGCGTAGACGAACCCGCCGCAGCAGAGTCTGTCGCGCGGATGCGATATGCGCGATACCGAAAGCGAATCGACGGGGATGAGTGCCGAGATTCCGCAGCCGACGTCGGCAAAGGCACCGAAGGGCTCGAGATGCGTTATCTTGACTCGGATAACGTCGCCCGCAACGAGAGTGGAGAGATATTCGCGCAGGCAGTCGCGCTGTACGCGTCGGCGTGAAAGATATGCCACGGGCACTCCGCTTTCGCGCTCGATTCCGATGACGCGGAAGCAGACGGGTTTGCCCACGCGGGTTATGACGGCAATGTCCTTGTCGGTCTCGCCGGGGCGGCAGAACACGCATTCCTCGCGCGGAAGTATTCCTACGATACCGCCGAGATCGAAATGAAGATTCATATCAGAGTCGCAGAGAAGAGCGGTCTCCTCGAGCACCGCGCCGCTTACCATGGCGCGTTCGAGTCCCGCGAGCGACGAGGTGTAATTTCTGTTTTCGGGCGTATGTATAAGCGATCCTTCGGGTTTGTACTTTGGATACATCGTGTGACCTCCTGAATTTTTGAGTGTTTTTATTGGTTACAACGATAATATATTCGTAACATTTCGTTTTTAGAACGATAAAAAATATGTGATGGCGAGCTATGGATGAATGAGCTTTTTGGGCAAAAAGCGAAGAAAATCGAAGAAAATAGGGTGATAAATTAAAAAAATTAATTTTTTTTTCAAAAAAGGTATTGACAAGCGGAAAAATAAGTGGTATAATATGCAAGTCTTAAATGAGGGCTAACTATGCCCGTAAATATTTGGAGGAAAAAGAATGTCCACTTTCATGGCAAAGGCTGAGACTATCGAGCGCCGTTGGTTCGTTATCGACGCAGCAGGCGAGTCCCTCGGTAGAACAGCAGTTAAGGCTGCGAACATCCTTCGCGGCAAGCATC
>JAGBYM010000142.1 GCA_017628755.1 Clostridia bacterium | reverse complement strand
TACTTTGCCGCCGCGGCAATATTGCGGCAGGGATAACCGCCGAGTGTCCAGGAGAGCAGAATGTGCTCAACGCCCTCGTCGCGGAGTGCGCGGATATGCGAGTCTATCAGAGGTGAAACGGGGATGGCGGGGACGGTTGACGCCTCCCAGGTTGTGCTGATCTGTACTTTTGCGCCTGTTTCGAGACCGCATTTCTTTGCAATTGCCCATTCGCCTTTAGCTTTTTCGCCCGGACCGGGGATGCTCATCGAATAGTCGAGAACTCGTCCTTTGACGCCGCCGATCTCGAAGGGAACGTCAAGCTCGCTTTGCGAGAGGAAAATCACGCTTTTGTCGAGACGGCGGAGAATTCCTTCACTGTAATCACGCCAAGCCCAGCTCCACGCGAAAACTTTTATAGAGTCCGAGACGCGGTGCGCGCCCTCGGCAATGCAGTTGATTACTTCTGCGATCACCTCTGCGGGATCACGCTTTGAGCAGCGCGGACAGTTGCAGGTTACGCCGATATCGCCCGAATGCGAATAGCAGTTGGTCTGATTTTCCGAGCGGGTGATCGTAAAGAACCCGCCGATGAGAGGAACCTCGCGGCAGATCTTTTCGATAGAATCACGCAGGTAGTTTTGCACCTTTTCGGTCGAGGTGCAGAGGGATGCTTCGTCGCCTCTGACATGACCCTTGATATCGGGGTGCTTTTCGAAAAACGAGATGGGCATGAAGCGTGGCTCGTTTATGTAAAGATAGAGTTTTATTCCGTATTTTGCGAGACGCTCGGTCAGCGCACGCATATTTGCAAGGCGTTTTTCGTGGCCGGCTGAGATCGAGGGCTCAAAGGGAAATTCTATCAGCGCGGAAAGCAGACCCTGCGTCCAGATGCCGTTTACGCCAAGATCGCGGTAGGCTTCAAGCTGTTCGTCGGGGAGGTAAACACGGCTGTCAACGTCAAAGGCATGCTGATAAAGACCCGAAAAGGCGTAGATCATGCGGGTCTTGAATATTTCTTTGCCCTCGTGTGTGATCTTCGGAACGCTGTATTCAAATTCAAAGGGGCGTTTGCCAGAAATATCAACACCTTGCAGCCGCTCGCGTATCTTTTCGGTCTGTGCCTTTTCTTCTTCGGTAAGCTCACGCCATTTGACGGGCTCACAGATCGGTTTGTCTCTCAGTTTTACCGCAAGAAAATCTTCCTCTTTGAGCAATAGCGCAAGCTCTTCCTCTCCGATTTCAAGCAGCTCAAGAAGCTGTGAGTAGGGCAGAATATGCCACATACGGCGGATTATCGTGATATATCCGCGCTCAAGCCAGATATTGCCCGGAGCGTAATCGGGCAGACCCATTTCACGAGCCGCCGCGATGACGTTTTCTTCTGTTGTGCCGAGAAGCGACGCCATTTTTGAATATGGAATATATTCTACGGCTCTGAAAATAAAAGCTTGATGCTTTGTCGGAAAATGAGTGAGCGGGATCGCATCCTTACCGAGTTTTGGTAATGAGAATATCATATTGCCACCTGCTTTTTCTTAAAGGTATTAATATCTTCCAAGCTCGTGGGCGAGTCTTGCAATCTCTTTCATGTTTTCAAAGGATACCGAATTGGGAATTGAGTGGTCGGAGGCGAATACGTAACCGCCGCCCTCCTTCATAGCGGGAATGATTCGCTCCATTTCCGCTTTGACAAGGTCGATATTGTCCCATATCTGTGCGTTGATACCGCCGTGGAATGCGAGCTTGTCGCCGTAAAGTTTTTTAAGTTTGAATGGATCCATACCCGCCTTGACCTCGAGCGGATTGAGCATCTCAACGCCGGTCTCGAGTATGTCGGGAAGCAGGGGCTCGATAAAGCCGCAGGAATGCATTTCGGTCACCATACCGCGCTCGTGCGCCCAATCGACTGCCTTTTTGTGATATGGCTTGAGCAGCTCACGGTATGCCGCGGGCGAGAAGAAGGGCGAGCCCTTATATCCCATATCGTCACACCAGAAGATGCCGTCGAACTCGTATCCCGCGTCGAGAATGCGCTGGCAGAGATCGAGGGAGGTGTTGAGGTAGGTATCGAAAATATCAGTGACCCAATCGGGATCCTCGAACATAGATATCAGCATATTTTCGGTGCCTGTAAGGCGGGTGTGGGCGACGTCAAAGCCGAACCAGACGACAAGCTGCAAAAAGCGGCCTTCTGCCTTCCACTTCGGATAATTCGTTTCAAGATATTTCCACGGTATTCTGTTATCGTGATAGGTGTACATAGCCTTCTTGGCTTCTTCCCACTTTTCGGGGGTGTCATAATAAAAATTCAGCACCTCGGGGGTAGAATCAAGAATATTGAACACCTTTTGCGTTCCGCCCCATGGTGTTGTTTCGATCCTGAAGCGATCGTTTTCCTCAAGGATCCTTCTTTCAAATCTCGGGGAATTATCCGGGCAGATTCGGATGACACGGTCAAATCCGAAATAATCTTCCCAAGCGATATTTTTCGGCATACCCTCGTTATGCCATCTGTTGATTGTTCCGCGCCAAGCGCTGTCGATCATGGGGATGCGGTCGATCTCCTGGCGACGGTAAGTGCGGAGCATTCTTTCTCTTTCGGTAAGCTGGATCATTTTCTGCCTCCTTTAATAATCGAAAATATTATATGTATCAGTATTTCAACGGTGAAAAATATTGCAATGTTCAAAAACGGCATAATAAACGGCGCGGTGGATTCGGGTAACGCATTGAACGGATCGCGCACGACGAAGAACCAGTTGTAAAAACGCGAATCGTTGTTATAGATAAGATTGCCGAGGCTAGCCCAGGCGGTCATTCCGATAGTCACCGCAAGATCGCGGTGGCATTTTCTTATGTTGATCTTGTCTGATTCATATATCAGCGCAAAGAAGCAGGCAAGAGTCATTATGCTATGGAAGAGCAGAGTCTGTATGACGCGGTATGAAAGCGGATGTACCGCATGCCACATGACTCCCGCGGGATAGACGAGATATACGAGATTCGAGATAAATCCGAGCATCGCAAAGGAAGCGCGGTAGTTCTCAAGGAATCCGATTCGGTAACTCAAAAAACAGGCAACGCACATCGCGGTGCAGGCGTGGAAAGGGAGTTTTTCGATGTCGATCTCACCGTACGCAAGCGGCATCAAGAAGAAATCGGCTATGTAAAATGCGAACGAGAGGGAAGAGAGCGTGCGGACGGTTTTCTTTTTCGCATCCGCGCTTTTATTTTTCAATAAAAATATCAACACCGCTGCCGCAATGACTGTCAGAATTATATAGAAAAAATGCCACGCGCCGAAGAGGGTGAATATTTCCCCGCCTTTTTTATCGGATAGAATATTATTAAGTAGAGTGTACATAGCTTGCCCTGCATTATTTTGCTTCAAAGCAATAAAGATTTCCGTAGCTCCAGTTGTAATCGCTGCCACGGTGGCGGTCAAAGGTCAGCCAGAAGTATCTTGTTCTCGAGCCGAGCTTGATCGGCATCAGCGTTCCCCAGCCGCGGAATCCGCCGTCGGGATAGTCGAAATTCGGCGCGCTCATTCCGTGTTTGCCGTAAATGCGGTAGTCGGAGGTTGCGCGGAAATCATTTCCGCAAAGGAAATACTGCTCTCCGTTTACTTTAACGAACGATCCGCCCGTCTCTGCGCCGTCGCGTCCCTTGCCGATGCATTTGTATCCTTCAAACGGCGAATCCGATTCAAAGAAGAAGTAGCGGTAGTTTTTAATCACGGGATCACGGCGGCAGATCGCCATAAGCCAGCGCGAATTTTCCGCGTCGTAGAAGAAATCGGGATCCTCATCGCCCGCAAATGTGAGGAATGCATCGATCGGCGTGTCCGCGTCCGCTTTTGCCATCAGTTCAACGTCGATGACGTTAACGCCGAAGCGGACGTCGCCCTCAAAGGTCGAATGCGCGAGAATATGTCCGTGCGAGAAAGCGCATACCCAGAGGTACCATAGCTTTTCATCACGATGCCAAAGCAATGAAGCGGCAACGTCACCGCACCATTTTCCGTCTCCGCAGTCGTAAAACAGCGCGCCCGTCAGCTCAAATTCTGCAGTTCCGGGGATCCAGGAGAAAATCCCCTGAAAGGTGCCCGTCTGCATACGGATCGAAGCCGTGATGTATATTTTACCGTTTTCGATCATTACTTCGCCGTTTTCGTAGCGTATGGGACGCATATCAGCGATCGAGGTGCCGTTGTCGATGTAAAAGCTGACTTCGCTGACCTCAGCTTCGCCGCTTACCGACAAAGCCGCTTTTCCATCCGAAAATTCGGCGTAGTCATTGGAATTTCTGAAGGATTCCTCAGCAAAAGTGGTGAAAAATTCCGACTTACCGTTTTTCTTGAAATAAACGTCAAACGCACCGGGGCGGCAGCTGACGATCATAGTACCGACGCTTTCGGGGAGATCAAGTTCTTCTTTACGTTCACCGCAAAGATAGCGGAGCTTTCCGTTTGACACCGCAATTTCAGCCTCGGCACTCGGAAGAATGAAGCGGAAGCCCACCGCGCCGTTTTTGACCGTTGCGGTCATTTCATATGTAGCATACGGAAAGAATTGTCCAATAAGACGGGTTACCGAACCTGCGCGCACACCGTAGCGGTTTGCTTCAACGTATTCGACGCAATCATCCGATTTCAACAGAATCGGATAGAGATCGCCGCGCGTATCGGTTACAAAGTCCTTGTAAAAGGACATTTCCCCAAGCTTGAGTTTAAGGTTTTTATACATGGAAAGCGAAAATTTTCGCTTGAATTCGGCATTCAGCAGGTTTTCCATTGTTATACCGCCTTTGAAATTTATACGATCTCGTCAAGCGCGATCTTGGATATTCCGAGGCGGGCAAGGCATGCCTCGTCCTCCTTGCCTCCTCGGCAATATGCGCAGAGCATCGAGCCGTCCGAGGTGAAGAATACGGCGGGGTAGCAAAATCCGCGGTCGCCGTCCTCAATGATATTCAGCTCGCCGAAGGTCTTGCCGTTGTCACGGCTTTTGCGGATAACGAACGGAGTTCTTCCCGCACACCATCTTGAGTATTGTCTGCCGTTGTAATTGGGAATGGGATTATAGACGGCGTAAAGTGTGTTTTCATCGTATCTGGTGATCTGCATCGGTGAGTCGGGAGAAGTGAATTCGCTTGGCTCGGGGGATGTGAAGCTTCCGAGATCGTCAAAGGAGAAGCTGTGGTACTGATATCCCGCGCCCGTTCTCATCCATATTCTGAAAACGCCCTTTGAAAGCTCAATAATGCCGGGTTCCTGCATTCCGTGCTTGCGATTGATCGCGTTACCCGTCACAAGACGCGCGAATGGATGCATACGGAAGGATGCACCGTCATCATCCGAGATGAGCAGTACCGTGATGGCGGGATTGTATATGCCGTACTCGCTCTTGCAAGGAGGATAATACGACGCGGGCGCGATGATCCTACCGTCCGAGGTGCGGACAAGGCGGTCGTTGTTGATAACGTAGTAAGCCGACGGCACGTTCCATTTTACACGCTCGGGTGCAAAAGTCTTGCCGCCGTCAACCGAAACCGCTCTTCCGAGGGTCGAGGTGCCGTCGTTTTCTTTTATAAGGAAATAAAACGCAAGAGTGCCGTCTTTTTGAGTGAGTGCGGAAACGCTCATTACGTTTTCCGTGCCGAAAAACTCCGCGGTCGCGATCATTTCGGGTTCTGACCAGGTCTCGCCCTCGTCGCGGGAGCGGATCATTTTTATGTTGCAAGCGGCGTGGTCGTGCCAGCTTGTGCCGCAATATGCGCTGTAAGCAAAAAGTATTTCACCCGAAGGAGCGCGCAGAAACGCGCCTTCGCTGTTTCTCGGGTTGCCCTCACGTGGAGGCAGATCACAAACAAGTCTGACTTTCATTTTATTTTCCTCACTTTTATCGTGCTACGAAATATTTTGCTATTTCCTCTGCAACAAGCTCGTGGCCCGCCAAAGAGGGATGGTTGACGTGCGAGAGGTATTTTGCAAGGTCGGTCGGCTCGGAAATGTGCTTTTCAAAGGCGCGGAAGCTGTCTGCCAAGCCGACACTGTAGCGATCCGCAAGAGCTCTCACCTGTTCTGCGTGAGCCGCAAGCTTTTCCCATTTTTCGTTCTGAGAGTAATAGGAATTATCCCAAGTCGGTGTACAGAGAATGACCTTGATATTCTGCTCAAGTGCCTTTTCGATCATCGAGCACCATGCTTTTTCGGCTGCTTCGAGACCGACAGAGCGGTCGTTGAGGCTGTAATCTATGATGAGCACGTCGGGACGGTGCGAGAGCACGTCTCTCTCAAAACGCACCTCACCCGAGACAGAGTTTTCACCGCCGATAGCGGTTACGATCACGTTTGTTACCGCATAAGGAAAACGCTCCTTGATCATTTTATGCAAGAGATGCGGGTATGCGGAAAAGGTGTTTACGAAAGGTGTTGCAAAATAGCCCGCAGGTACGCTGTGGCCGTGGCAAACGATATTGATGATTCGGTTTTTCGGCCAATGAAGTGCGAGTTCATTGAGAATAGTATCGAGATATTTATTTCCTTGAATCATTGTTTTTCTCCTTAAAGCAAAGCGGTATAAACTTCTTCGCCGCCGTTTACAAAGACCTCGGCGATATATCCGTCACGAAGGATTTTGAGATCGTTGACCTTTCCGTCATAGACGATGGGATCGCGTCCCGCACGTTCTATCACGAATCCGTTTTCGGTACGTTTTACCGCAGGGTCTTCATCTTTGAGCAGATGTTGGAGCTCTTCTATCGGATAGGCTGTGATTCTGCCATTTTCGAGTTTGATTTCACGCGGTACCGACATGCATCCGACGTCCTTTTCGGCGTATCCGCGGTATTTCCATCCGGGGATCCAGGAGATCAGAAGATTTCTTCCGAGGTGGTCCTTGAAGACCTGACCCGCGTACTGATCGGGGCCCTTATCGACCTCGGCAGTGTATTCTACGGTGAATTTATCGTTTTCGAATTTTCCGAACATCACAGAAAAATAATGGCGCTTATCAAGCGGACAGACCGAGGCGGTAAGCAAAAAACGATCTCCCGCAGACATAAACGAAGGACATTCGGTATATTTGCAATCTGCCCATTCGCTCATGATTCCGACGTAATTCCATTTCAAAAGGTTATCGCTTCGGTAGAGCAGAAGGCGTCCGGTTTTTGTTTCGGGATTGCCCGATGCCATAACGCAGTAATAATGTCCGCCAATCTTGCATACCGCGGGATCACGGAAATCGGGCCCTCCGTCGGCAGGATAACGGTCTATCACGGGATTTCCGGCGTATTTTTCGAAGTGGATTCCGTCCGTTGAATAAGCGACGCTGACGGTCTGAACCTTTTGGGTAGTGCCTTCAGGAATGCGGATTGATGCGTAAAAGAGGTAGAGAACGCCGTCCTTCACGATCGCGGTGCCCGACCAACAGCCGTCCCGATCGTAATCCTTATCGGGCGCGAGCGCAACGGGAAGCTCCTCCCAGCTCTGGAAATCCCTTGTACGCGCGTGTCCCCAATGCATTGGCTGTTTCCAGGGGATCTCGTGATCGGGCGCGTGCTGATAGAAAACGTGGTAATATCCATCAAAGTAAACCAGTCCGTTCGGGTCGTTTACCCAACCTTTTTCGGGACGGTAATGATATTTCAGCTTTTGGGTGTAGTCCATTACGGAGCACCTCCGTTATTTTTCAAATACAGGGCAGGGAAGGATCTCTTTACCCTCATGTGTGGCTTTTTCGCAATACTCAAAGAGCAGTTTTACGTATTCGCGGTAATTTTCGATTGAAACGTCGGGCGGGGTCTGATGGTCGACCGATACGATGACCTTTCCGTTTTGCATCGAGGGCAGAATGCGCTCGAATTCCGCGCGCATGGCCTCGGGTCCGTCCTTCATACACATCTTGTCAAAGTGACCGATGAAAGCCATTTTCGGCTGTTTTTTGATATACAATGAGACGTCCACGCCCGCTTTGCGTTCAAGCGGGAACATTCCGTCTGCGCCGACCGATGCATACCAATCGACCGCCTCGGTGATGTCGCCGTCCGAGTCGATGAAGACGGGGATGCCGTAGCTCTGTATCACGGGAATGACCTTTTTGTAAAAGGGTGCGAGGAAGTTCTCGAAGCAGTCCTTGGATATCATTGAGCCGAGATTGTAGCTCATGTCCTCGGCAAAGCTCATGAAATCAAAGCGGAAGCGCGAAAAAACATAGTGAAACAGCTCGACAAGCCAATCCGAATAGGTCTCGCACATCTCAAGATAGAGCTCGGGATAATCATAGAAGCTATAAAGATGGTTTTCAATTCCGAAAAGCTTGCGGGGATACCAGAAAAAGCCTTCGACAGTGAAGAAATTGAGCGTATCGCCGCGCTCACGCGAGAAGCGGAGGGCTTCAAACTGTTTCTCTGTAACTACGGTCTCAACGGGAGGGAAGAGAGTCTTCTTGATCTCCTTCCAATCCTCCTCATCCTCCATGATTCCCATACCTTCACCCGGATTTCTCGGGGTTTGCGCGGTACGGTATATGCCGTGTGTCTGCAGGCATTTATCGAGACCGAAGAAGTCTTGAATTTGTTCTACGGTACGGACTTCTTTGGGAAGACCTTCCGAGTGCCAACGCTCAACCGTGAGTCTCCACCAGGGAGCCCACTCGATCGCAGGGCATCTGTCAACGGGCTCTCCCGCAAGATATTTTCTGAAACGTTCGGAAGCTGTCATGGCTGAATCTCCTTCTTAAAGCTTTCGATCTTGAATCTTTCTCCGCATACGGTGGGGAATTCCTTCTTTCCCCAAGGTTTGTGCCAGCACAGACCTCCGCGCAAACGGCAGTCGGGATCATATACTCCGTATTCAAGCTGGCATATTTCGGGCTTCAGTCCCGTTCCGCATTCAAAATTCAGGCTTTGTATAATGACGTTGCAAGGCCCCTTTCCGTGTCCGAACAGCATATCGGGCGCGGTGGTAATGATACGGCGGTTGTGTTGTGCCACAATGTGCGTGATCACGGAAAGATGGGAGGAATCGTGGAACGCGATTCCGTTTTCGCAGTTGTGCACGTAAAGATAGTCGGCAACCACGTGTTCGCCCAAAACGAATCCGTACTTAAATCCCTGAACTGCGACGTTGCGGATGACGTTATTATCATTCTGGTCGCCCGACATCATAAGTCCTACGGTATGGCAGGGATTTTCCTGCAATTCCTTTTGGAGCAACGTGTCACCCACGTTTTCATTGAGACAGAATTGACAGTCACTGATCCATACGCGGGAAATATTCTGCAGGTTAGCGGCACTCTGCGTGGGGTACATTTTATCCTTGTTTAAATGAACACGAAACTCAAGATTTGCCATCGAAAACTGCGACATGCTGAAATGACCCTTGCAGCTGTCGCCTTCGGGTGCCGATATCATCGACCACGGGCGTTCTGTCGGATCGTGGATCTCGGGTGCTTCCCAATCAGAAAACAGTCGGGTATTGTTTACCGATTGACTTCCGAAGGTTGTGGGAGTAAAGTTATGCTCTACCGCAGAAAGCGGACGAACCTGATAAGAATACAGCATCTTGCAGGGCATTTCTCCCTCAAGGAAGATATTTGCATCGTTTTCGGGAGGAATCACAAGCTGCGCGCGCACCTTGCGTCCGTTATACTCCTCAATTCCGGGGGAAGCCAAGCGGTAACCGCCCTTGGTGTACGGGAAAAGTATGCGCCCTCCGCCTCTTGCGGATGCGTAGTTGATGGCTGATTGTATCGCCGCTGTATCGTCGGTGATTCCGTCGCCCTTCGCGCCGAAATCCATTACGTTTATTCCAAAATTGATCATTGTGAAGTCCTTTCACGTTTTATTGCCTTTATTTTATCATAAAAGAGAAGGGGAGTCAAGGTTTTTGTTTATAAAATAAAAAATCACGCCGAAGGCGTGTATATCTTCAAGGCACAGAGATACACGCTTGCGCGTGATGATATGCCAAGCCTATGGCTTGGATAAAAAAACAGCGAGAACAAAGTTCTCGGTGTTTTTTGGAGCGGATTACGGGGATCGAACCCGCCACCTCAACCTTGGCAAGGTTGCGCTCTACCAAATGAGCTAAATCCGCAGGTGGTGCCTCCGGTCGGAATTGAACCAACGACACGGGGATTTTCAGTCCCCTGC
>JAGBYM010000141.1 GCA_017628755.1 Clostridia bacterium | reverse complement strand
GTGCGGGTTCAAGTCCCGCCACCGGCACCAAATAAGGCTCATGACCGCTTTGCGGTCATGAGCCTTATTTCGTACAGTTTGCACACTTGACCCCACTGCGTGTTGCTTGCAACACGCAAAATTTGCGCTTTGCTGAATTATATTTTACCGCTAAACAATATGCGCAAATATGGGTTCGTAAGTCCCGCATTGTAACCGCTAAAGCGGTCATGAGCCTTATTTCGTACAGTTTGCACGCTTGAACCCACTGCGTGTTGCCTGCAACACGCAAAATTTGCGCTTTACTGTATTATATTTTACCGCTAAACAATATGCGCAAATATGGGTTCGTAAGTCCCGCCAATGCAGTCATTTATTTTTGCACTCATCCGCTACCCCTCATCCACCGCTCCCGCGGTCCCCCTTCTCCCACGGTCAGGGAGAAGGCGAAGGGTTTAGTGCATCAATTCAGTTATTTCAGCGAATTTTATTTATAACTGTAATTTAATTGCTCAAATAGGAAATTTTAATGTAACCTTTTCGCGCAGAAGTTGTCTATGTAAGTGAAGGGACACTTAGCCGTACGGAAATCGAACCTAATTGCTATGCAAAGGAGGAAAACAGATGACAGACGAAAAAATCATTGAATTATTTTGGTCCCGCGACGAGCGGGCGATAAAGGAAGCCGAGAAGAAATACAAGGATCTCTGCCTTTACGTCGCCTCGAATATTTTGGCTACGAAAGAGGACCGCGAAGAGTGTATGAACGACGTTCTTCTCGCTCTCTGGAACAACATCCCGCCCGAGAGACCGAAGAATCTGCGCTCATACATAGGCACGGCGATGCGAAACCATGCGCTGAACAAATCAAAGGAGATGAACGCATGGAAGCGCGGCGGAAACTATCAGACGGTCGGCGACGAATTTCTTGAAGGAGTCGCGGACGGACACGATCTCGCCGAGGCTTTTGAAGCCAAGCGCGCGGGCGAGATCATCAACAAATTTCTCGGCACTCTTGCCGACGACGACAGAAGAATATTCATTTTGCGCTTCTGGATGGGACTCGCGCACGCCGATATCGCAAGACATTTGAATTGCGGTGAAAGCAAGGTCAAGGTCTCGATACACAGAAGCAGAAAGAAGCTTGCGGATATGCTTAAAAAGGAGGGTATCACGGTATGAGCAAGGAAAACACCATCACAGACCGACGTCTGCTTGCGGCACTCGACTATATCGACCAGAAATATATCGACGACGTTTTTAATATCATAAAAGAACCCGAAGCGTCCGTTGAACAAAAAATCACTTGGAAAACTCCCTTCAAGCATTGGAAGCAACTTGTTGCTCTGGCGGCGTGTATCCTCTTACTTTCCATAGCTTCCCCGCTGGTTAGTTACATCGCAGAAGTTATCAGAGATTTTAATGCCGGCGCGGGAAGCGGGACGACGGAGGAAATATCATCTGCTATTGTAACAGATGAAAACGGTGTACCTTATACCTACCCTATGTTCGTTGAGGATCTTGAACCGTTGACTGCTGAAGAAATGTTCAAAGTGGACTCCATATGGTATAAAAAAGAGTACGATTATATCTACAATCAAGCATATGATCTGTATATAAATAATGTTAATAAAAAGTATAGTGAATCGGAAGCTCGTTCGAAAGCAGAGGAGATGGCTACAAGAGGAGCTAATGCTTTGGGTAAGCACATATTCTTTAATGAGTGGTATTATGCAGACAGTAGATATTATGGAAAAATCAATGATTGTATAATATTAGTTTCAGTAGGAATGGCTACAGTGGTAACAGATTATAATATTGCAGGTCATACTATATCATTCAGCAATTCAGCAGTGATTTATGTTGTTAAAGATGATAAGTTGTTGGAGCTGTATGAAGCATATGATTTAGGTTATTTAACTGATGACAATATCGGATTAATATCTGAAAGAAACGATGCTTACGACGTATACCTTGATTCTTATCTTAAAGAAATGCAAAATAAAAAGGAGAATTGATAATGAAAAAAGTATTAGCTCGCGCGCATTACGGCGATACTTCCGCCCGTAAAGGACGATGAGCTTTTAACCGAATAACTCTTCCTGCCCTTCGGCGTTCGCCGAGGGGCATTTTATTTTCTTCCGCATAAGATTATAGGGAAATCATTTTACGGAGGTTTTAGTATGGATAACAGCAATCAGGTGCCGTCGGCTATGCCGGGGCGCGGTTTTCTTATCGTTTCGGTACGGACGGGCGCGGGTGCGATCCCGCTTGACGGTGCGCTGGTCACTCTACGCGGAGACGAGTCGATTGAGGGCGACGCTATCGCGTCCTTCATCACAGACAAGAGCGGCAACACGCCGCGCATCACCCTTCCCGCGCCGCCTCGGATCAATTCCGAGTCCCCGAGCGGCGGTAAGCCTTACGCAAGCTATAGCGCGGATATCTCGCTTGACGGTTACTACAGCAATCTTTACACAAACATACCCATTTTCGACACGATCACCTCTGTGCAGACCGCATACATGATCCCGCTGCCCGAGGACGGCGGCAGAAATGCCGATGAGGTTCTCATTTTCGATGCCCGTACGGGCGAGAGACTGCGGGGTGAGACGGATGAATAATCCCGCCGCCCTGCCCGTCATTCCTGAGTTTATCACGGTTCATCTCGGCAGACCTACCGAATACGCGCGGAACGTGACTGTTCCCTTCCTCGACTATGTTGCCAACGTCGCTTCTTCGGAAATTTATCCCACCTGGCCGGAAAATGCGCTCAGGGCAAATATTTACGCGCAGGTGACCTTTGCGCTCAATCGGATCTACACCGAATTCTACCGCTCGCGCGGTTATGATTTCGATATCACAAATTCAACCTCAATAGATCAGTCCTTCGTTGAGGGACGCGAGATATTTCAGAACATCCGCGAGCTTGTAAGCGAGCTTTTTGACAGCTACGTTACGCGCGGAGGCAACGTAGAGCCTTATTTTACCCAGTACTGCGACGGTGACCGAGTGCAATGCAACGGTCTTTCGCAATGGGGAACCGTTCCGCTTGCTGAGCAAGGCTTGACTCCGTTCGAAATACTTCAATACTATTACGGCGATGACATCGGTCTGCGTACAAACGTACCGATAGAAAACCTTTCGCCGTCGGCGCCCGAAGTACCTTTGCGCATCGGTTCGGTCAACGACGACGTGCGCACTCTGCAGATCAGGCTCAACCGAATTTCTAAAAACTATCCCGCAATCCCTAAGATCATCCGCACGGACGGAATTTTCGGCGACGACACGGAGGCGGCTGTCCGCGCATTTCAGGAGATAGTCGGACTCAG
>JAGBYM010000012.1 GCA_017628755.1 Clostridia bacterium | reverse complement strand
TTGAGCGCGGCTGGCAGACCCACGTTCTCGGCGAGGGCAGACAGTTTGCTTCGGCTGAGGAGGCAGTTAACACCTACCGCGCAGAGACCGGCGTTATCGACCAGGATCTTCCCGCATTTGTTATCGCTAAGGACGGCAAGCCTGTTGGTACCGTTGAAGACGGCGACAGCTTCATCTTCTTTAACTTCCGCGGCGACCGTTCTCTTGAGATCTCCCGCACCTTCGACGAGGGCGAGACCTTCGATAAGTTCGACAGAGTACGTCATCCCAAGGTAGTTTACGCAGGTATGCTCGAGTACGACGGCGACCTTCACATCCCCTCCCGCTACCTCGTTTCTCCTCCCGAGATCACCAATACCCTCGGCGAGTACCTCGCAGGCAGCGGCATTTCCCAGCTTGCAATCTCCGAGACCCAGAAATACGGTCACGTAACCTACTTCTGGAACGGCAACCGCTCCGGTAAGTTCTCCGAGGATCTTGAGACCTACATCGAGGTTCCCTCCGACGTTATTCCCTTCGAGCAGAGACCCTGGATGAAGTGCGCAGAGATCACCGACAAGCTCATCGAGTGCCTTGAGTCGGGCAAGTACAGCTTCCTCCGCGTTAACTTCCCCAACGGCGACATGGTAGGCCACACCGGTTCTCTCCTTGCAACCGTTTGCTCTATGGAAGCACTTGACCTTCAGCTCGCACGTATCCTCGCAGTAGTAGACAAGCTCGGCGGCGTTGCAGTTATCACCGCTGACCACGGAAACGCTGACGAGATGGCAGAGCTTGATAAGAAGACCAAGGCTCCCAAGACCAACAAGGACGGCTCCTACAAGGCAAAGACCTCGCACACCCTCAACCCCGTTCCCTGCATCATCTACGATGCAACCGGCGAGGGCAGAATCTCCGTCAAGGCAGATAACGGTCAGTTCGGTCTTTCCAACGTTGCAGCTACCGTTGTTAACCTCCTCGGCTACGAGGCTCCCGATATGTGGGATGAGTCTCTTATTGAGATGAAGTAATTTTAGCTGAATAAAATTCACGCCCGAGCGTTCAAAAGAACGCTCGGGTTTATCATATATAAATATAATCTCTCCCTCCACCGCTTGCGGGTGAGGGAGAGATCTAAAACATTATGCGTTATTCTTCTTAAAATACCTGACCGTAACGGCAAGCACGGCGATACCGATCAGCGGAAAAACGGCTGTAAGTATCATTCCCGCTTTCATTCCGATCTGCTCGGTGGCAAGTCCGGTTTTGATTGCGAGGTCGGCGGCGAAGGATGAGGCGGTGACTTTATCGACCACGATGCCCATAAGCTGAGGTGCGATGGAAGCGCCGAGGTCTCCGCCCGATGCCATAAGGGCATACGCCGCGACTCCCGCGCCGGGGAGCTTCTCTTCCATAAATATCAGCGCGCCTGGCCAGAGCATTGATGTGAACATACCCGTCAGCACGCAGGCAATGAGGGCGATGACGGAGTTGGTTGAAAGTCCTGCAAGCAAATAACAAGCAACCGCGCCGATCATTCCGACAAAGAGGACGGGTGTAATGCTCTTTCCGAATTTCGCATACCCCATTCTCGTCAGCGCGAGAAGGACGGCAAACATTGCGGTTCCGAGAATATCTCCTATCGCCTTATCAATGCCGAGGGCATTTTCCATAAAGCTCGACGCCCAGTTTGACATAGTGTTCTCGGCACAGCTTCCAAAGAAGATACAAGCCACGCAAAGGGCAAGACCTATAGCATATCTCTTTGATCTCTCACCGCCCTTTGACGCCTCCGAGGGTGTCATATCGGGCATTGGCGAGGTCATAAAGAGTATGGCGGTGGAAATGGGCAGAACAGCAAACAGAAGGGTCAGGAAGCTCCAATTTTCGCTTCCGAAGAGCTTGAAGAAGATCGTGCTTATCACGATGACTACGGTGACTCCGACGCCGTAGAGGGAATGCAGGAAGCTCATATCGCGTCCCGGGTTATCGGATGGAATAGCCGCAACAACAGGGCTGACAAGCACCTCGGAAAGCCCCGCAGAAATCGAGAATATGACAGTTCCGATCAAGAATCCGAGATAGACCGAATTCGGGAACAGTACGGGAGCAAGGGCGTAAACCACAAGTCCGGTCGCGGTTATGATCGGCATAACTCTGACCAGAAATTTTTCATTGAAATACTTTGAAAAGAAGGAAAGGATCAGGTCGACCGTAAGCTGTGTGCAGAAATTGACAAGCACGAGCGTTCCGAGGAGTGTATAGGAAACGTCGTACATATCGTGGAACGTCACGAAAAGAAGAGGCGGGAGCGCAAAAGCTGATGCCATCGTGACGTAGGCTGAATAGCAGGCGAGCTTGGTGCGTTTGTAGGTTTTCATTATTTCAGCTCATCAAGGAAATATGCTCTCGAATGCGCGGGCTTGCCCTTTTCGTCGCGGATGGTTACGCGGACGTAGTTATCGGTTTCTTTGAGTTCGAAGGTTGCCTCGGTAATGGGAGTGCCGTCGACGTTGCCGAAATATCCCGCGTGTCTGCTTCCGGTGCTGAATGCGATGGTTGCAACGGGCGAGGTCTTGACGGTGATCTTGCCGTCCTCATAGCTGATCTCGGTGAAATCGGGACCCTGGGATGCATAGTAATTTCCGTTTGCCATTGCATCGGTAATTGACTTATAATCAAGCTTATCAGCCTTGATGCAGGTCCACGCGCCGAAGGAATCCCAAGTGATCTCGCCCGGGTGCTTGTTGTGGTTATCATCGGTGCCGAGACAGCCTATGCGGTCGCCTGCACGGAGCATGTAATCGTATTCCTGATCGTTCTGCTCGGGGTAGCCGAGGCAGACGCATCCGTAGTTGCAGATCTCCATCGCGTCCATTCCGTGGTACTGCGTGTATTTGGTGTAATCCTCCTGCGACCAGGTGGGGTGGTTATATGTAACGAAAAAGCCTGCCTTTTTCACGCGCGCGATAGCCTCGTTGATCGACTCGGGAGTGTATTCGGGCTTGAATTCGGGTTCATCTGCGAGGTTAGCCTTGTCCTCATTCTTATTAAAGTGCTTGCGGTGGAACCAGCAGACCTGCTTTACGTTATCGGGGTCTTTCGCGATAAAGCACATATGGCAAACGCGCTTAACGCCGTGTATCGGGGAGATCTGCGGCTCGGTGAAGGTAATCTCCCAGCCGTTGAGAGCGATAAATTCGTCATCCGAAAGCTCTGCGTGGTGGGGGATGAGGATATCATGGTCGGTATAAGCAACGACAGCGTATCCTTCTTTTTTATAGATTTCCTTTACCTCTTCTGCTGTAAGACAGCCGTCAGATAGGACGGTGTGACAATGAAGATTCGCCTTGTAGAAGTTACCCGATTCGGGCAGAAGATGCTTTTTCATTTTTTCCTCCAAATTTTAAAAATCCGCAAGCCAATAAGGACTTGCGGATCTGTTTTATTCCGCATTTTCGGCGGGTACTGTTTTTTTCTTTTTAGGATTGATGATAATTTTGATCTGCGACCAGAAGAACGTTGCTACCTGAAGCGGAATTCCGAAGGCGAAGATATACCAAAGCGACCAGTTTGCGATCGTGATATAGGTTGCGCCTATAATAGTCCAGATTATCAGCGAGATAAAAAGGAAGTTGATCTTATATCTGCCCCAGATGGCGTTGAAGACAAGCAGATCGATGCAAGTCGCAGGAATCGCCCACATAAACGGCATCCAAACGCGGTCGGCGCCGATGCTTTGAAGCACGATAAAGACGATCGTAGCAACAAACCATACTCCCACGGACGAGAGAAGCGAGATCAGAAGGCGGTTTTTCTTGCCCGCCAATACTGCTTCCGCATCCGGAGTCTGCGCGGCTGTTCCGTGGTCGCTGATCAGCCAATCAACGGTGACACCGAACATATCCGCTATCTTCCAGAGAACGGCGATATCGGGCACCGATTCTCCGCGTTCCCACTTTGAGATCGCTTTATCGGTATAATTCAGTTTTTCGGCAAACTGCGCTTGGGTAAGCCCCGCGGCGTTTCGCATAGCCGAAATATTTACAGCAATATTCTGCCTGATCTCAATAATATCCATACCGTTCTCCTTTCTTAGCTTTTAATATGATACCATAAAAAAGTCAAAAATACTGTCGTTTTATTTGAAAATCTTACCCTTGGCGTCGTGGATCGAGAGACGCTTGATAGAATAGTTCTCTTCCTCGCGCAGGAAGATGAGTCTCTTGCGGAGTGCTTCAAGAAGATATTCGGGGCTGAGATTCTGTACGCTTCCCGCAGCCAAAAGCGCGGTGATCTTAAGTCCGCCCTCGAGCTTTTCGAGACTAAAGGACTTGATAAGCGGGAAAATATCGATCTCTTTTTCGCCCGATTTGGTATGCTTCATGACTGTCAGCGGCGAGTTTGAAAGCACGCGCTCGATCTTTCCGAACATTTCGTCGTCAATATCGCAATCAATAACGTACTCATAAAGTGCCGCGTCAATATCGGCAAACTTGCGCTCTGCGGGATAGCAAGCGAAGAAATCGAGATCAGCAACAGTTGCCTTATGCAGACGCGCGAGGATGTCCTCTGCGGGCATATCGCGGGTCAGCTTGATATCAGCCATCTCGCAGACGCTTTCGCATCCTATCGGAAGCGGAAGTCCGAAAACGAGCTTCGGGTGGGGGTTGAATCCCTGCGTGTACCAGAGCGGAAGCTCTGCGCGCGAGAGGATGCGCTGGAAGGTGCGCTGAAGATCGAGATGCGAAATATACTGAAGCGCGCCCTTTTTGCAGAAGCCGAGGCGCAAAGTCACGGGAGCTTCAAGGGTCGGATATTCGCTTATTTTTTTGAATTCGGACAGCATGTATCCTTACCTCCCAGACAGTTTGCGCCGCAACCCGAACACTGCTCGCGGCAGGAGGGCGTGGTCTTTTCTTCATAAGCCTTCTTCTTTTCGCGAAGGAGGAATTCCTTTGTTACGCCAACGTCGATGATGTCCCAAGGAAGGACTTCGTCGTCCGCACGGCGTCGGTTTGCATAGAACGCAGTATCAATGCCAGAGTCAGCAAAGACCTTCATCCAAGCCTCGGCATCGAAATATTCATCCCACGCATCAAAGCCGAATCCGCGCTCATGAGCAAGGAGAAGTGATTTTGAAAGTCTTCTGTCGCCGAGTGCGAGCACCGCTTCGATATGCGAAACACGGGCGTCGTGATGATGGTACTTGATCTTGCGGTCTGTAATGCAGGAACGGAGATGCTGCTGCTTGCGCACGAGCTCGTCCACGGTATCCTGTGCCTCCCACTGGAAGGGCGTGAAGGGCTTGGGAACGAAGCAAGAAACGCTGACGGTAACACCGGGGGCACGGCGGCTGTGGCCGGGAGTTGCATAGAACTGCTCGATGGTTGCCTTTGCAAGCTTCGCGATACCCTCGACGTCCTCATCGGTCTCGGTGGGCAGACCGTTCATGAAATAGAGCTTGACCTGTTCCTTGCCAGATCCGAACGCGATCGATGCCGAACGCATAAGGTCTTCCTCGGTTACGTTTTTATTGATAACGTCACGGAGTCTCTGCGTTCCCGCTTCGGGAGCAAAAGTTATCGAGGATGCACGCACCGACGCAACCTTCTCCATAAGTTCCTTGGTGAAGGAGTCGATTCTGAGCGAGGGAAGCGAAAGGTTAACCTTCTTTTCGTTGGTCCACTCGATAAGACCGTCGGTAAGCTCGGGGAGCTTTGTATAGTCGGAGATTGAAAGCGAAGTGAGCGAAATCTCCTCATAACCGGTTGCTTCGTAGATGCATTTTGCCTGACGGAGCAGGGTTTCGGGAGATTTTTCGCGGACGGGACGGTAGATCATACCCGCCTGACAGAAGCGGCAACCGCGAATACATCCGCGGAAGACCTCGAGCATGATTCTGTCCTGAACCGTCTCAAGATAGGGCATAACGACCGCTTCGGGGAAATACATAGTGTCAAGATTTTCGACGATGCGCTTCTTGACGCTTGTCGGAACGCCTTCTGCATTGGGAGTATAAGACTTTACCGTGCCGTCTTCGTTATACTCAACGTCATAGAGCGAGGGAACGTAGACACCGGGAATTTGGCGTGCCGCTTCGAGAAGGAATTCCTTCTTCGATGCGCCCGATTCCTTCATCTTGACGTAAAGGGCAACGATCTCGGGAAGCATTTCCTCGCCCTCTCCGATATTGAAGAGGTCGAAAAATTCCGCGATAGGCTCGGGGTTGACCGCACAGGGTCCGCCGCCGATGACGATGGGGTACGCTTCCCCTCTCTGGGCAGCCGTCAGCGGGATACCCGCAAGCTCGAGAACGTTTAAAATATTGGTATAGCACATCTCGTACTGAAGAGTGAAGCCGAGGAAGTCGAAATCACGGACATCATCTCCACTTTCGTGTGCCTTAAGAAGAATCTTTTTATCGCGCAGTTTGGCGGTCATATCCTGCCAGGGCGCAAATACACGCTCGCACCAGACGTCATCGCTCTGGTTGAGAACGCCGTAAAGGATTCTCATACCGAGATTCGACATACCGATCTCATAGGAATCCGGGAAGCAGAAAGCAAAGCGAGCCTTGACATTTTCCTTATCCTTGATTATCTGTCCGTATTCTCCGCCCGAATATCTACCGGGCTTCTGAACCGAGCGCAAAAGTGAACTGTCGTACATTTTATAATTCCTTATTTAAGTAAAAGATTTGCCAGAACGATACTCGGTATTACCGTGAAGATCTGGAAAAGAACGATATAGAGCGATGAAATGCCCGCAAGCGCACCGATGACCCCGAGGAAGAGAGAAAGGAGCACGCCGATTGCAAAGAGAGCAAGATTAATAGTTGCATTCATCTTTGAGAAGATACCGTAACGCTTGCACGCGCTGACGATATCAAGGATGGATTCGGGATTTTCGCCGTTAACAAGCACGCCACCGTCAACGGTTTCGTCGCTTTCGATAACGGGTGTAGCATTTTCATTGTAAGGCTTGCGAACCAGAGTCAGCTTACCGTCAAAGGTGCTTGTAAGTATTCTTGAAATAAGATCGATATTGATATTGGGGTCAATGGTACGCATAACGATTCTGGTATTCGCGAGAGAAAGCTCGTTGATAACAGAAAGGATGCTGTCGGAAATTCTGTAGGTAAGATAAAGTTTGAACACCTCAGCACCGTCAACAGCTATATGGAGAACCACTCCACCGGGATTGGACGCGATGTACTTATCGTCATAATATCTCATAACCTGAATTCCGTGCGCGGTCAGGTATGCATCGGAGCCGACGCAATAGTGTCTGCCGCCTGCGTAGCCTTCAAATCCGCCGTCGTCAACTCGGATAACTGTTACGTCCTCGGGGATGTCGCCTTCTGCGGTGGATGCTCTGAATGCGCCTGCGATTCTACCACCGACTCGGTCATAGAGCGCGGAAACACCGCACATGATATCGAAAACATCCTGCATACGGTTCTTATCGCAGACAGAAATGCGGTTTATGGTGAGCGAAGTATCGTCAAAGAGATCGGATTCGTCGAATACAACGGTATCAAGCTTCTTATACTCGTTGACGTCGGATTCGCTGAAGATAACGGAATCCGCGTTGAGATTCTTGGATACGAGCGTGAAGAAGGGGTAGCTCATAGAAACGAGCAGAAATACGGGCATGCTGAACAGATTTACCGTCAGGAAAGCATTGAATGCCTCGATCACAGTATTATCCGACGCAAGAGATATAATAAATACAACAAGAGAAAGTGCAACGACGGGAGCAATTATGAAATTAAGCATCTTCGCCATTGGATTGCGGCGGTTGATATGTCTGAAATAATTCTCGGCAAAGCTTGCCTTTCTCATACGGAACGCCTGACCGATCTTCTGCTCTGCTTCTCCGACGCGGTTTTCGCCGAGCTCAGCGGCAAGAGTTGCGGAATCTATGCGTTCGAGCGTTGCGACGCTCTGCCAGGAAGAAAGTCTGTCAAAGACGTAAAGCTCGCGCTCGAGAGTAATGTAATCGTGAGCTACTCCAAGAAGCAAGCAGATTGCCGCGGGGAAATTATAAAGAGTGAATGCTTCGGGAGTTGCAATTGCGAGAACAATATCGTAAAGCACTGTAATGATAACCGCGGCAGCACTTACCGAATGCACTATGGGATCAGCCTTGAATATGTTATTGATACCGTGGAACAGCTGTTTTGCGGAGAACGCCGCGGTGATCAGAAGAAGTTGAAGCGATATCAGAATATTAACAACGGGATAGATCTTTACGTCAAGTGCTCCGCCGAAGTTCTTACCGAATGCATCGTAAACGAACAGAAGAATTGCAAAAAGTGCGGTGCCGCCAAGGCGGATGAGCATCTTGAAGCGGTCGCGGGAATACTCCGACTTAATCTGCGCAGTCTGAGCCTGCGACATATATTCTTTGCCGTCATAACCGTAAGCAAGAGAAAGATCGGTAACCTTAGCCTTCTGAACAGGCTTGCGAACAGCCGCCTTTCCGATATCCGAAGAATCGGCTCCGGAATAACCGAGAGCAGTCAGAAGCGTAGCGGTATCCTCGTCTATTTCGGGAACTAACTGTTCTTCTTCGGGTACAAGCCCTTCATCTGGAACATAGGTTTCTTCCTCGTATACCGGCTCATACTCCGAAACTACGGATTCTTCCACTTCATAGGTTTCACCGACGGGGAGCAAAACTTCATCTGATTCGTAATTTTCAAATTCGGCCTCTGCCTGAGCAAAATTTTCCTCTGCCACGTAAGGGGCGGCATAGGTTTCGGGTTCCGCAACCTCAGGAACAAACTCTTCGGCTTGGTAATCCTCAAGTACGGGAACGTCAATCACTTCATCGGTCACGGGAATTTCGGCGGTTTCACCGCCAAAAAGCTCCGCAATGGTATCCGAATAATCTTCTGTAATCTCACCGTCTTCCGAAGTCATTGCTTCGCTAAGCCAAGCGGTATAATCTTCCTCGTTGACGGAAGAAGTCGGTTGAGTATCTGTTACGGGCTCGTCAGCTACCTGCGACATTATAGCGTCAATATCGGTAACTTCTGTATTATCGGCGGTCTTAGATTCCTTCTTTTCCTTAGCGAACAGCTTGGAAAACAACGCATTTCTCTTGTTATCGTCTGCCATTTTTTGATCCACCCTTTAATTATTTTGCCGAATGCTTCTGTCTTGCCGCTTCGGTAAGAACAACCGCAGCAGCTGTCGAAACATTCATCGAGTTTACTTTTCCGTACATAGGAATAGATATCTTATAGTCACTCTTGTCGCAAACAAGTCTTGAAACTCCGCGACCCTCGCTTCCGAAGACAAATGCCGCTCCGCGGTTCATGTCAACTCCGTAGAGCTCGTCTCCGTCAGCCTCTGCGGCATAAACCCATACGCCCGCTGCCTGAAGCTCTTCAATCGCTGCCGCAATATTTACGACCTTTGCAACAGCCATATGCTCAAGAGCACCTGCGGAAGACTTCGCCGCCGCGGGGGTAAGTCCCACTGCACGTCTCTTGGGAATGATAACACCGTGGACACCCGCGCATTCAGCGCAACGGATAACCGCACCGAGGTTGTAGGGATCTTCCACTCCGTCAAGAATAACGATAAAGGGATCCTCTCCTCTTTCCTCGGCGATTCTGAGAATATCTGCGATCTCGCAGTATTCCTTCTCTGCCGCCATAGCCGCAACACCCTGATGGTTTGCGAAACCGCAGAGCGAATCAAGCTTTTCGCGCTCGACGTCAACTATCGGGATGCCCTTTTCGGACGCCATTGCGATGATCTGCAGAACAGAACCCTCGCGATCGCCTTTTCTGATATATATCTTATCTATAGCACGGTCAGTTTTGAGCAGCTCGCGGACCTGGTTGCGTCCGTAGACAATTCCTTCGGCAACCTCGCGGACAGCCCCGCCCTCTCTGTTTATCGGCTTTCTGCCGTGCTTGTAATTATTTCTGTTTTCCATTTAAAACTCCAATTCTCAGCGGGCATTGCGCTTCTGGGATCTTGTAAAGTTGAGCGATCCCTCGCTGAGGATATTAATATGATCAAGTGCCTTGCCTGTTCCTATGGCAACGCAAGAGATGGCATCCTTTGCCACGTAAGTACGGATACCCGTAAGATCGGTTATCAGCTTATCAAAGCCGCGGAGCAATGAACCTCCGCCCGTCATTACGATACCATTGTTGATAATATCGGCGACAAGCTCGGGAGGCGTGCGCTCTATTACCTGACAGATAGCGTCGATGATAGCAGTTATAGGTCCAAGCAGAGCTTCAAGCATCTCGTAATTATTGAGTGTAACGTACTTCGGAAGTCCCTGCGCAAGACATCTACCCTTGACGTCCATCTGCTCGAGACGGGTGGGCTTAAATACGGTACCGAGTCTTATTTTGATACTTTCGGCAGTTCTCTCACCGATAAGGATATTATATTTCTGACGTACGTAACGGATAATGGCTTCGTCAAACTTATCTCCGGCAACCTTTATCGACTCGGATACTACAACGCCATCAAGAGAAATGACGGCAATATCTGTTGTTCCGCCTCCGATATCGACGATCATGTTTCCGCTCGGCGCGGAAATATCGATACCTGCCCCTATTGCCGCGGCAACAGGTTCTTCTATGAGATACGCGGCACGTGCGCCCGCGTTTCTTACGGCGTCCTCAACGGCGCGTTCTTCAACCTCGGTGATGCCCGAAGGAACGCATATAACGACTCTCGGGGGAATGAGGAGGGGGCCGCAGGCTCTGCGGAGGAAATGCTGGAGCATTTCGAGCGTTCTGTCGTACTGGCTGATAACACCGTCGCGAAGGGGGCGGACGGTTATGATGTTTGCGGGAGTGCGCCCGATCATCATCTGCGCCTCTCTGCCGATGGCTATTATTTCATCGGTTTCAAGGTCGACGGCAACGACAGAAGGCTCGGAAAGCACGATGCCCTTGCCCTTGACGTAGACAAGGCAGCTCGCTGTCCCGAGATCGATTCCAATATCCTTTCTGAATGGTAAACTACACATTTATATTCTCCACGGCATATTACCGCTATTTTATAATTTTACATAATAATTATACTATATTTAAATAAAAAAAGCAACCGTTTTCTAAAAATATTATCAAAAATTCTTTGTTTTTTAAGATTAATTTTGGATTTTTACATATTATGTCAGAAAAAGTTAAAATTGTATTTGGGCAAAAACGCAAGAAAAACGGCACACCCGAAAGCATGCCGTCTTTATATCTTTTTATCGGATTTTGCAATGCAAACGCACGCCACGTAAGCAGCACCTGCTTCATAAAGGATCCTTGCGGCTTCACTTACTGTCGCACCCGTTGTTACAAGGTCATCAACGAGAACCACGTTTTTTCCGGCAATATCGCACCGTTTTGAAATGCCGAACATACCCTTGACGTTTTCGACCCTCTCGTCAAGGTGGAGGTACTTCTGCTGTTTACCGTGCTTCTGTCTGCGGAGCAATGCAATATGTTTGAATCCGCTTCTCTTCGCTATTGCGTAAGCCAGCATTTCCGCTTGATCGTGACCGTCCCTTGCGATCGTTCTCTTGCTTCTCGGGATATGTGCAATAACGGTATTATCCTTCGTAAAGGAACGTGCCGCGGCAAGTGATGCAAGCGGTTGCGAAAGTATCGCGGCAAAATAGGAAAACGCAAGTCTGTCGGGAATGCGTTTGAGCCGCCTGATTACGCGGTTGAGTGCGGAATCGCGCAAATCCGCATCGTAAAAGGCGTATTTTATGAGAACGTCGAGATTACTGTTCTGCATTATTCTCGACGGACAAACACAATCGCGCGCGTAGCGGTTGCAATCGGGGCAAATAAGCAAGTGCGCACGTTTGAGATCGTCCTCGCACGCACGGCACAAAAGTCCCTGACCGCGGGTATTCATCTCACCGCAAGCGATACATTTTTCGCCCGCGATAAGACAGCGGAGCCAAAGCTTCGCTTTTGTTATCGGATACAGCTTCATTATTTTACTGCCTCCGCGAGTCTTCTGGAAAGTCCTGTATATCGCAAAGCTGAGCGAAGACCGCCAACCATAGTTTCAACTGTGGATTCCATTCCGACAACTATAACCCTCTTTTGCGCACGCGTTACTGCCGTATAGAGCAGATTTCTCGTACAAAGCATCGGAGGTACGCTTCCGAGCGGGATTACAACGGTTGGATATTCACTTCCCTGACTCTTATGGACTGTCACGCAGTACGCAAGCTCGAGGTCCTCAAGATCTGCAAAGTCATAAAATACCTCGCGCGAATCAAAGTCTATCTCGATATATTTTTCGGGAATATTGATATCCTTTATTTTACCGATATCACCGTTGAAGATACCGAGTCCGAGCTTGCCGAAGCGTGTCCATTCAAGCTCGTAATTGTTACGCACCTGCATAACTCTGTCGCCCGTGCGGAAAAGGGTATCGTGGAATTTATATTCCTTCTTGCCTCTGCCCGGAGGGTTTATTGCGGCTTGGAGCACCGAATTAAGTCTGTCGGTTCCCGAATTACCGCGTCTTGTCGGAGAAATGACCTGGATACCTTCGGGATCACCGTAAGCTCTCGGAAGTCTTTCTGCACAAAGCTGTGCGACGGTAGACGCTATCTGCGCGTCGGTAGGTCGCGGCATAAAGAAGAAATCGCGATCCTTGACGTCAAGACGGGGCATTTCACCTCGGTTGATCGCATGGGCATTGGTTACTATCAGCGATTCTTCGGCTTGTCTAAAGATTTTATTAAGTCTGACGGACGGCAAAGCATTGGATTCGAGAATATCGCAAAGGACGCGTCCCGCGCCTACCGAAGGAAGCTGATCGGCATCGCCGATTATGACGATACGCGCGCCCGGTCTGATTGCTTTAAGAAGCGACGCCATAAGTGGAGTGTCGATCATCGAAGCCTCATCTATAATTATCGCATCTTCGTCGAGGTAATTATTCTCTCCGCGCTTGAAGACGAGAGGTGCACTGTCATCGCGCTTCGAGGTCTTGTCACCTTCGCCGAAATCAACCTCAAGAAGGCGGTGGATCGTCTTCGCTTCTCTGCCGGTTGCCTCGCTCATACGCTTTGCGGCGCGACCTGTCGGTGCGGCAAGTGCGACCTCAAGTCCGAGGCATTCGAAAATATTTATGATCGCTGTGACGACGGTGGTTTTACCGGTTCCGGGACCTCCCGTCAGCACAAGCACACCGCTTGTCATAGCGTTGAATATTGCCTTTTTCTGCTCGTCGGCATATTCCAAGCGATTCTGTGCCTCTTCTTTGCGCACAAAAGCTTCGATATCCTTGAAGTCAAGCGGTGCCGAGCCGCGCTTGATGCGGTAGAGCTTTTCGGCTATGTATTTTTCGTTTTTGTACTGAATCGAATCGTATATAAAGACATCCTCTCCGACGGTTTCGGAAAAGAGTCTGCCTTTCATTATGAGCCTGTCAGTCTCCGCAGAAACAGCCTCTTTCGGTACGCCGAGAAGCTCTGCTGCCGCCTCGACTAGCTTGTCCTTCGGCAGGCAGGTATGGCCGTTCTGTCCCGCATTGAAGTTTAGAATATAGACTATTCCCGCGCCGATACGGTCATTTGAATCCAGTGCGATACCGAGACGCTGCGCCATGGCGTCGGCTTTATCAAATCCGATACCTCTGACCTCCTCGCAAAGTCTGTAGGGGTTGTCCCGCGCGATGCTTACCGAATGCTTACCGAAACATTTGTATATCTTCATGGTCGTTGCGGGACCAAAATATTCCCTGAAGAATGTGACTGTTGCACGGATATCCGACTTCGACTTGAATTCCTCGGAAATTTCCATGGCGCGTTTGGGTGTGATGCCCGGCAGACGCGCAAGCCAATCGGGATGGTTTTCTATGACATCAACCGTATCTACACCAAACTCCTCGACGATCTTACGCGCGGTTTTTGCGCGGATACCCTTGATTGCGCCCGATGCAAGATATCTTTCAATATCGGAAGCCTCGGTGGGCATTTCAGTCATATATTCAAGAACGCGGTACTGTTTGCCGTAACGGGCATTATTTTCCCATCTGCCCGAAAAAGTTATCGTGTCGCCTTCGTCAACGCCCGGAAGGATTCCCACGATATTGATAAGATCATCCGTGTCGGTTATGACGGTTGCAACCATATAACCGTTGTCGTCATTACGGTAAAGGATGCCCTCAACCGTACCCTTCATTCTGTTATCGTGTGCTTGCTGCCCCGCTTCGGCGGCTTTACCCTTCAAAGGAAGGCTATCAACAAAAGAATCAAAGCTGCCGTATTCATTTTTATCGTTCATTTGCCTTTCCTTTCATTTTCATAGACTATACGCACAGAATCGAGTCTCATTTCTTTGATCATATGCGAAGCATCATCATTCGGTACAAGAAAAATTATCTCGCCGCGGTTGGGGATGATCGCCTTCCGTGCATTTTCGCAAAGCTCGCGTATCTCGCGCTCGCTTTCCTTTCCCGTGAGAATCACGGTGGGTCTGGGACGCGCGCTTTTAGGTGTGAGAAATCCGTCGGCAAAAAATTTAGCCGCACAAAAAACTCCCCAAGCCGCAAATCCCGAAACTATAATATCTAAAACCAACATACCGCACCCCTCCTGATATCATTATATATAGGGGTGCGGTATTATGTTACTGATTAAAGAAGCTCTGCCTTGAGAATTTCGGCAAGGTCACGGCGCTCCCAAGGAGCATCGAGGTCTTCTCTTCCCATATGACCGTAAGCGGCAAGCTTAGAGTAGATAGGATTGCGGAGACCGAAGCGCTCGATGATAGCGGCAGGACGGAGATCGAAGTGACGGTTAAGTGCGTCTGCGATCTTTTCCTCAGCTACCTTAGCGGTGCCGAATGTATCAACGAGAACAGATACGGGACGTGCTACGCCGATTGCGTAAGCAACCTGGATCTCGCAACGCTCCGCAAGACCTGCGGCAACAACGTTCTTTGCAAGGTATCTTGCGGCATAGCAAGCGGAACGGTCAACCTTTGTCGGGTCCTTACCCGAGAAAGCACCGCCGCCGTGGCGTGCGTATCCGCCGTAGGTATCAACGATAATCTTACGTCCGGTAAGTCCGCTGTCGCCCATAGGACCGCCGATAACGAAGCGTCCGGTGGGGTTGACGTAGATCTTGGTATTTTCATCAAGAAGCTCTGCGGGAACTGTGGGCTTGATTACGTATTCAAGAATATCTTCGCGGATCTGCTCGAGAGTAACAGCCGCGTCGTGCTGAGAGGATACGACAACGGTATCAACGCGTACGGGCTTGTCATCCTCGTACTCAACGGTTACCTGAGTCTTACCGTCGGGACGAAGGTACTTAAGAGTGCCGTCCTTACGAACATCGGTAAGCTTCTTTGCCATCTTGTGTGCGAGCGAGATGGGCAGGGGCATGAGCTCGGGGGTCTCGTTGCAAGCGTAACCGAACATAAGTCCCTGGTCGCCTGCGCCGGTGTCGTACTGGTCTGCGATCTCGCCGTTCTTTGCCTCGAGAGCCTTATCAACGCCCATTGCGATGTCGGGCGACTGACCGTGGAGGGACGAAATAACTGCGCAGCTGTCGCAGTCAAAGCCGTATTTTGCGCGGTCGTAACCGATCTCACGAACGGTCTCGCGTGCGATGGTCTGGAGATCAGCGTAGCCATTTGTGGTGACCTCACCCATAACAACGATAAGTCCTGTGGTACAGCAAACCTCGCATGCTACGCGGGACATGGGATCCTGCGCGAGAAGGTTATCAAGGACAGCGTCGGAGATCATGTCACAAATCTTATCGGGATGTCCTTCGGTTACCGATTCGGATGTAAAAAGTCTGCGGTTCTTTTCCATTTTTCTTTTCCTTTCTCAAAAAAGAGGCCTCGCGCAGACGAGACCTCTCAAACTCATCTGTCAGGATTTAGCACCTTGCTTGACAGTAGGTTGCTGCAACGTCATAGGGCCTGTCCCTCGGTTGCTCTTGATAAGAAACTATTATTTCGATTTATTTAGCAATATATTATATCACGTTTGATTGCGAATGTCAATAGTTTTTCACAAAAATTATTCGCCGTCAGCCTTAGATCTTATCTTTCCGCAAAGAATATTGAAACAGAATGAAGCGACTGCACCGCCTGCGATGCATCCAAGATAGATTAGGATGTTGCCGACAGTTGTATTAAATGAAGGCAGGATCATAAGTGTAGTTGCGACAACGAAGCCCATGACAGCGTGCGACGCGAGCGAATGGTGCTTATCAAAGATAAGCTTCATCAGCTTCGAGAAAAGCAGGAGAGTTGCGAGCATTGCGCATCCGAGCGGGATGAGAACGGCAAAGTCAAGATGCGAGATACCGTGCGACATCTGCTCATAGATTCCGAAGAAAAGCAAGAGCGTCGATGAGCTGAAACCGGGTACGATAAAGCTCAGACCCCAAAGTACTCCGCAGATAAGCCAGCCGACAAGATTCGGCTCGATCGTGAGCTGAAGAACGTTTTTAAAGAGGTAAAATACTGCGGAAATGGCAATAAAGCTAATAACGAGCGAGAGGATCGAGAATTTATTTCTCTTCTCTTTTCCTGCGTCGCGCCAAAGCTCGGGCACGGTGCCCGCAATAAGTCCGACGAATACGCAGAGTACCACAGCTTCGTTCCACTTAAGAAGCTGTTCTGTTATTCCGGCAAAACCGACAAATCCGAGTCCTCCGCCAACACCGACAAAAATCAGCATTTTCCAATGCTTTTTGATACCCTTGAAGGGACTTGAAAGGACCTCGAGAATCTGATCGTAAATGCCGAAGGCATAACAAAGTGTTCCTCCGCTGACACCTGGCAGAATCGCGCCGAGTCCTACGATAAATCCCTGAACGATCCAAAGTATCGCTTTAAGTATAAAATTCTTTTTCATTTTGGTAGTTCCTTTTAGTGATAGTAATATTATACACCAATATCTGCAAGAATTCAACATTAACTTGTAAACAAAACCGACCCTTTTCGGGTCGGTTTATACTATTAACTGAAATCAAACTGTCCGCCCATGCCGTAGATCATATAGAACACCGAAGCGGAAATAAGTGCGATCGCAATGAGAATAAACACAAGCGAACGCATGCTCCAGAAAGATTGCTTTTCCCCATCGGAATTTTCTTTTTGGGGAACAAGCTTAACTGCGCGGCATGCAGTAATCAGCGGTTTATATAAAGCGAGAACCAATCCCGCGTTAAGTACAGATTTAGTGAAATTGAAGGGGAACAAAAGTGTAGGCAGCAATTCGACTACCTGCTTCAGTTCAACATTCATATATATCGGTGTGATAAGCAGATTGCAAAGCATCATCACTGTAACAGTCGCAATTACCGAAGAAGCAAGAGCGAATGCAACACCCGAAATATTTCTTCTCTTTGAATAAATATAACCTGCCGCAACAGAGAAGGTTGCGGTAGATGCGAAGTCCATAAGCCATCCCCAGAACCCGGTATCGCCAACGGTTATCTGCTCAAGCGTTGCAACAAGCAAAGAAATAACCGCGCCCGCGCCGGGACCGAGAATCATGGACGCGATACATACGATTGCGTCTTTAGCATCAAAAGTAAGAAAACTTACGTTAATTCTGAATACAAACGCGACACAGTAAGCCATTGCGGCAAACATTGCGCACAGAACAAGCTTACGGATATAAATACTGTGTCTGAAATTTTTAGCCATAAAAAAATCCTCCATTAATTAAATGGAGAGAAGGTATTGCTTTTGCTTATCTTCTCCCATCCAGACTTTACTGTCGGTCAGGGAATTTCACCCTGTCGGCACTATGCTTTGCATAGTGTTCACGGACTATACCGTCGGTACGGAATTTCACCGTCCCCAAAGATATTAATATTATATTCTTTGAAAAGATCGGATGCACCGGAGTGCATCCGATCTTTTATAAATCGAATTATTAAATTAGTTTAATAATTACTCAACGATCTCGGATACGACACCGGAACCAACGGTTCTACCCCCCTCACGGATAGCGAAACGGAGACCGAGCTCGCATGCGATAGGAGTGATGAGCTCAACGCTGAAGGTTACGTTGTCGCCAGGACGGCACATCTCAACGTCAGCGGGAAGCTCGATGGTACCGGTAACGTCGGTAGTTCTGAAGTAGAACTGAGGTCTGTAACCGGTTACGAAGGGCTTCTTACGGCCGCCTTC
>JAGBYM010000140.1 GCA_017628755.1 Clostridia bacterium | reverse complement strand
TTTGTTGACTGTGTAAACAACGGTGATATCTACATTGATTCCGTAGCAAAAGAGAAGATGCGTGGCGGCGGATTCGGCGGCATCATCGACTCCTGCGGTTTCTACAACTGCACCAACAACGGTGACGTATACGCAAAGGGTCAGATTCCGATTCTCGGCGGTTTCGTAGGCCGTGTTGCTCTCAACACCCCCGGCGTTCTCTGCGACGCTATCAACTGTGTAAACACCGGTAACATTACCGTTGAGGAAACCTACCTTGTTATCAATGATGACGGCACTACCGCTAAGGGTAACGGCGGTTCCGATGCGGGCGGTATCTTCGGTTACATCGGCGGCGACGGCAACATTGGCTGGTACAGAGTATGGGGCTGTGTAAACGAAGGTAAGATCGATGCTCCTTACAGAGCAGGCGGTATGATCGGTTACGCTTGGGCTTCCGGTACCAATGCATATGCAGATATTCAGTTCTGCATCAACAAGGGTGATATCGTATTTGGCCGTACCGACCAGAAGCCTGACACCAACAACTATGACTGGGGTTCTCCTTTCGTATCCTACACTAACTCCGACTACACCACCATCAAGTACTGTATCGACGTTGGTACCCTTACTCTCAGAGAAGGCACCGTTTCCAAGCGTCTTGATAAGGTATTCGTAGGTCACTCTTCCCGTAACGGTGCTGTTTACGATATCCAGGGTGTATACGTTCTTGACAAGGAACAGTACACTTGGCTCTCTTGGTCCAGCGATGACAAGTACGAAGCAAACAGAAACGAGATCTCTGTTGCTGAGGGCATCCACGTTACTACTCTTGAGGACATCAAGTCCGGTAAGGTTTGCTATGAGATCATGCAGGCTGCACTTGCTGATGACTATGGCTATGCAACATTCCCGGATGATTCTTGCGCATTCGCAGGTTATCCCGTTGACTATCAGTTCAACTTCTATCAGAAGATCGGTACTGATGATTTCCCGAGCGTTGACGCTTCCAAGGGTTGGGTAGTTCTTAACGGTACTACTTACGCTAACGGCGAAAGAGCACCCGAGACTACTGAGGCTCCCGAGACCACCAAGGCTCCCGAGCCCGAGACCACTCCCGCTCCCGAGACCACTGTTGCTCCCGAAGGCGGCGACGCTACCGATGCTCCTGCTCCCGAGCAGACTCAGGGCACCGAGCAGAAGACCGAGGAAAAGAAGGGCTGCGGCGGATTCGTTGCAGGCTCCGTTGCACTCGTTGCAATTCTTGGCACTGCTCTCATCATCAAGAAGAGAGACTAATCTTTAAATAAACAAAAGAACCTCCCCCGGGAGGTTCTTTTGTTTGTTAGTGAAAAGTTGTGGTGAATTTCCTCGCGTTGCGAGGAAATTTTCATTTTAATAAAAAACTTGACTTTATGAAAGAAATGTGGTAATATATACATATAATATAATGAGATACTATAGTCTCATGTAGAAAATGAGGTGAGCGCGTGCGATTTGATCGGGAATTGAATATAATGCTGATCTCAGCGCGTGAGCTTGCCGAGCTGTCGCAGAGGGGCGGAAGCCTCGGCGGAGGAGCGAGTGACAGCGCGACCTCTGAGGAAGGGCGCGAGCTCCACAAGATGCTTTCAGCCGCTCAGGGGGAAGGATTCAGATCCGAAGTTCCAATCTGTGCGGATTTCAGGAGCGGTAATATCACATACCGCATCTCGGGGCGTGCAGACGGCGTCAGGGAAGGTGAAGTGCCGACTGTGACCGAGTTCAAGACTGTAACTCATTCGGCGTTTGAGAGGGCGTTTTCGCGTCTCGGACGCGCACAGCTTATGATATATGCCGCCTGTCTTGCGATATCAAAGAAATACGAGCGCGTTGCAACAAGTCTTGTAATTGCCACGCCCGACGGAGAGAAGGTCAAAAGCTCGGATCGCGTCTACACCGCGGATGAGCTTGAGCTTGCGCTCCATGCATTCATATCAAAGATCGCGCCACGCGCCGCGAGCGAGACCGAGTCGATGTGCAAGACACATCCCGAGCTTGCAGGACTGAAATTCCCCCATGCGGGACTACGTGACGGTCAGCGCGAGCTGATCTCATCGGTCGCGTCGGCTGTCGGAAGCGGCAAGCGGCTTTTTGCTCAAGCGCCAACGGGAATCGGTAAGACGGTCTCTGTGCTCTACGGAGCCGCGCGTGCCATGGGAAAATCCGATATAAGGCGGATATTTTATCTTACCGCAAAGGCGAGCACTCGACGTGAGGCTTATGCCGCCGCGGGAAGGCTTGCGAATGCGGGCGCGGGATTGCGCACGGTCGTGCTGACCGCGAAGGAGCAGATCTGCCCGCGCAAGAGCGGCCCCGATTTCGTTTGCGATCCCGAGCACTGTCCTCTTGCGAAAGGCTACTATGATCGAGCCGCGGCGGCGATAGAGTCGCTGACGGCAAATTATAAGGGTTATCCCGCGGGAGCTATATCACAGGCGGCGGCAAAATTCAGCGTCTGTCCGCATGAGCTTTCGCTCGACCTTTCGGAATATTGCGACATAATTATTTGCGACTACAACTACGCTTTCGACCCCGCTGTGAAGCTTCGCCGCTATTTCGGCGACGGTGCTTACTGCGGAGGCAGAAACGTCTTTCTTATCGACGAGGCGCACAACCTGCCCGAACGTGCGCGTGATATCTTTTCCGCGTCGCTTACGAGAGCAGACGTCGAAAAACTCCGCGAAGCTGTGCCGAACGAGGCTTCGCTCGTCTCGGCACTCGATGCTCTTGACCGCGCGATGTGCCACGCGGGAGAACTTTGCGAGGAAAATATGCAGGAGCACGACGGAGTGCGATGCGGCTATTATTTCAACCGCGATCCGCTTCCCGAGCTTGACGATGCGGTTGCACGCGCTCTTGAACGCGCCGAGCTGTTTTATTTCACTCATCGAACCGATCTGCCTCTAGCGTCAGCAGCGTCGCGATTCCGCGGCGTTTGCAAAAAGTGGCAGGATGCGGCAGAGAATTTCGACGAGCGGTATCGGACCTATATCGAAAAGATCGGCGAGGACGTGTCGCTCAAACTATTTTGTCTTGACCCGTCTGCGCGGCTCGACGATGCCCTCGGCGAAGCTTATTCATCTGTATTTTTCTCGGCAACGCTGACCCCCGCGGATTACTTTTCGGATATTCTCGGCGGTGGCAAAAACAGCCGTTCAATCTCACTCCCCTCGCCTTTCCCGCGCGAAAACCTCGGACTCATCGCGTTTTCGGCGGTTAGCACGCGCTTTGAGGATCGAGACCGTTCATATAAGAAGATCGCGGGCGCGATTGCTGCAACGGTTGCGGCTAAGCGGGGAAATTATATCGTTTACTTTCCATCCTATAAATATATGGAGAGCGTGACCGATATATTTTGCACCCGTTATCCGAACGTACCCGTTGCGATCCAGCGAAGCGGTATGACAAGGCAGGAAAGAGAAGAGTTCCTTTCCTTCTTCGAGGAGGACGAGGGACGGCTCCGCGTGGGATTCTGCGTCCTAGGCGGAAGCTTTTCCGAGGGTGTTGACCTCCCCGGAAGCAGGCTGATAGGTACGCTGATCGTCGGTGTCGGACTCCCCGGACTTTCCGCGGAGAGGAATATTATCCGCGATTATTTCGAGAACCGTGCCGAGTGCGGTTACGATTACGCATACACCTACCCCGGCATGAATTCGGTTCTGCAGGCGGCGGGACGCGTCATCAGACGTCCCGAGGACCGCGGCGTCGTCATCCTCATCGACGACAGATACCGTGAGGAAAAGTACCGCGTTCTTTATCCTCCGCATTGGGAGGGTATGAAATTTGCCGAGGATATTCCGTCTCTGCAAGAGGAACTTGCGGATTTTTGGACGAAATTTGCGTCCGAACAGTAAAATTCAAAAATAATTTTTGCGATTTTTAAAATAAGACTTGCAAAATGCGCGCATTTATGGTATAATATTTGTTATACGAAAGATAAATTCTGCAATTTTTCAATGAAAAATTGCACTTTTGAAAAGGCAAGCCGCATTTTGCCTATACAAGGAAGGAAACCAAGTTATGGAAAGAACCACAATCAAAGAAATTTTTGCGGCACCCCAGAAATTTGCCGACTGCGAAATTACCGTTGCCGGTTGGGCAAGAACCATCCGTTCGAGCAACGTATTTGGCTTTATCGAGCTTAACGACGGCTCATATTTCTCAAACCTCCAGATCGTTGTTGAGAGCGAAAAGCTTGAAAACTACAAGGAGATCGTAAAGCAGAACGTAGGCGCGTCCTTCGTCTGCAAGGGTATTCTCGTGCTGACTCCCGATGCTCCCCAGCCCTTCGAGCTCAAGGCGACCGAAATCGCTCTTGAGGGTGCATCCGCTCCCGATTTCCCGCTCCAGAAGAAGCGCCATTCGCTCGAGTATCTCAGAACGATCGCGCATCTCCGTCCCCGTGCGAACACCTTTAACGCCGTATTCCGTGTTCGTTCGGTAGTTGCATACGCTATCCACAGCTTCTTCTTTGAGAGAGGCTTTGTATACGTTCATACTCCCTTGATCACCGGCTCCGACTGCGAGGGCGCGGGCGAGATGTTCCAGGTTACCACTCTTGACCTTGCAAATCCCCCCAAGACTCCCGACGGAGAGATCGACTACTCTCAGGATTTCTTCGGCAAGAAGACCGGACTTACCGTTTCGGGTCAGCTCAACGTTGAGACCTTCGCGATGGCTTTCGCGAACGTTTACACCTTCGGTCCCACCTTCAGAGCAGAGAAGTCCTATACACAGCGCCATGCCGCTGAGTTCTGGATGGTCGAGCCCGAGATGGCATTTGCCGATCTGGGCGACTATATGGACACCGCAGAGGCGATGGTCAAGTATATCGTCAAGTTCGTTATGAAGGAGTGCCCCGCAGAGCTTGAGTTCTTCAACAAGTTCATCGACAAGGGACTCATCGAAAGACTTCAGAACCTCGTAGATAACGATTTCGGACGCATCAGCTACACCGATGCCGTCAAGCTCCTTGAGGAGAGTGGCGTTAAGTTCGATTATCCCGTTAAGTGGGGCATCGACCTTCAGACCGAGCATGAGAGATACCTCACCGAGCAGGTCTTCAAGAAGCCCGTATTCGTCACCGATTATCCCAAGGATATCAAGGCGTTCTATATGCGCCAGAACGACGACGGCAAGACCGTTGCCGCAGCAGACATGCTCGTTCCCGGTGTCGGAGAGCTCATCGGCGGTTCTCAGCGTGAGGAAAGACTTGATAAGCTCGAGGAAGCTATCAAGCGCTTTGGACTCGCTCCCGAGGATTATTCCTGGTACTGCGATCTTCGCCGTTACGGCGGAACAAAGCACGCGGGCTACGGCCTCGGCTTTGAGCGCATGATCATGTACGTCACCGGCGTTTCTAACATCCGTGACGTTGAAGCGTTCCCCAGAACCACAGGTAACGCAGACTTTTAATCAAAATAAGCCGCATAAACGGCTTATTGCAATTCAACAATATGAAAGGAAGCCGTTATGCTTTACTCGGAAATGACACGCGAAGAGCTTGAAGCTCTTGGCTCAAGCTTTACAGAACAATATAAAAAGATCTGCGCAGAGGGAAATCACCTTGACCTTTCGCGCGGAAAACCCGGACGCGCACAGCTCAACATGATGCAGGGAATGCTCTATTGCATCCACTCATCCGCAGACTGCCGTTCCGCAGACGGATTCGACTACCGTAACTACGGTCTTCTCGACGGTGTACCCGAGGCGAAGAAGCTTTTTGCAGATCTTCTCGGTCTCCCCGAGTCGCACATCATCGTTGCGGGTAACTCGTCGCTCAACATCATGTATGACACAATGGTTCGCTGCATGCTCTACGGTGTTGCGGGCGTCAAGAAGCCTTGGGCGAAGCTCGACAAGGTTAAATTCCTCTGTCCTTCTCCCGGATACGACCGTCATTTCGCAATCTGCCAGTCGCTCGGTATCGAAATGATCCCCGTTCCGCTTCATGAGGACGGTCCCGACATGGATATGGTTGAGAGCCTTGTAGCAGAGGATGAGTCGATCAAGGGTATCTGGTGCTGCCCGAAGTACTCGAACCCCGACGGCGTTACCTATTCTGACGAGGTCGTTCGCCGCTTTGCCGCGCTCAATCCCGCCGCTCCCGATTTCAGAATTTTCTGGGATAATGCCTATGCTGTTCACGATCTTTACGACAACGGTGACGTGCTTCTTGATATCTTCGAGGAGTGCCGCAAAACGGGCAACGAGGATATGGTATATTACTTTGCTTCGACCTCGAAGATCACCTTCCCAGGATCGGGCGTTGCGATCTTTGCGGCATCCGAGCACAATCTTGAGTTCATCAAGCCGATCATGAACGTTCAGACGATCGGTTTCGATAAGATCAACCAGATCCGTCACGTGCGCTATTTCGACGGCAACGCCGACAATATCCGCAGCCATATGCATGATCTCGCGGAGATCATCCGTCCCAAGTTCAAGATAGTTATCTCGGCACTCGAGAGAGACCTCGCAGGCACCGGAATCGCTCATTGGACCAATCCCAAGGGCGGCTACTTCATCAGCCTCTATCTTGAAAACGGCACCGCAAAGAGAACCTATGATCTTTGCCTCGGCGCGGGCGTGCATCTGACCACCGCGGGCGCGACCTACCCCTACGGTATCGACCCCGACGACTCGAATATCCGCATAGCTCCCACATATCCCTCAAACGACGACCTCGAGGTAACAATGGATATTCTCACTCTCTGCGCAAAGATCGCGGCGATCGAGAAATTCCTTGGCAAGAAGCTTTGCGACTGATTTGAATTATATATAAAAACCAATAGTCACAGCGGTTTTCCGCTGTGACTATTAATATAGGAGATGATAAAAATGTCATTGCATAAGATTTTAGAAGCGCTTGAGGAAGAGTATTGGCATAATGATACCGTTTCGATCAAGCCGCTGAGAACTATGGATGATCTGATATATGCGGGATATGATTGCCGCTTGACGGAAGAACAAAAGGATCTTGTTTCTCCTTTTTGGTTTACGATCGGCAGGGCGTATTTGTTTCCGGAGGATCACTATCCCTGTGTTATTTACAACGAACGCTCGGAGGCGATCGGATTTATCAATTTGTGCAAATACATCGGAGATAACGCATCTTCTTGGAGCTTTTATATTGACAAAGATCATCAGGGAAAAGGTTACGGTAAGAGCACTGCTGCGCTGGCAGTTGATATTTTGAAGAGGGTCGCTCCCGATATGCCGATCAAGCTGTCAGCGGAGCAATCAAACGTTAAAGCGCAAAGATTGTATGCTTCCCTTGGATTTTTAAAATCGGATGAACTTGACGGAGACGATCTTGTATATGTTTTATAAAGAGCGATGAACAATATGAAAAAAACACAAAGAAATTCAAATCCATATCCTCACAGCGACACGAACAAGCGTTATCAGACATATGAATACTACATGCGGAAGAAATTCGGTGGCAGAGTGGCGAAGATACCGCTTGATGCGGGTTTGTCTTGTCCGAATATTGATGCGGGCGCGGGATGCATCTACTGTTCGGGGCGCGGAAGCGGCGACAGCGTGCCGATGGGGCTTTCTCTGCGTGAGCAGTATGACGAGGGAAGAGCAAAGCTTTCGTCCAAATGGTCAACGGAGAAGTGCATAGCGTATCTTCAGGCGCACACCAACACCTACGCGCCCGTGGGCGTCCTCAGAGGCATTTACGGGGAGATACTGACCTTCCCGAACCTCTGCGGCATAAGTATCGCCACGCGCGCAGATTGCCTACCGGAGGATGTCTGCGAGCTTCTCTGCGAGATCTCCGAGAAGATCCCGCTGACGGTTGAGCTTGGATTGCAGAGTTCTTCCGACACTACGGCAAAAAGGATCTGCCGCGGTCATACCATGGCGGATTTTGAGGACGGATACGCGCGTCTGCGCAGTCTTGTGCCGAAAGCAGAGGTATGCGTACACATCATCTTCGGTCTGCCCGGTGAGAGCGACGAGGATATGATGAACACCGTTAAAAAGGTCGCCGCGCTCACTCCCGAGCAGGTCAAGATACATCTTCTGCACGTTATAAAGGACACTCCGCTCGGCGATGAATATCTGCGCGGGGAATACGAGCCTCTCGAAAGAGAACGGTATATTTCGCTTGTTGCCGAGGCGTTGATGCTTTTGCCTCCCGAGACTGTCATATGCCGACTGACGGGTGACGGCATTGCCGAGGACCTTCTTGCGCCCGAGTACAGTAAGCGAAAGATTGCCATCCTCAACGACATTGACAAGAAGATGTACGCTGACGGCGCAATGCAGGGTTGTAATTACAATAGGAATTGAACAATTATTATTGAAATTTTCCTTTAAGTGTTGACAAAGCGTCATTTTTGTTATACAATAATAGTGGATATATATTCCCATCACACGTTGGCGTTCACCAACGTAAAAACCGTATGTTCCCAAGGGGGTCCCGCGGGGGCACACATCAAAAGGAGGAGCGTAAAATGCTTAACAAAAACAAGAACAATGACCTCCACGGCCTGATCATGGATCAGCTTACGGACGTCGAAAACACCCTGGTAGCCCTTGAGGGCTTCATCGTTGCCGCAACCGCTGAGGGCGCGAGCATCGAGCCTCTCCGCGCACTCTGCAAGACAGTTCGCGAGAAGGAGCACATTGCGGACGTATCTCTCCGCACCATGATCGAAGGACTTGACGGTCCCTTCCTTCCCTCCACCCGTTCCGATCTTATCGCTATTGCAACCAGCTGTGACAAGATCGCAAACAAGTGCGAGGACGTTGCAAAGCTCATGGTTTACCAGAGATTCTTCTTCCCCGAGGCGTGCAACGCACCCATTCTTGAGATCGTTGAGATCACCAAGAAGCAGTTCGAGCTTCTCAAGAGCGCGGTAAGCCAGCTCTTCGGCAAGTTCAACACCCTTCTTAAGAACCATGCTATCCTTGACGACATCCGCGGCCTTGAGTCGCAGGTAGACGCAGTTGAAGAGACCGTTTACCAGCAGATCTTCGATATGGATGAGCTCGCTCTCTCCCAGAAGCTCCAGGCTGTAAGCTTCCTTGATATCATCTGTGATATCTCCGATGTTATCGAGAATATCGCTGACCAGATCCAGATCATGCTGATCAACAGAATCGTCTGATACAAGGGGTCAAAGTAAAGAAAAATGATATATTTGTTGCTTTTCGCCGGCCTTTTCATGGGCTGGTCGCTCGGAACGAATGACGCTGCCAACGCTTTCGGTACGGCAGTGGCAACAAGAGTTGTAAAGTATAGAACTTCTATTATTATCATCGCTGTCATGGTCGTTCTCGGCTCTATCCTTCAGGGCGCGGATGACATTGATAAGCTCTCCAGCATCTCTACCAACAACGAGGTTTCCGCAGATGCCGCAGATATTGAAGGTGTCGGCGTTGATCTCGAGCTTGTCGAAAAACTCGATAAGAACGGAAACGTTGTTAAGGACAGTGACGGCAAACCCGTTATGGAATATGTTGTAAAGTCTACTGAGAATGTTGATGAAGCAGCTCTCAAGACTCTCCGCAACAAATCCGCTTTCAAGGCAGCAATCATCTTCATATGTGCTGCTCTGACAGTATTCATAATGAGCTATCTCAAGTTCCCTGTGTCGGCAAACCAGGCTGTTACGGGTGCTATCATCGGTTGGGGTCTCTTCCACGCGGATTATTCGAATCCCGACGTACTCAGCACCAACCTCAAGGAGATTGGTAAGTTTGCAAGCACATGGCTGCTCAACCCTCTCGGTGCGGCTGCTATCTCTTTTGTTATCGTATTCGTCTTCAAGAAGTTCTTCGAGGCAAAGGTTGAATCGCTCAAGAGCTACGATAAGGTCATCAAGATCGGTTATATCGTTGCGGTTGCTTACTCTGCATATACCATCGGTATCAACTCCTCGGCATCGGTTACGGCTTTCTACTATGATAGCTTCGGTGTCGTCGCGAACATTCTCACAAATGCTCGCTT
>JAGBYM010000139.1 GCA_017628755.1 Clostridia bacterium | reverse complement strand
TCCCGAGGAGACTATTGTAGGCGATGACGTTCCCGAGCTTGATTTCGGCGGTGAGGACATTGTCATCCTAGGCCGCAACCGCGACTGGGTAATCGACGAAATCGCTGTTACTGATGAAAACGGTACCATCATTAACGATGCTGTTTATCAGAGAAACGTGCTCGTTTCCGAGCGTCTTGGCATTGATATCGTTTATCAGGGTGTAGGTAGTACTACTTCCACCGATAACTATGCAGTTCGCGATGCTCTTCGCTTATATATCGATTCTGGTGCAGAGGAGGTAGACCTTGTTTCAAATGCGGCTTACGTTGCCGCTTCCACTCAGGCAGAGGGACTTTACCGCAGTCTTACCGACGTCGAAAACCTTGATCTGTCAAAGCCTTATTGGTCGCAGGGTCTTAACACCGCAATGGATGTTGCGGGCTCGCAGTATCTCTGCTCGGGCGCTGTCTTTCTTTCCTACTATCGCTTTATTTTTGTAACCTTCTTCAATATTGATATGTTCAATGACGCAGGTATCGAGCTTCTTTACGATACCGTTGATAAGGGCGAATGGACGTTTGAAAAGCAGTCTGTTCTGGCTAAACAGCTTTACAGGGATAGAAACGGTAACGGCAATAGCGATGAGGGTGACGTTTTCGGCTTTATGGGTAACCACGATATGATTGGTGTTGATGGCTATTGGGCATCCTTCGAGCTCCCGATCCTTACCAAGAACGAAGATGGATACTACAAGTACGATCTCAATCTTGAGCGTACCGCCAAAGCTATCGAGGCCATTAACGATTTCTTCTGGAATAACGAGGGCGTTATGCGCGTTGCTTATAAGTCGGGCGACACCGAGCAGGATGCCATTGCTCAGAGCTTTGTAAATGAAGAGGCTGCAATGGTAACTCTCCGTCTTATCGAGTGTGAAAACGACCTGGTCGGTATGACCAACTACGGTATCGTTCCGCTTCCCAAGTTTGACGAGAATCAGCAGATCAACCGCTCGGCGATCCATGACTCCTTCTCGGCATTTTCGATTCCCAATTTTAACTTCAGCGATGACGAGCTTGCAATGCTCGGTGCTGTTCTTGAAGTAATGGCTTCGCAGAGCTTCAAGACCATCACTCCCGCATATTACGAGCAGGCTCTCAAGGGCAGATATGCAAACGACCCTCAGTCGGTTGCTATGCTTGACCATATTACCCAGAACGTATGGATAGAGGCGGGCATTCTTAATTGCAACGCTATCGACGCACCTCACAAGACGTTCAGAGATGCTATTAAAAACCACAATTCCAATGCAAGTTCTTTCTTAAAACAGATGGAGAGGATGGTCCAGAAAAAGTTGGACACTCTTAACGAAGATCTCGAAAAGCTTCTCGGTTGATATGAATACCGATCCGCATTTAGCGGATCGGTATTTTTTTGTTATTTAATATATATCCTCTTGATTATAAATAAAATATATGATATAATATTAAATAACTGTATTTAATTATTATGGCGAGGTATACTTTCATGAAAATAGACGTTAAGATCAAACTGACACGCGGAGCTTCGGCTCCCGAATATGCAACTCCCGGCTCGGCTGCCGTTGACGTGCGCGCGGCTCTTGAGGGCGGAGAAGTCATCATAAATCCCGGCGAAAGAGCAATGATCCCCACGGGTATTGCCATCTCGACCGGACGCGATGACGTTGTCGCTATTATGGCGGGCAGAAGCGGTCTTGGCGCAAAGCACGGTATCACTCTTGCAAACGGTATCGGAATCATCGATTCGGATTACCGCGGTGAGCTCCGCGCAACTCTGATAAATAATGGCAACGAACCCTTTAAGGTATGCGACGGCGACCGTATAGCTCAGCTGATGTTCATGCCTGTGATTCAGGCGGCTTTCCTTCCTGTGGACGAGCTTGACGAAACAGAGCGCGGCACCGGCGGATTCGGCTCGACGGGGGTAAACTGATATGAAACTCATTCTTGCATCACAGTCGCCGAGAAGAAAAGAAATACTTGAAAGCGTTGGCTTGAAATTTGATATTATGCCCGTGGATGCGGACGAAAGTCTGCCCGAAGGTATCGAAGGCGCGGACGCTGTTACAATGCTTGCACGTCGCAAAGCAAAGGCTCTTTACGATGCGCATCCCGAGCTTGCGGACTGCGTTATCCTCGCCGCCGATACTCTTGTCGAGTGCTTCGGCGAGATTCTCGGCAAGCCCACTGATAAAGAGGACGCGCGCAGAATGCTGACTATGCTCTGCGGTTGCGGAAGTGCGGTACATACAGGAATCTGTATCGGATATAAGGGTAAATTTGCTACCGCCGTTGAAACCGCTTACGTTACCTTTGACGATATGAGCGCAGAGGAGATCGAGGATTATATCTCGACCGATGAACCCTACGACAAGGCGGGCGGATATGCGGTTCAGGGTCGCGCCGCACTCTATATTGCGGGCGTCACGGGCGACTGGTATTCGGTCGTCGGCTTGCCCATCCACGCGGTAAAGACTCTTCTTGAAGAGGAGTTTGATATTCGCATAAAAAACATAGATTGATGGAGAATTAAAATGTCCAAGCATTTGGGAATAGACCTGGGTACTGCCAATACTCTGGTATATATGAAAGGCAAGGGAATAGTCTTGCGCGAGCCGTCGGTCGTGGCGGTAGATCAGGTGAAAAAGCGAGTAGTTGCCGTCGGCAGTGAGGCGAAGCGCATGATAGGCAAGACTCCCGGCAATATTGTGGCACAAAGGCCGCTTAAGGACGGCGTTATTGCCGATTTCGACAAGACGGCAAGTATGCTTCATTCCTTCTTCTCGAAGGTTTCGGCGGGCGGAGTTCTTTCACGTCCGACAGTTATGATCTGCATCCCCTACGGTGTTACCGAGGTTGAACGCCGTGCGGTTGAGGACGCGACCTTTGAGGCGGGTGCAAAGAGCGTTGCGCTGGTCGAGGAACCGATTGCATCGGCTATCGGCTCGGGACTCAAGATCGCGGGTGCTCGCGGTTCGATGATCGTTGACATCGGCGGCGGAACAACCGAGGTTGCGGTAATAAGCCTTGGCGGCATCGTTATCTCGCATAGCATCAGAACTGCGGGTAACGTGCTCGACGAGTCGATCGTTCAGTATATGAAGCGCGAGCATAAGATCCTGGTCGGTGACGGCACTGCAGAGGCACTCAAGAAGGATATCGGATCTGTGCATCCGAGCATGGACCGCGGTGAACGCGAGATCAGAGGACGAAATCTCCGTACGGGTCTGCCCGCGGTCATGACGATCACCTCGGCGCAGGTCAGAGAAGCCATGCGCGAGTCGGTTGATCAGATCATAGATACTATAAGACTTGCACTCGAGAACACACCGCCCGAGCTTTCCGCCGATATCTTCGATTTTGGCATTATGCTTGCGGGAGGCGGTGCGCTTCTCGGAGGTTTGCCCGCACTCATAACCGAGCGTACGGGCGTCCGCGTTACGGTTGCAAAGAGACCGCTTGACAGCGTTGCTCTCGGAATCGGACGCGTTATTGAAGGAAATTACAGTAGCGTGGCGAAATACCGCGCAAGATAACGCCACATAAAGAACAGGAACAAGGATATGGGATTCATTCTTAAACTTTTAAAGAGCAGATTTTTCTTAATATCGCTCGCTGTCGCTCTGCTTTTGTCGATCGTGCCGGGAGTTCTCTGCGCGATGGGGCAGGGTTCCTATATCCGTTCCGCACTTGTAACGGTTTCAACTCCTTTCAGATGGGCGTTCACCAAGGTCGGCGAAGGTCTTTCGGGATTTTCAATGTATTTCAGAACGCTTGAAGACCTGCGCGATGAAAACGAGGAGCTCCGCGCCGAGCTTGAAGGTTATAAGAATCTCGTTTACGATGCCGAGCTTATCGGGGAGGAGAATAAGTTCCTAAATTCCTTCCTTGGAATCAAGGAGGAGCACGTTGATTTCCTCTTTGAGGACGCAACCGTTATCGGGCGCGAATCAACGAATTACAGAACGGTCTACACCCTCTCTAAGGGCACGCTCCACGGCATTGAGGTCAATATGCCGATAATTACCGAGGACGGACTTGTCGGCCATATTACCGAGGTCGGCGCGACTTGGTCGAAGGCGGTGCTTCTTACTGAAACCGCTTCGGCTGTCGGCGGATTTATTGAGAGATCGGGTGTTCTCGGTGTGGTTGAGGGTACTTACGAGCTCCGTACCGAGGGTATATGCCAAATGGTTTATATCGAGCCCGATTCGGATATCCGTGTTGGCGACAAGGTAGTAAGCTCGGGTATCGGAGGCGTTTATCCGAGAGGACTTATGATCGGTAAGATCACCGAGATCAAGATGGATGAGGCTTCGCGTACGCTGACCGCAACCGTCGAGCCTGCCGCTGATCTCGATTCGGTGGCAAAGTTGATGATCATAACCGAATATAATATCTACTCCGAGCGGGAGGACTGATATGGAATTCAAGGAACAAAAGAAGTACAGCTTTTTTTCCTCTCAGGTTCTCGGAAAAATATTGCTGTTCGCCCTGCCCGTTTTTCTTTCGGGAGTAATTCAAAGCTCGTTTTTTGCGGCATCGGGATTGTTCGATACAACCCCCGATCTTTTGCTTATATCCGTCATCGGACTTGCCATTTTTGACGGCGAGAGAAGCGGAGCGATTGCGGGCATCTGCGCCGGAGTGCTTGCAGAGGCTTTCGGAAGCGGAGCTTATATGATGTTTTTCCCGCTTTTCTATATGCTTTGCGGTTACTTTTTCGGAGTTGTCAGCCGCATCTTTCTCAACAGAAATTTTGCTTCGTGGCTGCTTTATATGCTCATCGGAGCCGGCCTCAGAGGACTTCTCAGCGTAATTCATTCGATGTTTTCCGAGGTTGACGTTAATCTGTTTCTGATCTTTACCGAGATCGTAATCCCCGAATATTTTCTCACTCTTCTTTGCTCGGTGCCTATGTATTTTCTTATCAGAATGACAGTCCGCCCCTTCCACAAGAAGATCGAGATGGAATAGGATACTCACTTTAAAAACTTTGTTTTTAAAGTGTTACGCGCGCTTATCGCCGCTTGTCAAAATTGAAATTTTGACAGCTCCCCTCGGCGCGCGGACTCGCCCGGCTCGTCCGGTCGGTGTTTTTTCGGTCGGCGGAGCCGCCGAAAAAACGGATTTTATATAAAAAACAATTCTTAGCTTAACGAAAGGAGACGCGGTATGAACGACCGTTATAATAACGAGCCGGCAAAAGAGCTGTCAAACGAATACGGCAGAAGCGAATATCTTTACCGCTATATCATCATAGCCGCGTTTTTTCTGATCGTTTGTGTTTTATATATTGCGTCGGCTTTCCGCATCCAGAGCATCTACGGCTCAAAGGAAGAGGTAAGTACCGACGATTACACGACCCGCAAGGTCGCCGTTTACGCCATGCGCGGTGAGATTTACGACAGAAACGGCAATAAACTTGTCGGCAACGAATATAATTATTCGCTGATGTACGACTATTCCGCTATGGCAAAGACCTACGCGGAGCAGAACGACGATATTCTCACGATCCTTTCCACACTTGAGGGAACCGATTTCCGCGCAGAAAAGCAATGTCCCTTCAAGGGTGTTTATCCCGATATCACATTTGACGTAGAGGTACTGAAAAGCTCAACCGTCAAGGCAAGGCTTGCACGAATCATAGGCGAATACGGACTCCCCGAGGATGCTCCCGCCGCTGATATCGCAAAAGCGGTTGCCGAAAAGTATCTTTTGGTAAAAGAAGACGGAATGCTTATGTATTCTCCCCGCGAGATCAGCGAGCTTATCCGTGTCAGATACGAGATGGAGGCAATGCGTTTTTCCGCCATCGAACCCTATATTTTTGCCGAAGGCATTGATATGAGCGTCATAACCGCGGTTCGTGAGCTTGGTGTCAGAGGCGCAACTCTTAAAGCGGATTATGCAAGACAGTATTATTATCCCGGCTACGCATCGCATATTCTCGGCAGAATCAGCCGGATTCTTGCCGAAGACGCCGAGTATTATTCCGCGCTCGGATATCCCGTGACCGCAAAAGTCGGTGTAAGCGGATGCGAGCTTGCTTTTGAAGAATATCTCCGCGGAATCGACGGCGAGATGACGATCGTTGAGGATAAGGACGGCAACATTGTCAGCTGTGAGGTGACAAAAGAGCCTCGCGCGGGCGGTGACATCTATCTTACGATCGATATAAACTTGCAGATCGCGTCGGAGGATGCTCTTGCCGACAATGTAAAATACGTTGTTGAAAGATCCGCGACGATTGAGGGTGACCTTGACGGCGAGGACTGCGACGCGGGTGCGATAGTCGTTCAGAACGCCAAAGGCGGCGAGATACTCGCGATGGGTTCGTATCCTACCTTCGACCTCGCAACTTTCAATAAGGATTTTTCCGAGCTTGTCAACGATCCGCGGCAGGTTTATACCAACCGCGCGCTGATGGGACAGTACCGTCCGGGTTCAACCGCGAAGATCGGTATGTCGGTTGCGGCTATGGCGGAGCCTCTTTACCTTGAAGGCGCGCTCTTCACAAGCTTGACAAAGATTAATACCAAGGGTATTTATACCTACTATGAGGACTATCAGCCCGAGTGCTGGTACTATACCGATTACCATAATTCGCACGGACCGATAACGGTCTCGCGTGCGATCAGTGTTTCCTGCAACTATTTCTACTATGAAATAGGCAGAATAATGGGAATCGACAGAATAAACAGATATTTTTCACTCTTCGGAATGGGCGAGAATACGGGTATTGAGCTCCCCGAAAACGTGGGCATTCTTGGTGATGCGGCATATAAGCAGACGCTGAATATTCCGCTGAGCGATAAGGCGTGGATGCCGGGTGATACTCTTCGAACCTCCATCGGCGTTGGATACAGTGAGCATACGCCCCTCCAGATATCGAACTACATTTCTATGATCGTAAACGGCGGAACGCGCTATGCCGCGCACCTTCTGAAGGAAGTCAAATCCTTCGGCGGCGAGACTCTCTACGTTCCCGAGGAAAAGATCCTTGCCGAGGTTGATATTGCCGATGCGGCTTACGATGCGATCATCGAGGGTATGTACGGAGTGCTTTCATCCTCCGCGGATCTCCGCAAAGCTTTCGGAGATTTTCCTGCCGAAATCGGCGCGGGCGGTAAGACGGGTACTGCGCAGACCTTCTCAACAACGAGCAACAATGCTGTTTTCGTCTCGTTTGCCCCTCTCGAAGAGCCCGAGATCGTCGTTGCCTGCATCCTTGAGCGCGGCGCGAACGGTTATAACGCATCCTGGGCGGCAAGAGAAGTGCTTGACAGATATTTCGGTCTGGTAAGCGACGATACTGAATAATAAGAGATTAAACATGAACACAAAACGCAAATTGCCGCGAGTTGCGGCGCTTCACGATCTTTCCTGTTTCGGCAGATGTGCGCTGACGGTGATTATCCCCGCGCTCTCTGCGGCGGGAATACAAACCGTCCCTGTGCCGACGGCTCTGCTTTCAACCCACACGGGCGGATTTACCGATATGCATTTCCGCGATCTTGACGACTCGATCGAGGCTGTCGGAAAGCATTTTTCAGAGCTCGGCATTGATTTTGACGCTATATACACGGGTTTCCTCGGAAGCGAAAAGCAGGTGAAGACCATAGAGGACTTTATTGAGCGCACTGCCGATGAAGATACACTCGTATTCGTCGATCCCGTTATGGGTGATGACGGGGTGCTTTATTCCGCGTGTTTCCCCGAGCTGATATCGGAAATGAAACGCCTTTGCGCACGCGCCGATATCATCACTCCGAACCTCACAGAAGCGTGTCTTATGACAGATACGCCATATCCCGATCTTTCTGCTTTGACGATTGATGAAGCCGAGTCGGTTATCGGCTCGATAGCAGAAAAGATAACTGAATTTACAAGTGCCGAGTGCATTATCACGGGAATTCACTTTGACGGCGGTGTCGGTACATACTGCCTTGGCAAGATGCATTCCGAGCGCGCAAGAAGAAACGATTATCCCGGCACGGGCGATCTGTTTTCCTCTGTTCTGCTTGCATACATCATCCGCTCGGGCAAGCCGCACGATAAGGAAGTTCTGCAAAAGGGCGCGGCATATGCTTCGCACTTCACGGCAGAGGTTATTGATTACTCTCTTGAATACGGTGACGATGAACCGCGCCGCGACGGAGTTCTTCTTGAGGGTTGCCTCAGCAAACTTATTGACTTAAAATAAAGGAGATCGGCAATGGGATTTATGTTTGCGCTTCCGTTTATAATGGTTCCTCTTGTATTTATGTTTGTTATCGGTATGTTTGTTTACACTTTTTCACAAACGGTAAAAGAGAAGAGAAGAAATGACAATTCTCCCCGTCTGACCGTGAACGCGAAGATAGTTGATAAACGTTCGGACGTCCACCGCCATCATCACGATCACCATCATCACTACAGATATACCTACTACGTGACATTTGAGTTTGAGAGTGGAGACCGCTCGGAGCTCCGTGTGCCCGAAAATGAGTTCGGGATCCTTGTGGTTGGCGACAGCGGAGAGCTCACATTCCAAGGCACACGTTATCTCAGCTTTGAAAGAAAGCGTGATAATTTCTGATGGATAGAGAAAATATGACACCGCACGAAGCACGTGCGGCAGAGCTTTTTCTCTCGGGAGCCGTCTGTGCCCAGGCGGTATTCTGCGCCTTTTGCGATCTTCACGGACTTGATTATGAAACAGCCGCGCGGCTGTCCTCTTCTATGGGAGGCGGAGTCGGAAGAATGCGCGAGGTTTGCGGAGCTTTCTCGGGTGCCGCCATGGCGGCGGGATTGCTCTATGGCTTCCCGATCCCACCCGCACAGGGAGAAAAAAGCGAACATTACAAAAGAATTCAGGAGCTCGGCGCCGCCTTCTCTGAAAGATGGGGAAGCGTTGTCTGTCGCGATATCCTGACTGCCCGAATGGGCGAAAAGGCTGTCTCTTCGCATTACGTTCCCGAGGAGAGAAGCGTCGAATATTATGCAAGAAGACCCTGCCTTGAGGCTGTAAGACTCGCGGCAAGACTGCTTGATGAATATATTGAAAAACATCCGATATAATGGAGGCACACATGAAAAAGTACAGTATTTATCTGATTATTCTCACGCTCATCCTCTCTCTCTTCGTTTTTGCTTCGTGCACACCCGGGGAAGAGCCCGAGCAGAGCGGTGACGTTCAGACTACCGAGCCGGTTGTCGAAGAGACCGAACCCGCACCCGCAGAGCTGAAGTTCAGCGAGAACAAGACCTGTGAGTTCTATATCGTTTATCCTGAAGATTTTGACGCAGAGGTAAAGGATATCGCGATTGAGCTGCGCAAGCACATCAAGAAATACACCGGCGTTGAGCCCAAGATTGTCGGCGACAGAATACTCGACAAGCCTATAGGTGACTCGGGCGTTGAGCATCAGTATGAGATCCTTCTCGGCCCGACCAACCGCGAGGCTTCGCAGAAGGTCCTTCCCGGTATGCGCTCGCGCGACTATACCGTCACTTTTGACGGCGACAAGATCGTTCTTATGGGAACCACTCTCGATACAATTGAAAAGGCAAGCGACCGCTTCATCAACGACGTCCTCATCAAGCAGGGTAAGAACGATCAGGGTAACGCTACGATTGTTATGACCGAAGCAAATATCCTTGCTTATACGTATAAAAAGTACTCTATCGGAAGCTGCACTCTTCTCGGTAGCGATCTTTCCGAGTTCCGTATAGTTTACTCCAAGAGCGATCTTTATTCCGCGGAGAGAAATGCGCGTCTCTTTGCATATGAGCTTGCACGCGATGCGGGATACGTTCTCGATCTTGCGGCTGTTACAACGGCGGATAAAGAAAACAGAAAAGAGATCGTTTTCGGTGACACCGCGCACGGTGGCGAAAAGGTTACCACCAAGCACGGTTATTCGATAAAAGCCTCGGGCAATAAGCTCTACGTTTCCGCAGAGTGCCTTGAGGGCTACCGTGAGGTTCTTAAGTACCTCACCGGCACTCTCTTCAAGGGCGAGACCGTTACCATTGAGGAAGGCTTCACTCACAGTGGCGTTGCTGTTCCCGAGCTTGCCTCGGATATCGAAACGAGAGCAGGCGAATACAGAGTTATCTTCAATAACATTTACGGAAGCCACCAGGCTGAGCATCCCGCAGAGACCAGAAACCTTATGCAGGCGGAGCTCCACCTCGAGTATATGCCCGACGTTATCGGACTTCAGGAGAGCTCGGATAAGGTAACTTCCTATCATACCTTTATGAAGAGACACGGCTACACCGGCGTACCCAGTAAGCCAAACAACAGCAATGCGCATGACTACACCGCTATGCTTTACCGCGCAGACAAGCTCGAGCTTCTTGAATGCGGCTACCACCTCTACGATGACGGCGCGGGCGACAAGTCCAAGGCTGTCACATGGGCTGTCTTCAAGGATAAGGCAACCGGTGACGTATTTGCCGTAGGTTCTACTCACTTCTACTATAAGGGCGACGATGCAGGAAATGCGTCACGTCTCAAGGACGCGGCTCAGCTTGCCGAGGTTGCAAAGAAGATCACGTCAAAGTACAACTGCCCCTTCGTTGTCGGCGGCGACTATAACTGCAATATCAATTCCGAACCCTTCGGAATCCTCAACAAAGAGGGCTTCCTGAATTTCCAGAAGATCTCTCCCGATACTATGGACAGCACCACTCACCACAGCTATTCGGCGTACGACGAGACACTCAGACTCTATCTCGTTCCCATCGCTCCCACCAATCCCTATAACAGAGCGATCGACCATGCGCTTCTCTATAACCAGAGCACACTTGCACCCAAGATGTTCCGAGTTATCCTCGATGACTATTCCTTCCTCTCCTCGGACCATTGCCCCGTAATGGTTGATTTTGATATTAATTAAATATGTAAAGAACCGCTACCGCGCATCCTGCGCAGTAGCGGTTCTTTAATTTGATTTTCGCCATGGCGAAAATCTACCTTCATTTTGCCGAAGGCAAATAACCATTCCGCGTAGCGGATAACTATTTTGCCGCAGGCAAATAATCATTCTCGCGAAGCGAGACGGTCATTCGCCCGTCTTCTTGTGAAAACGTAACTGACTGCAAGAATAATGGTGAAGACGGGCGACAATACTGCTGCTCCACATCCTTTTTCAGTAGCGGGTTCGGTAATTTCTTCCGTCGCATTCACCGTGAGTGCCGCTTCCTTTTCTGCATCCGTCAGCGGGCGCGAGGTGTAGGTTGCGGTGTAAGTCATATCGCGCTTGACATACCACGTGAGCTTTTCGTCCCATCCCGCAAATTCATATGCGTTCTCGGCGTCGTTGGCGCGTGTAGGCGTGATGCCTTCGGGATCGTAAATTCGGGAGCCGTAGGCATAGCTTTCGGTGGCAAGTACGCTTCCGTCGTGGTCGATGAAGGTGACAGTCAGCATAATGGGCTCCCAGACGGCGTAAAGCTCTGCGTCAGCGTCTGTGGTGTATTTGTCACCGGGTTTGTATACAGCCGAGCCCTTCTTTTCGGTCGCCCAACCGATGAAGGTGTTTCCCTCGCGGGTCGGTGTTTCTTTGGGAATCGTCAGATCGGCTCCCGGATGCTTGCGCTGAAGCTCGATCGGGAATTTGCCTTCACCTACATTATAATATACAGTGAACACGTTTTTGTCCGCCGAACGGAGATAGGAAGCCGAGATCCAGCCTTCCTTACCGCCAAAATCAATCCGTCCCCAGTTTTCGTTGAACTTATGTACTTCGACCTCGTCGTCCTTTTTAAGTGTTCCGAGGATCGAGTAGGATGTTCCGGGACCCGTGCGGACGTTGAGCGAATCCGCGGTGACGAAGAATTTTCCGGGATGCGCCGCATCATCCTCAAGGGAGAAGACGGAGTAATCCGTGCCTTCCTTGGTTTCATATTTGAGCGCGCCGTAGCCGACTATGTAGCTGTCATCGAGAGCGTATTTGTGTCGTGCGACGACGTCACCGCCGTTGCCTTCAACCGTGAAGACGTATCCGTCGCGGATTCCGATGACGATTCCGACGTGAGTCGAGATCGCCGTTGAGGTTGCGCTCTTGAAGTAGATCAGGTCGCCGGGAAGGGGAGTGTAACCCGATTCGCGGGTGCGGTAAAGATCCTGCGGCTTGAGAATTTCGTTGATCATACGCGGACAGCTGACCTCGGAGCAGTCAATATCAGCGGGAATGCCCGCCTGGAACTGGCACCATGACACAAATGCCGCGCACCATGCGTATCCCCATATGCCTTCAAGCTTGATGAAGAGGCGGTTATACTCGACATAGTTGTTAGAGCCGCCCAGATTCCAGCCGTCCATATCGGCGTCGCGGTCGCCCTCGTGGTAGCCGAGCTGTGAGAGCGCGATCGTGATGACGTCGTAACGGTGGTCGCCCGTGAGCTTGGTCTTGGCTTCAAGGAGCTGAGTGTAGTAAATGCTTGTTTTGTATGCGTCTCCGTATTGGTATGCGCTGTAATTCGGCTTGATAGATGCCTGTGCGGGAAGTGCGAATGCGGACAGGAGCGTCAGCATCATCACTAAAGATAGCAATGCGCATAAGATGCGTTTCTTTGCGGTCATTTCGGTCGTTGCCTCCGGGATTTGTACTTATATGAATATTATACCACATTACGCAGAACTTGTAAATAGGGATCGAAAAATATCAAATATCAATATATAAACAAAAATAGCAAATAATGGAAAGTAGCAAAAAATTACACAATAATCGTAGCGATTTTAGTGATTTTTTGTGGAAAAATCAAGAATGTTAACAAATGGCGAAAAATATTTTTAAAAAATCCTCGGGATTGGATGAAAAGATTTTTGAAAAGGATTGACTTGTAAAGCCAGATGTGGTATAATATGCTCGTAAACTTTCATATCAAACAAAGGAGATTAAATTATGAGAAAGTTTGTATCTATTCTTTTTGCTCTCGTACTTTGCGTTTCTGCAATGGTAGTTATCGCTTCCGCAGCAACCAACTGTCCTGAGCATGACTGGTCCGCTTGGAAGACCGTTCGCATTGACGAAAACGGTGATCCCGTTCAGGCTCGTTCTTGTGCTTGCGGCGCATATGAAGAGAGTGTTGTTCATACCCATAAGCTCGTTAAGGTAGCAGCTGTAGCTCCCACCTGCGAGAAAGAGGGTAACATTGAGTACTCTTACTGCTCCGTATGTGACTGGATGGAGACCACCGGTGGCGTTGCTACCAACCGTCTTTCCGTAATCCTTCCCGCAGCTCACGACCTTGCACACGTTGAGGCTAAGGATTCCACCTGCCTCGAGCTCGGTAACATCGAGTACTGGGCATGCAAGAACTGTGATCGCATTGAGGTTGCAGGCGGCGTGCTTTCCAACATCAAGGCTGTTCAGCTTCCCACTCTTGACCACACCATCGAGCACGTAGCAGCAGTTGCTACTACTTGCACCACCGAGGGTAACGTTGAGTACTGGTACTGCACCGTTTGCGGTTACGCATGGCTCGACGAGGCAAGAACTCTTGTTACTAACCTCCAGTCCGTTAAGCTCGGCGCAGGTCACGCACTCGTACACGTAGAGGCTAAGGCAGCTACTTGTCTCGAGCTCGGTAACATCGAGTACTGGTACTGCTCCAACTGCGATTACGTAGAGGTAGCAGGCGGCGTTCTTTCCAACCTCAAGGCAGTAATGCTTCCCACTCTTGACCACACCATCGAGCACGTAGCAGCAAAGGCTCCCGGTTGTGAGACCGAGGGTAACGTTGAGTACTGGTACTGCACCGTATGCGGTTACGCATGGCTCGACGAGGCAAGAACTCAGGTTACCAACCTCCAGTCCGTTAAGGTTGCTGAGGCTCACAACGTTGAGCACGTAGCAGCTAAGGCTCCCACCGCTACCGAGAACGGTAACATCGAGTACTGGTACTGCAAGGATTGCGGTTATGCATGGCTTGATGAGCTCTGCACCAAGAACACCAACCTCAAGGCTGTTATTCTTCCCGCAAGCGGCGAAGTTCAGAACCCTGATACCGGTGACAACGCTATCTTCTTCGTAGTAGCTCTCGTAGCAGTTGCAACCCTCGGCGTTGCTGCTGTAAGCTTCAAGAAGAGAGAGAACTAATCTTAAAGATTAATTCAGATCTTACATAGATCAACCGCCTCCTTCGGGAGGCGGTTGATTTATCAAAGGAAGTAATAAAATGCCTAAAATAGTTCGAATAGTAGCCGCGATCATGGCGATCCTTATGGGACTTTCGGCAATTGGAATGATCGCGATGTATATTTCGGCAGAGTCTTTGGATGCCGCATACACTGCGCTCCAAGCTTTGACTGTTCCGATTATATAAGAAAAACAGCCCTGCAAAAGCAGGGCTGTTTTTTTCATATTATAAGGAACTTGGATTTGGCTAGCGAATCCGAAGCGTCGGGAGATGTGACGGAAAGGGAATTATTTTCGGCAATATCATTGACATCTGCGCGGTATCTCTTGGCAACGTCCCAGAGCGTTTCGCCCTTAGCGGGATAACAGACGATGATACGTGATGCGGATTTGTTTTCCGAGTGTACGGCAGTCAGGTTGACCTCGGAAACGGCACTGACCTTTTTTTCGTCCTCTGCAAGGACAGAGACGCATAGCTCGCAGTCGGCGTAGATCCTGTCGCTGTCGAGACGGCATTTGATATCCGAAACATCTGCAATTACGTTGATCTTGGGAGAGAACGCTCCCTTTGCATCGGGTATGTCAGCGGTGTATTTGAAATCGGATTCAAATTCGGCGGGGAGGAGCTCGGCACCGTTGTCGGCTACCGCAGTAACCTTCATTTTGCCGTTCAGAACGAATTTTCCGCTGTCGGTGATTTCCCATTCGGTATTCGGGAGGACGGTTGCGTTGTAATCAAGTAATTTCATACCGCCGTCGAGACCGAGTGTGTCAAGCTTTGACTGCGCGCTGATCGTGGCATTGCCGTTGAAGCACGCCAGGGGAATGCGGAACTCAAGGGGTGCTTTTGAGAGTTCGCATTCGGCGGTTTGCGAATATACGTCTTTGAGGTAGGAGAGCGAGGACATCCAAGCCGACTCGGCAGAAAGCATAAGGGCGGTTTCAAGATTGATTCCGTCCTCGCCCGAAGTTGCGGTAACTGTGGGGCAGATTCCGTACGCTCTGACTCCTATAGGTGACGCAGAGACCGCGGGAAGATTTGTCATAGGAATTTCAGCGGAGAAGGGGATCCTGCGGGTGATACGTCTCGGACGCTCGTTTTCATTCTCGGAAGTATAAAGCATACAAGCGTTGATCTCGCCCTTGCAATCAACCGAATTTCCGTTTGTTTCTGCGCGGTTTATCATGACTTTGGCGCGGGAAGAGATCACACGGCAGGTGTCAGTATCGGATAGCCCGAGCTCGGAGAAGGCAATTTTATCGCGGCAGATTATCGGCGCACTTGTACCGCAGGAATTGATGCCGTAGGGAGAGGAAGCTTCGAGATAACGGAGCGCGTCTGTGTCGTCCGCATCGCCGCGAAAGGCGGTCTCAAACTTTGAAGCGCAGGAAATACCCATTCCTAGACGGACTTTCGACTTGACTGTGAGACGGCGCGGAGCCGTAATACGTGCGCTGACGTTCTCGGCTTCGGCGCTCACGAGTCCTGCGATGTCGGAGGGATCGCTCGGAAGATTCGGGATGCGGTCTGCGTATATGAGGTGGTCGTACTCACTCGGGAGCTCTGCGCACCAAAGTGTTGAATCTTCGGCAGATTCGTAATGAAGAAGATATCGCACACCTCCTGCGAATTCGATGTTTCCGCCGCCGAGGTAGAGCGCGGGAGGCGCGGCTGTCGCGGAGCAGGAGATCACGCGCCCGATAGCGGGCATGTAGTCGGGTAAAGTGTAGTCGTCGGATAGGTCGCAAAAATCCGTGCGGTCGAGAACGCGCGCGGTGTAATCAAATTTTCCCTTTAAATTATCAGTCATTTCTTTTCCTCCGTGGGAATATATTTCGGTAAAATATATGCGGTTTGGAGCGTTTATATGAGTCGGAAAAGCAATGAACGAAAAAATCGCGCCTTTAAGAGGGACCCACCCCCTCGCTCCCCCTCCCGTAAACCGGGAGGGGGATGCCTCGCGAGTACTCGAATTTTATGTAGCTACATTGATTTTGTCGTAATCCTATAATTTTGTATATTTCAAATAGGGACACCTCCCCCACCCCCTCCTCGTAAACCGAGGAGGGGGAGTATAAGAGTGCGGTCTCCTTTGTTTAGCTTTTTGAACTCCGTTATAAAAAGTTCGATCAAAACTTTTTAGCTGTCGTTTTTCAATAACTTTACACTTCACCGAAACAACCGAGCCACCTGAGTGACTCGGTTTTGTTGTTGTTTTTAGATTCTTGCAACGCCGGTTGCTTTTGCAGCTTCTGCAACTGCAGCTGCGACGACCTTGCCGACGTTCTTGTCGAGCGCGGAGGGGATGATGTTCTCCTCGTTGAGGTCTTCTTCGCTGATGAGAGAAGCGAGAGCGCGGGAGGTTGCAACCTTCATTTCCTCGTTAATTACCGACGCGCGGACGTCAAGCGCACCGCGGAAGATGCCGGGGAATGCGAGGAGGTTGTTGATCTGGTTGGGGAAGTCGGAACGGCCGGTACCAACGATACGTGCGCCGCCTGCCTTTGCCTCGTCGGGCATGATCTCGGGGGTGGGGTTAGCCATCGGGAATACGATAGCGTCCTTTGCCATAGTGGAGACCATTTCAGCTGTTACGGTGCCGGGAGCGGATACGCCGATGAACACGTCTGCGCCGCGGAGAGCGTCTGCGATAGTGCCGTCAACCTTATCCTTGTTGGTGATCTTAGCCATTTCCTGGATCTCGGAGTTAAGACCGGGCTTGCCCTCATAGATGGTGCCGCGGCTGTTGCACATAATGATGTTGCCTGCGGTTGCGCCCATATTGATGAGGTGCTTTGCGATGGATACGCCTGCTGCGCCCGCACCGCTCATAGCGATCTTGATCTCTGCCATATCCTTCTTAACGATCTTGAGCGCATTGATAAGAGCAGCGGCAACAACGATTGCGGTGCCGTGCTGGTCGTCGTGGAAGATCGGGATGTCGCACATCTCAATGAGACGGCGCTCGATCTCGAAGCAACGGGGTGCGCCGATATCCTCGAGGTTGATACCTCCGAAGGAGCCGGAAAGAAGATAAATAGTACGAACGATCTCGTCTACGTCCTTGGAACGGATGCAGAGAGGGAATGCGTCAACGTCGCCGAATTCCTTGAAGAGAAGGCATTTACCCTCCATAACGGGCATACCTGCCTCGGGACCGATGTCACCGAGACCGAGAACTGCGGTACCGTCAGTGATAACGGCAACGAGGTTCGAACGGCGGGTAAGCTCGAAGGACTTGTTATAGTCAGCCTGGATTGCGAGACAGGGCTCTGCAACACCGGGGGTGTATGAGAGAGAGAGATCTTCGCGGGTGTTTACGGGAATGCGAGCGGTAACTTCGATCTTACCGTTCCATTCCGCATGCTTTTTAAGCGATTCTTCTCTGTAATTCATATGAGTGAGATCCTCTTTTTAAATTACTTTTCCCAAGGGAATACGTACTGGGTGAGACCGAGCTTGTCGCGAACTGCGGACATTTCGCCCTGAACGGACTCGTTGATCGGAACACCGGACTCACGGGAGAGACGGATCTCATATTCCTTCTCGCCTGCGGAGTAGATGC
>JAGBYM010000138.1 GCA_017628755.1 Clostridia bacterium | reverse complement strand
GGTAAAAACAATCTGCTTTGTGTTCATGATCAATCATCCTTTCGTCCCGAATATTCAGAAGATGCGGCGCATGCTCACAAACTTCTGCTTCGTCATAGCATCATCATATCACATTGCGTAAAATCGTTCAAGATACGATTCTGTAAAATAAAGCAAAAATTCTGCAATTTCAATGCACGCCCACCAGCTTGCCGTTTTGGATGATGGGGCTGCCCGACAGGTGTGTGGTCAATAAAGGACAACAACTTTTAACAGATACTTTACAATATGACCGAAACCGAACAATGGGTAGTTAGCATTTGCGTCCAATCAAAAACCGAATCGTTCCGTCAATATGCTCACCCTTCAGATAGGTGCCGTATTTTTCATCATGGACGGCAGTGAATCGAGAATCAAATTCGGGTGTTCGGTCGTTGGACTTTGCTATCGACACAGCCGATTCGCAGCCTTTTTCGGGGAAAAGGCATACGGTCGCATCACGAAGCCCCGTTATTTTGATGGCACGTCTGAACCTTGCATTAACAGGGGGCGCCTCACGGCAGGAGATGATACCGTTATTTTGCTCAACGAATACTCTGCATTCCCGATGTTCACCTCGACTGAAACGGTAGGACGATCTTCCGTCTGTCATTTCGGCTTCTGCTCCGCATAATATGGGTGCGCCAAGGGGGAATTTCAAGTGCGTGTCGGTAGTGGTGTTTGCATTGTAGACCGAGAAAAACAGACCGTTATCATGTCGCACGATACCGATGGTGGGGGGCTTGATGCCCGCCTCTTTTTTGGCAAAGGAGATCTCATATCCCCACGCTGACAGCGCCTCGCGCAAATGACCTGCGCTCTCTTCAACGTCAAGCTTCACCAAGTTGTCAAAGTTTGGGACTGTTTGAAGCTTTTCCTTCGTTCCGTATACAAGTACGCCAATGCCTTGCTTTGCAAAGGTTAGCAATCGATCAAGTACGCCGGGATTTTCGGGAACAGGCGAGATCAATATGCTCTTCTTATAAATATCTACACTGTGCTTTAAGAAATTGTCGGTTGACACCACGCAGCAAAGCGGAAGTCCATCGTTGATCGCGTCACAGATATAGTTATCTCCAAGATTCATTTCTCGGAGCAACTCGGCATTCTCCGACGTAGTGTACTCACGCATAGGATAGACCCAAACCAAGGGCGCAGGCTCGTCCGCCGCGTCCTTTTCTGCTTTCAGGATGTGCGGCAGAGGCTCGTTTACGCATGCGTCGGGCAATTCTCCGTAGGAATTGTCAATAGAAAGGATATTTAAGGAATTTGCAGTTTCTATCTTTCCGTCGGCATTGATGCGAGAGATTGCCATAGGAAGATAAATGTCGCAAGGAGAGCCGTCGTAGCGGTCGTACCACGGCGAGTTGATCCACCAAGGATCGTGGATATAGTAGCGGAACGGAAATCTTTCATTTGGCAACTCGCAGACACGCGTCATGTGCCCCATAATCTCAAGACCGTAGTTGTCGTTGAGTGCCGCCCATGGAGAGTTCGGAGGTGCGGTGATGTCAAGCTCGGCATTGTAGATGTCGTAAAGCGGTACGCCGTCGCTGGCGTAGTCGATACCGACGGAGTTGTTCGTGCCTCTTGTTTCGAGAGGAAAGGAGCACTCTTTTCTAAAGAGCTTCCAAAAGGCAAACACATTTTCCTTCGTCATTTCCAACTTTTCGGGATAATAACGCTCACCGTCAAAAATCTTACCCGTCTTATCCCAAGGATTGGCACTGAAACCGAGTCCGTTGGAAAGCCACAGATAATCAAAGCCCATGTCTCGCAGGAAAATCTCGGATTGCTTGCCGAGAAATGTGCCAAAGGGTGTTCCCTCGGGGATTCCGACGGGATAGGCGGCATAATAGCGGTCATCCGCGTGTAAGGTTGCCGTTGCATCAACAAAGCCGTGCTTGTCGAGTCTTGAGCCCGAGCAGATCTCGGTATGGCGGTTGTATTTGAAATCCGAAATAGCGAATTCGGGACCGATGTCAAAGGTTTCGCCCACCCGTATCACAGCCTCGGGAAATGCTTTTTTACCTTCTTCCTTTAAGGTGGATATGATCGTCTTGAGGATACCGTAGGTCATCACGGGCGCGTTTTTGATGTAATCTTGCTTTCTTTTGTGTAAAGAGGTTTCAAGAGGCTCGCCGTCTTCCAAATACGGCAGATTTGCCGTTCCGACAAAGCGTGCCCATTCGAATATATCTTCCAAATTTCCCGCGTAATCCAATATCTCGCTTCCGTCGCCAACCCAAAGCATGATTGAGATCGACTTTCGCTTTTTTAAAAGCGGTCGCCATTGTTCAAATATTTGCGCGCATACCTTTCGAATATAGGTTTCATCGGTTTGTTTAAAAGGCTTTAGGCTCAATTCTAACGTAACGCTTTTAAACATAGATAACTCCTTTTATTTAACCTCGATCAATTCAATGCCGCTGATCTTTGCAAATTTACGTAACGTGTCCATATGATGCCCCACACCGAGCGCCAGATGATGTGTAGGACCTGCCTCACTCCAACGGGAGAGAAAATCGCATACGTCACCGCCGAAGCTTACTCGGGTATTTGTATTACCGGTCTGCGGAATATCTCCCGCAATTGACGTCCCCTCAGCCGCGATCATACGGAATTTTCCGCCCCTGTCCACGTTGATGCTCAACATAGTAATCGGACCTGCCTTAAGAGAAAATTCCACACCGATGCCGCTACCTGATTTTCCGTGATACTTTTTAAGCTTACGAAGTCTTGGCTTGCCCTCGGCGATTGCTATATTGTGCGGTCCGTCGTGACCGATCAGTACTACGTCATCCGATGTATCAAACGGGTGTATCTCCGCAAATGATCCGCCCCCGCCGATGTTTTTCATAATAAGCATCGCCGCCGCTGTTTTTAGATCTGCCTCACCTGCCAAGGGAATGCCCGACGAGGTCAGAAGCGTGTTGCCGATGATCAGGTTTGCTGCTAATTGCTCGTACGGATTGCCGGGCTCACTCTTGTAATAGTAGGCAAGAGCGGTCAGCTTGTTGTCGGCAACAAGCTTCTTAAGGGCTACCGATTGTCTTGCTGAATAAGCAAGGTCATCTTCCTTAACAAAGTCGGTCAGGGGATCCACCGACGGGTCGCATATCTCAAAGGTGTCGGTTATCTCTCTTATCTGCTCTGCGATCTCTTCGTCGGTGACCGCATCCGAAAGTCTTGAAAGCTCACACATTTCAAGCATTTTTACGTGAGAGCCGAAAGCAGAGGTAAATGCGGTGGGGTCGGTATGCATGTCGTACATTCCCTCATAGGTGTGTCCGAGATAACCAAAGGTCTCGTATTTGAATGCCGACATAGCCGATGCCGCCAATATCCACTCACGCACCTGTTTTTTTATTTTATTATTTTGCGATGAAGATGCAACTATGCATGAGGGAATCGTCTTGCCAAGACGCTCGTACACTCCCGCTATCTCGGGCATGGCGCATACGTCGTCGTTGCAAAGCTGCATATATGTGGTCGTGTGAGAATAATCAAGATGGTCAAGGGGCTGAATTCCCACAAGTATTTGCGGAATATCTATATATCGTGCAAAGGGGGCGCAGACCGCAGAGGGGACGTAGGTTGAGAGAATAATAAAGAGGAGATCGGCATCCTCCTTTTTTAATCTTTTGACCGCCTCAAAGGAAGTGTCTACGCAGTCAGCATAGCCGAGATCGACAACGTCGCACAGTTCGGAATCAAGATATGACTTAAACTGCTCGCTCTTTTGCATAAGCTCCTCGCGGAGTCCCTCAAATTGATTAAAATAAATATAGTGTCCAAGACCTATAATTGCTATTTTTGCTTTTTTCATTGTTGCATCCTCCTTTTTATAGCATTTTAGCATAAAAAGCCTCATATATCAAGGAATAATATGACCATTTATAGGATAATCTGTCCGTTTTTGCTTGACAAGAATGCTAGCCTGTGCTATACTTGACCTAATGAAAAGAGGAGACGAACTGTGATGTTTTCTGATAATTTTTATTTGGATATCAAAAAAATACATATTGCACATGAATTCATTTTGGATCGCGTACAGAGGTGTGAGTATCCGCAAGGAAGAGGTCATTACGGTTTCGTTTATGTGTTGAACGGAAAGGCAGAGTATCGTTTTTTCGCAGGGGATCGCATCACAGTCACAGACGGTGATGCACTGTTTCTTTCTCCAAATTGCGCTTATTCTATTGTTACGGAAAAAGAATTTAAGCACTATACCGTAAATTTTGATCTTCACGAGGATTCGTCTGATCTGAACGCGTTAGAAAAAATGTACTGTCTGCTACAAGGAAAGAATTTGGAACAGATCGAGCGAATCTTAAAAGAATTGATCGGTGCATGGACGCCCCAAAAGGCAGGCTATGAAATGCGAGCGGTTGGATATCTTTATGAGTTGCTTTCGCAGTTCTATTTTGAGTATACGAAGGAACAAAATTCCGTTCTTTATCAAAGATTACTTCCTGCCAAGGAGTATATCGAGCAGCATTTCAAAGATCCCATAACCTTGGAGCGGTTAGCGTTTATTTCCAACATGAGCGTGACGAATTTCAGGCGGGAATGGAAAAAAATATATTCGGATACACCGATGCAATACCGTGATTCGATACGGCTATATTACGCAAAGGAATATCTGAACAGCGGATATTATACGGTTTCGGAGATCGCAGAAAAATGCGGATTTGACGACGTGAGCTATTTCGTTCGTTTTTTTAAGCAAAGAGCAGGTCTCACCCCCGGTGAATTTAAAAAGGAATTTTTAGGATAATAAATCCAAAAGGCAATATCACCGATTTCGGAATGATATTGCCTTTTTTATTTGCTCGTTACGACGCCTTCGCCATGGGCATTTGTGCGGCGCCCGTGTCATTCTGAGCGGAGCGTAAGCGGAGTCGAACTTTTTCCGCCGAGATCCCGAACGATGCTACACATCGTTCGATCCTCGTTTCACTCGGATTTCGACGTTGCTCAGGATGACACGGCGGAAAAAGCGCAAGGCGAAGCCGTAGCGGAATCTCGGGCGTTCTTACGCCGCTCTTTGCTGTGGCACATCTGCGGCGTTCAG
>JAGBYM010000011.1 GCA_017628755.1 Clostridia bacterium | reverse complement strand
AGGGCTCGGTGATCATCTACGTTACCGCCGCTGAGTTTGATGCACTCACTTTCGAGGGAGATTTCGTATTCAACCTCGCAGCGTAATCGGAGGTGACTGATATGAAAAAGTATCTACCTATTATATTATTGCTGCTGATCGTGCTCATTCTCCCGTCCTGCGCGGGCATCGGCGACGGTGCGCTGATCAAGGTAGATCCGAGAGATACGCAAAGCCGTGACGAAAGCACGGTCGGTGCAGAGGAATCTCAGTTGTTGTCTGGTGATAAGGTAGTGCTTGAAAACTTTGATAATGCTTATATCGGACAGCCTGCCGAGAACATTCCTTTCCAAAATTCGGAGACCAAATGCATCTTTTCTATGTGCAGTTTCACAGGCGAGGAAAGGGCGAATCTCAGCTTCGAAGGTTCAGAGGCATATGATTTATTTAAGATGGTTTTCTACAGCCGACGCGAACAGATAACGGAAAGTTCCGATAGGAATCATAATTATATTGATATTGATTTTTATTATGACACCAATGGTGATATAACAAGACAAGGCAGATTCCGCGTATATGCAAACGATTGCGTTGAAGTGACCGATCACGGCGTATCAACTATGGTTTCCTCGCGCATACTCAGCGGTTATACCGAAGGAATATATCAGAAAATGCTTTCTTACGCATCCGAGTCGATAAAACCGGATAGGGGAGTGTTGATAACGATAAACCCCAAGCCCGAAGGCCATGACCTCAGCGTCGAAGATGCCGCAGAGATTTATAAGCTTCTTATGACCGCGGAAAGACAGGCACATGATGAACCCGTCATACCAACGACATCTATGGAAACTATCCAGGTTATATTCAATACCGAATACGGAAGAGCCGCCTTTTATGTAAACAAAGACGATGCAGTTGGGTATTACGAAGGATTCTTGGAGGGAGAACACGATATTTATTTCAAAATAGAAGGTATCCACAAAAAACTTATGGATTACATTAAATAAGGTTAAAAGATGAGGAGGATATTATAATGAAAAAACTTCAATTTATTTCTTTATTTCTGTTATGTTTAATGATTTTTTCCTCATGTGACGGTATCGGCGACGGTGCGCTCACTCCCGAGAGTGGGGCAACGGAAATTACTGCTCCGCCTGTTGAAATCACCGAAGAGACTAAAGGTGAGGAGACCGTTGCTATAAAGACGGAGCCCGACCTGAATACCGAAAGATCGGATTTTGCAGAGCTCGGTAACGTTATAGGCTGCGCGATATTCAGATTTAATCTTTCGGGTGAACAGCAAGAACGCTCGTATCCCGTTTCCGATCTTGCCCAAACACTCTATACCGATCTTGCATACGGCAAGCTTGACAGCAATGCCGTCAGAAAAAATACAATTTCTGACTACATTACCGTTGAATTTACCGATTCGGAGGGAACGGTTGAAAAATACTGCGTATGGGCAGACAATTTCGTTATGAAGATGCGTGCCGGAAATTCTATGACCAATACTCCGCTCGGAACGATCCGCGGCGCATATGCAAAATGCGAAGAATACGTTCTGACTTATAAAGGATAATGATGAAAAAATATGTAATCGGTATGTCGATTCTTATTGTCATACTTTGCCTTACTTCCTGCGTCGGCATCGGCGACGGTGCGCTGTTTGATAATATACAAACCTCGGGCGAAAGCAACGTCAGCGCGGATGACGATACTACGTCGGTAAAGCCGACTTCGGTAACGCTCAGAGCTATTAACAGTCTTAGTTCATCCATCCCGGCAGAGATCGAACTCGGAGCAGATGAAGCGGCAGAGATATACGAGCTCATTATGTCTGCCGAAATACTGGAGTTGGGTCAGAGTCCGGCATCAACGTTCCCGCGGAATTATATTCTTGTTTCATTTTCTGCGGACAGCGGCAGCGCTCAATTTCAAGTCGAACAAAACGGAGAAATTACGCAAAGCCACGGATTTTTGGAGGGCAATGCATTCTTTTTTGACCGCTACTCCGAGGGTATTTACGATAAGATTATGGAGTATTTAAAATAAAACCACAGATTCGGGAGGCTGAAAATGAAAAGCAAATACAAATTTCTTTGCGTGATTTTGGCGTGTGTTTGTGCGTTGCTGACGTTCCCGTCTTGCGCAGGCACAAACGCGGAAGAGCCCGAAACAGACGTTAAAATCAGAGTCTGCTATATCAATGCCTATGACGTGAACGATGAGTCGCTCGGCTCGGTAACAATCCGAGACAATGAAGCGAAGGATCTGTATAAATATTTCAAGAAAAGTGGGTACGAGAGACTTCTCGGCGCTGTCCGCGATAAAAAGCCCTATATTTCCGCCGTGTTTGAAACGGTCGGCGAGGACGGAAACGTTGACGGCGAGATCGCATTCTACGTATATTCCACCGATAAAGTAGAGCACAATAACGAGATTATCGGAAAACTTGGCGGTGCCTATGAGAAGTTGGTATCGCACTTTGAAAAACACTTCAATAAAGTAAAACCTGTGTCTCTCTGTACGGCGCGCGATTTTGATATAAACGGCAAAGAAACCGACACTTACAGATTGATCGGCGACGATGCCCGAGAACTTTTCTATGAGCTTGATGACGGAGAATACCTTGAAGACGAAGAAATTCCCTCGAGAGGTGCGTATGTTAGGCTGACCTATTCGTCTTCATCGGAATTTGATACCGAAACAGGCTTCATGAATGATTTTATGGTCTACGATGATGACATTGTGCTTCGCAGAAATATTTTCTCGGAAGATAAATACGTCGAGCTTGGCAGACTCAAAGGGGTTTACTCTAAGGTTAAATCCGCCGTAGACCGTCAAAAAGAGATTGGAAAAGCCGAAAAGACGGCGGGATTCAGCTTCAGCCAGGTTATGTTTCGCACAGATTTGGGTGTGGAATACGAGATCGACGATTTCGAGGAGATCAAATGCTTGGATATCGGCATACTACTTAAAGCCGAAGACTGTCTCTGGTGGCACATCACAATTGACAGCCATACTGAAGCGGAAATGTTGGCTGCCGAGAAATACCTCAAAGAAAGAGCAGACGTTACCGAAGTTAATCTGGATTACATTGTGAATTTGGTAGATTGATATGAATGGAATAAAAAAGTATTTGTTGCTAATTATCCCGATAGCCCTTGCACTTTTGCTTGTCTCCTGCGTCGGCATCGGCGACGGTGCGTTGTTTGACAATATAACGACGGGCGAGAAGAAAGAAAGCAGTGTGCCTGTGCCCGAGGCTGATGTATTTTGCCAAATATATCCCGGGTTGTCTCCGAGCGGCACTGTCACAACAAAGAGCATAGATGCTTTGACACTGTTTTTGGATCTTTCTGCGGGAAATTATACGATCGACGTTGACCGCACCGCAGTGGAAAAGCCTTTCTTTGAGCTGATATATTACGGTCCATCTGGGAAGCATTACGTTATATATGAAGATGATTTTGTTTTTGCGAAGGACGATAAGATAGATCTCGATACAAACAATTCCGCACAATATACGGCTCTCGGGCAGCTTGACGGGATCTATGATCAAACCGAGGCGTTGTATATTAATACCCTCAATAAAGTGACTGAAGAGGAGAAAGCGGCGGGTTTTAAGCTCAACTGTCTTCACGTTAAAATGCATCCCGGAATGTCAAGGACCTTCTTCCTTGATGAATTTAAAGATATCGGCGGTATCTACCTCAAACACCTGACTACCTCCGAGGGATATCAAGCGCTGGTTTATTTTGAAAGCTGCACACCTGCAGAGCTTGAGGAGAAGATAGCCATCGTTGAGAAGATATCCGTTGTAAATGGCGTTGCTATGGTTGGCGTTAGAAGCGAAGATCCTACGCTTGATTGATAATAAAAGCATGCTGATTCGTTAAGTTTTGAATCAGCATGTTTTTTGTAGATGATTAATAGGACAAAGAATTCTATATTAAAATTACAAGATACTACGTTATTTTTCAATAACATTCCACTATATAAAAAAGACCGCCGAAGCGGTCTTTTTTATATAGTGGCTGAATTAGCCAAGCTTAGCCTGGTTGATCTTAACGCCGGGGCCCATCGTGGATGCGATTACGCAGCTCTTGATGTACTGACCCTTAGCAGCAGCGGGCTTT
>JAGBYM010000137.1 GCA_017628755.1 Clostridia bacterium | reverse complement strand
TTTCAAGATACATCTCGCCCGATTCGGCAAGTCCCATTTTGATCGCTCCTTTTCATTTGATAATATTATGATAACATATTTTTGCGAAAAATGCAAGTAAACTCGCGGAAAAAGTATTGACAAACGCTCAAAAGTATGGTAAAATGTAAAAAATGTTTGATAGAGGCGCACCTTGTAAAGATTACCGCGGGAAAATGACTGCCAAAGTCACGCGGGAAAGGTACGGGTGCCGAAGTGGAGCGCCGCGGCGGGCGTTTTGCTGGCAGTTCGGATAACATCCGTTCTGTTGTCGCTTTGAGTTTACTCTTGCGGAGAGCTATCCAATACCGTTTGCCCTTTTCGGGCGCCGTAGTGGTAGCTTTCGCGGCTGCCTTTTTTCATTTAGACACTTGTAAAACTTCGTTTTATAATCAACTATTCAGTATATTATTACAGAGGTATAAAGATATGAAAAAAACTGTTTTCACAGGAGCGGCTACCGCTCTCGTTACTCCCCTTACCGAATCGGGCATAGACTTCGAAAATTTCGGCAAGCTGATTGATTTCCAGATCGAGAAGGGAATTGACGCGCTCGTTGCCGTTGGCACCACGGGCGAAGGCTCTACCCTTGACGACGCCGAGCACAAGGCGGCTATCAAGTACTGTGTTGAGAGAACCGCGGGCAGAGTTCCCGTTATCGCTGGTACGGGCTCGAATGACATCAACTACGCCATCGAGCTGACCAAATATTCCTGCGAGGTCGGCGCGGATGCGATGCTTCTCGTCACCCCCTATTACAACAAGGCTACCCAGGCGGGTATGGAGCTTTCCTTCCTCAAGATCGCGGAAGCTTCGACCAAGCCCTGCATACTCTATAACGTACCCTCGCGCACGGGATGCAATCTGCTTCCCGCAACTGCCGCGCGTCTTGCCGAGCACGAAAATATCGTTGCTATCAAGGAAGCGTGCGGAAATATCTCGCAGATCGCGGAGCTTGCCGCGCTTGTAGGCGACAAGATGGACATTTACTCGGGCAATGACGATCAGATCGTTCCGATCATGTCGCTTGGTGGCAAGGGCGTAATCTCGGTTCTCTCGAACATTCTTCCCGCAGAGACCTCGGCGATGTGTAAGAAATTCCTCGCGGGCGACGTTGCGGGCGCAAGAGAGATGCAGCTTCACTACATCCCCCTCATCAACGCTCTCTTCTCGGAGGTCAACCCGATCCCCGCAAAGGCGGCTTGCGCGGCTATGGGATTTGGCGAGAACTATCTCCGTCTGCCCCTGACCCCCATGACCAAGGGCAACGAGGCTGTGCTTCTCGACCTTATGAGAGCAGAAAATCTTATCTAAAGGAAGTTTACCATGAAGATACTTATAAACGGAATCTGCGGCCATATGGGCAGAGAAGTGCTTGCGCTCTGTGAGGCGGGCTACCGCGGCGCCGAGTGCGTCGGCGGAGTTGATCCATATGCCTCGGGCAACGAGACCTACTGCGTATACAAGAGCTTTGCGGACGTTTCCACCGCCGAGATCGACTGCATCGTTGATTTCTCGCACCACACCGTAACTCCCGCACTCCTTGATTTCGCGATCGCAAGAAAGCTCCCCACCGTTCTTTGCACAACGGGTCACACGCCCGAGGAAAAGCTGAAGATCGCTGCGGCGGCTGAGATCATTCCGATCTTCTTCTCGGCAAATATGTCGCTCGGAGTTGCGCTTCTCGTTGAGCTTGCAAAGCAGGCGGCATCGGCATTCCCCGAAGCTGAGATCGAAATTATCGAAAAACATCACGACCGCAAGGTCGATGCTCCGAGCGGAACGGCACTTATGCTTGCCGATGCGCTCTGTGAGGTTCGCCCCGAAGCTACCTTGAACTGCGGCAGAAGCGGTCAGGGCAAGCGCACGCGCGAGGAGATCGGTATCCATGCGATCAGAATGGGCAATATTGTCGGCGAGCACGAGGTTATGATCGGCACGCCGAACCAGACCATCACCCTCAAGCACGAGGCGCATTCCCGTGCACTCTTCGCAGAGGGAGCACTTGCCGCGGCGGCGTTCCTTGTTGGCTGTGACGCGGGTATGTATGATATGAAATCGCTCGTCAGCGGAGCGAAAACACCCCAAACGGTAGGAAAATAAGATGAAAATAGCTATTTACGGTTACGGAAACCTCGGCCGCGGTGTCGAGGCTGCAATGAAATATCACAGAGACTGCGAGCTTGTCGCGGTCTTCACGCGCCGCGATCCCGCAAGCGTCATAACAGCGGGCACGCCCGTTTATTCTGCGGATGACATTCTTGATTTCAAGGATAAGATCGACGTCCTCATCCTCTGCGGAGGAAGCGCGACCGATCTGCCCAAGATGACGCATACCCTCGCCGAGCATTTCAACGTGGTTGACAGCTATGACACCCACGCCACTATCCCCGAGCATTTCGAGCGCGTAAATGCGGCGGCAGAGAAGTCGGGTCATATCGCGATGATCTCGGGCGGCTGGGATCCGGGTCTCTTCTCGATCGCGCGTCTCTACGCATCCTCTGTTCTGCCCGAGGGCAAGGATTACACCTTCTGGGGCAGAGGCGTCAGCCAGGGACATTCCGATGCTATCAGACGCATTGAGGGCGTGCTTGACGCGAGACAGTATACGGTGCCCGTCCCCGCGGCTCTTGAGGCTGTCCGCTCGGGTGAATGCCCCGATCTTACCACAAGACAGAAGCACACCCGCGAGTGCTACGTTGTCGCAAAGGAGGGCGCGGATCTCGCCCGCATCGAGTCCGAGATCAAAAATATGCCCAACTATTTTGCCGACTACGATACGAGCGTGACCTTTATTTCACTTGAGGAGCTGAGGGAGAAGCATTCCGCGCTTCCGCACGGCGGCTCGGTCATCAGAAGCGGAAAGAGCGGTCTTACTGGCGAGCACAGCCACACGGTCGAGTTCTCGCTCTCTCTCGATTCGAACCCCGAGTTTACTTCAAGCGTTCTTGTCGCATGCGCAAGAGCGATCGACCGCATGCATAAAAGAGGCAATATGGGATGCAAGACTATCTTCGATATCGCTCCCGCAGATCTTTCTCCGCTCTCTCCCGAAGAGCTTCGCAAGACGATGCTTTGATTGGCAAATTGCACAAAATTTGAATACTGTTTTTGTACAAAACAGAGAAATGCCCGAGGTGATGAAACCTCGGGCTCTTTTTTCCGTCTTATTAATTAATGGCAGTTTGCAAAAAATATTGACATATTATATAATTATTGATATAATATACTTAGAAACTAATGGAGGACATGCCTATGACAAACAATCAGAACAATAACGCGGGAAAGACCATCACTATCCCCGCCTTTTCGGATCGCGCAAGAAAGCTCAGCGTTTTGGCGATCGGCGTGCTCTCGGTGTTTTTGATATTTACATTGATATTCGCACCCTTTTATACAACTACCTTTTTCGATGAATTCGGAGACAAGGTGAAAAGCACGGTCCGCGCGGTGGATATCCTCCGAACCCGCGATATTTCACCAGACGGCGATATATCTCTCGCGGGCGACCTGTTTTCGCTTGAATCGCTGATAATTTTCATTGCCGTGATCATGCTCTGCGTTGTCGGAGCGGGTCTGCTCTTTGCCGTGGCAAGAAAGTATTCGGATACTGACGTTAAGTTTTATTCTGCGGTACAGACGGTGCTCTTCTATTCAACCCTCGTCTGCGGAATCTTCTATTTTGCCAGCCTGCTTCTCTCGGCTATCAGAAACGCGGGCACCGCAACTGCGCATTATGAGTGCACGGGCGGATTCCAGTTCTGGTTCTGCTTTGTTTGCGCTATCATTTTTGCATATCTGACAAGACTCGTTACCTTCTCGGAGGAAGCTCCCAAGCCGAAGACGGTCTCTGTCGGCGCGCGCATCGAGCTCTTCTTCTACGCCATGATCATCTCGGCACTTGCCGTTATGTGCGCACTCGGCGATATCCTTTGGGTCAAGTTCGATATTGAGATCGGCGACGTTTATTTCAACGGTCTTGAAGCCCTTATGGGAACTATCGAGGTCACGGGCGGACTTCAGGTGCTTGTGTTCTTCGTTCTCGCATTTGTTGCGGCGAACGTGGCTTTCTTCCTGATTTCGCTGACCTCTCTTGCGGGCAGATCGCGTCTTTTCTATCAGATTGCGCTGGTCGAGATCATCGGCGGTGCGCTTACCACATTTGTCATCGGACTTTTCGGCAAATATTTTGCGATCGCACAGGAGATCAACGCGGATATTCTCAACTCATGGATCTCCTTCCAGCTTGAACAGTACGGCTTCGGCGGTCTGATCGACCCCGAGTCGATAGGACTCGTTTACGATATCCAGAGCCCGTCGCATTGGTATTTCGTTGCGGCTATCGGTGTGCTCTGCCTTGTTCTGCTCCGCAAGCCCTATACACGCGGAACAAAGGGCGAGCTTATAGTTGCCGTTGGTACGAATGCGGGCGTTTACGATCCCACTGCGGGCGAGGAGCAGATTCCCGAAGAAAACGCTCCCGCGGCTCCCGGTGACCACGATCCCTGCCCCTCCTTTACCGATATTGACAGAAAATTCGAAACGCTCAAAACCGATCTCGAATTTCTGCAAAGCACGGCTTTCGAGTCGCCGACCCTCCCCGAGATTGTCAATTTCGTTGTCAATTACGCGCGCGATTCGCGTCTGCATCTTTATTATACTCCCGAGGACATCGCAACCTTTATTGCGGGTCTCGGAACGACCCGTCTTACCATCCTGCAGGGTATGAGCGGTACGGGTAAGACAAGCCTGCCGAAGATTTTTGCCGAGGCTGTGTGCGGCAACTGCGACCTCGTTGAGGTCGAGTCGGCTTGGCGCGATAAAAACGAGCTCCTCGGTTACTATAACGAGTTCAGCCGAGTCTTCACACCCAAAAAGTTCACGCTCGCGCTCTACCGCGCACGTCTTTTCCCCGACAGACCCACCTTCATCGTTCTCGACGAGATGAACCTTTCGAGAATCGAATATTATTTCTCGGA
>JAGBYM010000136.1 GCA_017628755.1 Clostridia bacterium | reverse complement strand
TTCGTCAATGGCACTCACGCCCTCTCGACCGCCCTTTTCGGTCTTCTCCGCCCAAACGACACTCTTCTCTCCGTCGCGGGCAAGCCTTACGATACCCTTGACGGTGTTATCGGAATTTCGGGCAAAACGGGTGATGGCTCGCTCGCAGACTTCGGTGTAAACTACGCGCAGATCGAAATGACCGCCGAGGGCGGACTTGACGTCCCTGCCATCGTTGAACGTGTAAAGGCTGACGAAAGCGTAAAGGTCGTTTTCATTCAGCGTTCGAAGGGTTACCTCAACCGCCGTACTCTCTCGCCCGATGAAATCAGCGCGGTAACCGATGCAGTACACGCAACCCGCAATGGCGTTTACGTTGTCGTTGACAATTGCTACGGCGAATTCACGGCAGAATACGAGCCCCGTGCAGATATGCTCGTCGGCTCGCTCATCAAGAACCCCGGAGGCGGAATGGCGCTGACGGGCGGTTACATCGCGGGAAGCGAACGCGCCGTTGAGCTTGCATCCTACCGTCTTACCACCGTCGGCACCGGCGGCGAGGTCGGCGCAACTCTCGGTCAGAACAGAACTATGTTCCAGGGTCTTTTCTACGCTCCCCATACCACAGCGGCGGCAATCAAGACCGCGCACCTTGCGGCTTACATCTTCGAGAAGATGGGTTACGACACCTATCCCTCCTGGAACGAGACCCGCTACGACATAATCCAGACCGTCATCACGCACGATCCCGACATCCTCTGCGCATTCTGCCGAGGAATTCAGGCGGGATCTCCCGTTGACTCCTTCGTTACCCCCGAGCCCTGGGACATGCCCGGATACTCGGATCCCGTCATCATGGCGGCGGGTGCTTTCATTCAGGGTTCATCCGTCGAGCTTTCGGCAGACGGTCCCATCCGCCCTCCCTACACGGTTTATTTCCAGGGTGGACTCACATACGAAAGCGGCAAGATCGGTATTCTCACTGCGGCTGACGCAGTTGCAAACTTCAAAAAGGAATGATTAAAATGAAAAGATCACTCATCTCCCTTATCTGCCTGATGGCGTCCCTCGTACTCATCCTCTCGGGATGCTCAAAGGATGGCGCCCCCGACGGCTACAAGAACGTCGCTAATGAAAACGACGCATTCTACTTCTACGTTCCCACCACCTGGGTGTCCAACACCTCGGGCGGTACCGCTTCGGCTTATTATTCCTCGGATGATTACTCAAACGTATCCTTCACCTGTATGGTAATCGATCCCGGCAAGACCGATACTCTCGAAACCTACAAGACCACGGCTCTTGAAGAGTTCGCCGCAGTTCTCCCCGAGTTCAAGGAGATTGCAAGAGAGGAAAAGCTTGATGAAAACGGCGTCAAAGTTCCCGATCCCGTGATCGCGGACAAGGAAACTCTCGTATTTGAATACGAATGCAAGCTCGGCGAGGATCATTACAAATACATGCAGGCTGTAACGATGAAGGATAATTTCTTCTATATCTTCACCTACACCTCGCTTGCCGACAACTACGATAAACACACCGCCGAAATCGAAAATATCATTTCCAACATCAAGTTCAAATAATCATGATCTATCTTGACAACAGCGCGACAACGGCTCTCGCGCCCGAGGTCCGCGCGGCTATGCTTGAGGTGTGGGACAATGTCGGCAATCCTTCGTCGCTCCACGCGGCGGGTCTTGCGGCGAAAAAGCGCCTCGAGAGTGCAAGAAGCTCGCTTCTTGCCTCGGCCGGATTAAAAGCAATCGAATGGCAGACTATCTTCTGCGGTTCGGGAAGCGAGGCGAACAACCTTGCGATCCTCGGCTCGGCGCACACGGGCAGACATCTCGACTCGCGCCGTGTACTTATCACGGATTCGGAACACGCATCGGTTGAAAACACAGCTGAGGTCCTCGCGTCTCGCGGATTTGAGATCGTTCGCATCCCCACCAAAGGAGGTGCACTCGATCTTAATGCTATCGAAATCGAGGCAAAAAAGGGCGTATGTCTGGCATCCTTCATGCTCGTCAATAATGAAACCGGCGCGATCTACGATATCGAAAGCGCCGCGGAGATAATCAAAAAGGCTTGCCCTTCGGCTCTCATCCATTGTGATGCAGTACAAGGCTTTATGCGCATCCCGCTTCCGTCGGCTAAAAACATCGACTTTTTCAGCGTCAGCGCACATAAGATCCACGGTCCCGCGGGCGTCGGCGCACTCTTCCTCCGCCGCGAGCTGATAAAGAAGCGTTATCTCTGCCCCGTCATTTTTGGCGGAGGCCAGGAGGAAGGTCTTCGTTCGGGCACCGAAAATCTCGCGGGCGCGGTTGGTTTTGCCAAAGCAGCAGAGATCATGAAGCCCCATGCGGACGAGAATTACAAGCACATGCTCACGCTTTCTCTCTACGCCATAGAAAAGATCAAAGAAGCGGGAGCGACCGTTAATATTCCCGCTGTCCGCGCTCCGCATATTTTAAGCATCACTCTTCCCCACATCAAAAGCCAGACGATGCTCAATCTGCTTTCCGCGGGCGGAATATGCGTTTCAAGCGGTTCGGCTTGCTCGTCGAACGCCAAGAATCGCCACGTAAGCTCGGCTCTCCGCGCCTTCGGACTTTCCGAAGCCGACGCCGACTGCACAATTCGCATGAGTCTGTGCAAGGACAATACCCGTGAGGATATCGACGCTTTCGCCGAGCTTCTCGCATTGGGTATCGGGCGACTTGTTAAAATCAAAAGATAAAGAGGTACAAAATGTCCTACGTTACCACAAAACAAATGCTCCTCGACGCGCAGGCAGGCGGTTATGCCGTCGGCGCATTCAACTTTGAGAATATGGAGATGGCTCTCGCCATCATCGCGGCTGCTGAAGAGCTCCGCGCTCCCGTCATCCTTCAGACAACACCCTCGACCGTAAAGTACGCATCCCCCGAGGTTTTTGCCGCTATCGCAAAGGCTCTCGCGGAAAAAGCTACCGTTCCGGTCGCAGTTCATCTTGACCACGGTTCTTCCCTCGAGCTCTGCGAGGCTTCCGCAACCGCAGGTTATACCTCCGTCATGTTCGACGGCTCGGGCGAAGATTTTGAAAAGAACGTTGAGCTCACAGCTAAAGCTGTCCTGATCGCAAATAAATTCGATATCCCCACCGAGGCTGAGCTTGGCAAGGTCGGCGGCAAAGAGGACGACCACGAGGCTGACGCAGACAACGGCACAGATCCCGCGGCTGCCGCAGAATTCGTTCTCCGCACGGGCATTTCCTCTCTCGCAGTCGCTATCGGAACCGCACACGGCTTCTACGTCGGCACTCCCGTTCTCGACGTCCCCCGCCTCATTGCGATCAGAAAGAAACTCGAGGAGAACGGATGCTCTATCCCGCTCGTTCTTCACGGCGCATCTGGTCTCTCGCCCGAGGCTGTAAAAAGCTGTATCGCAGAGGGTATCTGCAAGGTCAACTTCGCAACCGAGCTCCGCGTGGCTTACACCGATGCCGTAAGAAAGAATCTCGCATCCGACGAAAAGATCTACGACCCCAAGAAGTACGGCACAGCCGCACGCGCGGCAGTCGTTGAAGCCGTTAAGCAGCGCATCCTCGTTTGCGGATGCAACGGACGTGCATAAGTAAATTATTATTTCTACATAAAGGAGAACAAAATCATGAGCAATGAAACCATGAAGGCCTGCGTGCTCCACGCGGTCGGCGACCTCCGCTACGAGGACGTGGCAATGCCCGTCAGAGGCGAGGGCGAAGTGCTTCTCAAGATCCGTGCGGCAGGCGTTTGCGGCTCGGATATCCCCCGTGTATTTGAGAAGGGTACATACCACTTCCCCACCATACCCGGACACGAGTTTGCGGGCGAGATCGTTGACGCCGAGGACAAGGCTCTTATTGGACGCCGTGCGGCTATCTTCCCCCTTCTCCCCTGCCGCAAATGCACACCCTGTCAGATAGGAGAATTTGCCAACTGTGAGGATTATGACTACTACGGCTCCCGCCGTGACGGTGCTTTTGCCGAATATCTTGCGGTAGACATCCGCAATCTCATTCTTCTTCCCGATGATCTTTCCTTTGCTTGCGCATCCCTCGTTGAGCCGGGTGCGGTTGCTCGCGCCGCTGTACGCCGTCTTGAGGTAAAGCTCGGTGACACCGTTGTTATCTGGGGCGCGGGACCGATCGGTCTCATTGCCGCGGCTTGGGCAAAAAAGGCGGGTGCAGGTATCGTCCGCGTTGTTGATATCAGCGAAGAAAAGCTCGCGTTCGCCAAGAAGTTCGGCTTTGAGGCATACGACGAGGCTCGCGACGGTCTTTGCGACTGCGCTATCGAGGGCACAGGTGCTCCTCAGGCTCTTTGCAGTCTCATCAAGGCTATGAAGCCCCACGGACGCGTCATTCTCATGGGCAACCCCGCACGTGATATGACGATCACCCAGAGCGTATATTCCCAGATTCTCCGCCGCGAGATCACCCTCCGCGGAACATGGAACTCCTCCTACAACCAGCAGATCAACGACTGGGAGGCTACCGCCAAGGCTATGGCTGACGGAGATCTTATCGACTACGAGGCTCTTATCACACACCGCTATCCCCTTGACCGTTGCGTAGAAGCTCTTGAGATGATGCGCGACAGAAAAGAATTCTACACCAAAGTAACGATTGTTATGGATTAACCCAATTGTAAAACTGCGTTTTACAATTGAAACACGCGCGCTCATCGCCGCTTGACAAAATCATAGATTTTGTCAGCTCCCCTCGGCGCGCGGACTCGCCAAGGCTCGTCTAAAAGGTGTTTTTTCGTCGGCAAAGCCACCGAAAAAACAATTTATATTGAATACAGCGAATTCTTACAATCTACAAATTATCATGTATTAAAAGGAGCTTATATAATGAGCGAACTTACTATTAAAACCAACGGTATGCGCCATATTGAACACGAGACCGACCTTTGCATCATCGGCGGCGGTCTTACCGGCCTCTGCGCCGCTATTTCCGCTGCAAGAGAAGGCGCAAAGGTAGTCCTTATTCAGGACAGACCCGTGCTCGGCGGTAACTGCTCGAGCGAGATCAGAATGTGGGTCCGCGGAGCACACGGTCTTAACAACCGCGAGACCGGTATCATCTCCGAGCTTGAAGAGGAAAATATCTACCTCAACCCCACCCTTATCCCCTCCACCTTTGACAACGTAATGTGGGCAAAGGTAAAGGCTGAAAAGAACATCACTCTTCTTCTCAACACCACCTGCTGTGACTGCGAAAAGACCGAAAAGGACGGCGTATCGCACATCACCTCTATTTCCGCATGGCAGATGACCACCTACACATGGTACACCGTTAAGGCTAAATACTTCTCTGACTGCTCTGGCGACTCGATCCTCGCTCCCATCTCGGGCGCAAAGTGGCGTGTCGGCCGTGAGGCGGCTTCCGAGTACGGCGAGGCTATGGGTAAGGAAGTTGCCGACAAGAAGACAATGGGCATGTCCTGCCTCATTCAGGCACGCGAGACCGACGCTCCCGTTCCCTTCCGCGCTCCCGATTGGGCATACACCTTCAAGACCGATGACGACTTCAACCTTATCAAGGATACAAGCGGCAACTTCATCGACGCCGGCGTAGGCGTTTCCGGCGTAAAGGTTGAGGAAGTAAAATACCTTGCGCGTCCCCACAAGCTCGGCACCAACGAGACCAACTTCTGGTGGCTTGAGCTCGGCGGCGAGTACGACAGCATCCACGATGCAGAAGAAATGCGCGACGAGCTGCTCAAGATCGCATACGGTATCTGGGATCATATCAAGAATCAGGGCGACCACAACGCTGATAATTGGGCTCTCGAGTGGGTAGGATGCATCCCCGGCAAGAGAGAGAGCCGCCGTTACATCGGCGCGCACGTTCTCACCGAGAACGACGTTGAGGCAGGCGGACAGTTTGATGATACCGTTGCATACGGTGGCTGGCCGATGGACGACCACAACCCCGCGGGCTTCCGCTCCTACCTCAGCGGCGCACCCGCATCCAAGCTCTATCCCGCTCCCTCGCCCTACGGCATTCCCTACCGTTGCTTCTACGGCCACGAGGTTGACAACCTCTTCTTCGCGGGCAGAAACCTCTCGGCAACCCATGCCGCAATGTCCTCGACCCGTGTTATGGCGACCTGCGCTCTCATCGGTCAGGCTATGGGTACCGCCGCTTCGATCTGTATCAATGACGGCGTAACTCCCCACGGTGTTTATGAGACCAAGATCAAGGTCCTCCAGGACAAGCTCCGCGAGGCGGGATGCTACATCCCCGGCACAGTCCGCGAGATCCCCAAGCTCACAAAGCAGGCTAAGATCAACCTTCCCGAGGCAGAGCTTGCTCTCCTCCAGAACGGTATCGAGCGTCCCGACGAGGATATGAACGTAAATTACGCTACCCTCAATATCGGCGACGCGCTTGAATTCGACTTCGGCGAGGAAAAGGAGCTTTCCGAGCTTCGTCTCGTATTCGACCCCGACTTCTCCCGCGAGTCGATCACTCCCAACAAGAAGATGCGTGTATTCGCGCAGAAGCTTATGACCGGCAAGGATTTCGTTCCCGTAAAGGTTGCGAACACCCTCGTCAAGTCCTTCCGCGTTCTTGCAGACGGCAAGGAGATCTTCGCTGACACCGAGAACCACAATTCTCTCCGCAAGATCGCCCTCGGCGTTAAGGCACAGAAGCTCACTGTGATCTTCGACGAGACAAGAGGAATCGATAAAGTTCATCTCTTCTCTGCGGACGTAAAGTAATCAGCTTCGCTGAATGATAGTCGGCTTGCGCCGAATGATGGTCACGCTTCGCGTGAATGATGATCTGCCTGCGGCAGAATGGTTATTTGCCTTCGGCAAAATGAAGGTAGATTTTCGCTGAGGCGAAAATCGAAATATAAATATAACAGCCTCGTCTGCAAAACAGATGAGGCTGTTATATATTATTAATGTAGATTTTCGAGCAAAGCGAGAAAATCATCCTTCATTCCGCTTTAGCGGATCACCATTCTTGCGCAGCAAGATCATCATTCTGCCGAAGGCAGATCATCATTCGGCGCAGCCGACAGAATCACTTCCTATAATATACGTAATACGCAATTATCGTTCTCTCTTCTCCACCGTGCTCTAGATCGGGTCCGATGAGGACGACGCCGTCCTTTGAGAGAAGCTCGCTTGCGCGGAGTTCGTCGATCTTGCAACGGAAGAGGATGTCCGCAGAGGCAAAAACAATAAACTCGTCCTCGCGGATAGCAAGGCTTCCCTTGCGTCCGATAACTTCGTCAACGTTATTGATGCGCTCGGTTACGTATTTGATATACTGACCCGCGATACGCTCCGCCATTTCGCGGCGAAAACGCACGCTGTTGGGGTCCTTGGGCTTTGTCCAATGTCCTACTACTTTACTCCAAAATCCCATTATTTTACCTCTCCTTTCATCTTAACGATGACGAACTCACCCTTGCTGAGTGTGGGATGTCCAACCACACGCTTACCTGTATAAAGGTTTGTTCCGCCCGACACATGCACTTTTATGGGCTTGTCCGCCATATTGACGGCAACAAGGATATATCCCTTTTCTTCCTTTTTATATCTTATAAACTCAAAATATCCGCCCGTCGAGCAGGTGATCTTAAACTCACCGCCCGCGAATATTTCCTCACCTCGGCGAAGCGCGCCGAGTTTTTTATAGTGCTCGTTGATCTCGCCGTCGATGTTATGCCACGGGAAGGGATAACGGCAGAAGGGATCGCTCATGCCCTCCATACCCGCCTCGTCGCCGTAATAGATGCACGGGAAGCCGAAGAGCGTGAACTGCAGCGCGGATATCATCTTGAGAAGCTTTACGCCTCTTGCGCGTTCCTCGTCGCTGAGACGAAGCTTTTCCTGCACGGCATTATATGCATACGCATTATCGCGCACCTTCGCGGGATTACCGAGGATCGTCAGCACGCGCTCGGTGTCGTGCGTGCCGATAAGGTTCATAAGACTCGCAGAAACCGCAGGAGGATATGACGAATAAAGATCGGTCAGCGAATGCGCCAAAGCCTTCGCGTCGCCCTTTTCGGCAAAGTCAAGAAGCGCTTTGCGCGTGGGATAATTCATGACGCTGTCGAGCTGTTTGCCCCTGAAATAGGAGCGGCGCTTGCCGTATGCGATCTTGTCCGCCGCTTTTTCCCAGACCTCGCCGATAAGAATACTTTCGGGATTGACCGAATGGATCCTCTCGCGCAGTTCTTCAAGGAATCTGTCGGGAAGCTCGTCTGCAACGTCAAGACGCCAGCCGTCGATGCCCGACTGCAAATAATGCTCGGCTACACCGCCCTCGCCCGTGAAGAACTCGCGGCATTCGTCTTTATGCGTATTCAGCCTCGGCAGAATTCTGATTCCCCACCAGGCTGTATAATCGGGAGCACCCTCCTTTTCGGGAGCGTGGAAATCGTACCAAGAGTGATAGGGAGACCGCTCGTCACGCGCGGAAAAGCCGTATCTGCCGTATTCGTCAAAATATCGGCTGTCGCTTCCCGTATGATTGAAAACGCCGTCAAGAATGACCTTCATCCCTCTCGAGTGCGCGGCTTCGATGAGAGCTTCAAACGCCTCTCTGCCTCCAAATTCCTCGGCGATCTTCATATAATCCGAGGTGTCGTATTTATGATTGCTGACGGCATCGAATATAGGCGAAAGATAGAGGATGCTCACACCGAGCGACTCGAGATAATCAAGTTTCTCGATAATTCCCCAAAGATTTCCGCCGAAGAAGTGGTTGTTTTTGACCTCTGCGCCGCGGTATTCGGCATACTGCGGTACGCCGTTTTCCCAATCGGGGTCGAGGATCGCGTCATCGCGGTAGCTTACCTTTCCTTCACCTTTTGCAAATCGGTCGAGGAAGATATGGTACATTATCCCGCCGCCGAGCCACGCGGGCACGCGGTAATCGGGACGGTAGACGGTAAGGCGGAACTCCTGCCAATTTTCGCGGACAAGCGTAAAATTCACGTTGTCGTATGCGCTTGCCACAAGAGCATCTTTTCCTCTGCGGAAAATATATGTATAGTAAAAAAGCCCCGATTCCGACTCTCCGCAAATGGCGGCTGTGTCGAGGCTCAATCTGTATTCATCGTTAATATAATCGGTCGATACGAACTCAAAGGGAAGCTCGCGCACCGAAGGATCGCGCTCGCTGTCGGCGGGCGCAAGAGTGTCTCTGCGTATGCAGAGAGCAAGCGAAGTCACACCGAGTACACGCGGTACACGGGCTGTAATGTCAATAATCTCGCCGCACCTGAATGCGCCGAGAGTGGAAGTCTCCTCCGCCCCGCATCTTTTTTCGATGCGGGGTACGGGGGAGTATTCGTTTTGCATAAATCTTGCAAGCATGTTTTACTTTTTCTGAACAGGTTTGATATTCCAGATATTGTCGGCGTATTCCTTGACGGCGCGGTCTGCGGCAAAGAAGCCGCCCTTAGCGATATTGATGAGCGAGCGGCGAGTCCAATCCTCGCGGTTGAGGTAATCGCGGTACATCTGCTCATGCGCAAGACGGTAGGAATCGAAGTCTGCAAGGCACATATAGGGGTCTGCAACTCCGTGTCCGGCAAGAAGGTAAGACGCGATATCCGAGAAGGATTCGCCCGCAAAGCCTTCGTTGAGTCTGTCAACGATACGGCGAAGCTTATCGTTTCTCGCATAGAAGAGCGCCGAATTGTAACCCGAAAGCCAGAGTTCGTCAACCTCGCTTGCGGTAAGACCGAAGATATAGATATTCTCATTTCCGACAGCGGCAGCCATTTCGACGTTTGCGCCGTCAAGAGTACCGATGGTGAGCGCGCCGTTGAGCATGAGCTTCATGCATCCCGTACCGCTCGCCTCTTTACCTGCGAGAGAAATCTGCTGGCTGATCTCGGCAGCGGGGATAAGGCACTCAGCCGCGGTGACGTTGTAATCCTCAAGGAAGAGTACGCGAAGCTTTTCTCTTACTCTGGGATCGTTTTCGATCTCCTTAGAAAGCTTACAGATGAGCTGGATGATTCTCTTAGCCATCTGATAGCCGGGAGCCGCCTTTGCGCCGAAAATATAGGTTCTGGGATAAAAATCCGCGTTGGGATTATCGCAGATATCAAGATAGTTGCCGATGATGTTGAGAACGTTTAAGAGCTGTCTCTTGTACTCATGCAGACGCTTGATCTGTACGTCGAATACCGAATGGGTGTCAAGCGCGATGCCGGTACGGCTCTCAACGAAATTCGAGAACGCGATCTTATTGTCGTGCTTGATGCCGCGGAGGCGGTCGAGGACGGCAGAATCATTCTCATATTTCATAAGCTCTGCAAGCTCTACGGGATTCTTGCGGTATCCTGTGCCGATGGTCTCGTCAAGCAGACCTGCAAGTCCGGGCGAGGAATAGCACATCCAGCGGCGATGCGCGATACCGTTCGTTACGTTGGTAAAGCGCTCGGGATACATATAATAGAAATCCTTGAATACGGTGTCAATGAGGATCTGCGAATGAAGCTTCGAAACGCCATTGATATGATGCGAACCGATAACGGCGAGGTTTGCCATTCTTACCATACCGTTGCAAAGGATGCTCATATTTGTGATACGGCTCCAGTTGCCGGGGAATTTATCCCAAGCCTGCTTGCAGAAGCGCTCGTTGATCTCCTTGACGATCATGTGGATACGGGGCAGACGGAAGGAGAAAAGGCTCTCATTCCAGGTCTCAAGTGCCTCGGGCATTACCGTGTGGTTGGTATAGGACATCGTACGTGTTGTAATATCCCAAGCATCATCCCAGGAGAAGCAATAGTCGTCGATGAGTATTCTCATAAGCTCGGGTACGCAGAGCGCGGGATGGGTATCATTGATGTGGATAGCCACCTTATCGGGCAGGTTGTCGAGTCTGCCGTAAACCGCCATATGGTCGCGGATAATGCTCTGTACCGATGCCGATACGAGGAAATACTGCTGTGTCAGACGGAGCAGCTTACCCTCGGTGTGGTTATCCGAAGGATAAAGAACCTTCGAAATGATCTCAGCCGAGCTCGACTCCTCTACCGCGCGGGTGTACTGACCCTGAGTAAAGAGACCCATATTGAAGGTGCGAACGTCGCGCGCCTTCCAGAGACGCAGACGGTTGACAGCCTCGCTGTCGCCGCCCGAGATCATCATGTCGTAAGGAACAGCCTCGACGTCCTCGGTGTCCTCATAAGCGATCTCAAGCTTGCCGTTCTTCCATTCCTCATGGATTCTTCCGCCGAGACGGACGGTGAAAACGCGGTCGGTTCTCGGAACGAGCCATACCTCGCCTCCGGGGAGCCAATCGTCGGGGAGCTCGATCTGAAGACCGTCAATGATCTTCTGCTTGAAAAGGCCGTACTCGTAGCAGATAGAAAATCCGTTTGCGGGATAATCAAGCGAGGTCAGAGAGTCCATAAAGCATGCGGCAAGTCTGCCAAGACCGCCGTTGCCGAGACCCGCATCGGGCTCACATTCAAAAAGATCGTCAAGGGTAAAGCCGAGATTTCCGAGAGCATTCTTATACTCATCGGAAAGTCCGAGGTTGCAGAGATTGGTCTTGAGCGAACGTCCGAGAAGGAACTCCATGCACATGTAATACACGCGCTTTCCGCCCTCTTTGTTCGTTCTTGCCTTGAATTTGGATCTCTTCTCTGCGAGAATGTCCTTTACCGTCTGTACGACTGCTTTATACATCTGTTCTCTCGACGCATCGGCAGCAGTCGTGCCGAAGAGTCTGGATAATTTTTGTTCGATATTTGCTTTAACTTCCTGTGCGTTGGGACTAAAATTCACTTTAACTTCCTCCGGTAATGCTCTCCTATATATCACAGCAGATTTGCGTAGAGTTCGATGTATTTATCTGCGGATGCCGCCCAGGAGAAGTCGACTGTCATGATTTTTTCGACAAATGTTTTGCGTTTTTCCGTGTCCTTCCAGAGCGCGGCGGCGGCAACCGTACGCTCGTAAAGCTCACCCGCGGTATAGCCCGCAAAGGTAAAGCCGTTTCCGTGGATCTCGCCTTCCTCATCCACCCAATAGGGCAGGATCGAGTCTGCGAGTCCTCCCGTTTCACGGACAACGGGAATTGCGCCGTAGCGCGATGCGATCATCTGCGAAAGTCCGCAAGGCTCGCTCTTTGAGGGCATCATAAAGATGTCGGTAGCGGCATAGATGCGGCGCGAGAGATCGCGGTCATAGGTGATAAGAGCACGAACCTTATCGGGGCGCTCTGCCTCAAGATTTTTGAAGAACTCCTCATACTTCGCCTCGCCCTTGCCGAGAACAACGAGCTGTGCGCCCGTTTCGTCAAGGATGCCGCGAATAGCTTCTGCAACGATATCAAGACCCTTGTGCGAAGCCAAGCGGGTGATCAGCGAGATTATGGGAGTGTTCTTATCGTCCTCAAGACTCAGATCGGCGCGGAGAGCAGAACGGCAAGCGTCCTTTCCGCCGCGTCTCTTCGGGCTGTAATGTTTAACGAGAACGGGATCGGTCCAGGGGTTATAGTAGGCGTAATCTATACCGTTGAGAATGCCCGAAACCTTATCCGCATATCTGCGAAGAATGTGGCAGAGTCCGTGCGAATACTCGGGGGACATGATCTCGTCTGCGTATCTGGGGCTTACGGTTGTGACAGCCTCAGCGCACTCGATCGCGCCCTTCATAAGGTTGATGCAGCCGTCGTACTCAACAACAGCTCGGTCAGCCTCGGAAAGAGCAAAAACGTCGCCGAGGATGAAGAAATCGTATTTACCCTGATATTCAATATTATGAATGGTGAATACGCGGCGGATAGCGGCGTATCTTGCATCATAGGAATACTTCTGACGGAGGTAGATGACCGAGAGAGCCGCCTGCCAATCGTGGGCGTGCAGAATATCGGGGAAAAATCCGATCTGCGGAAGCATCTCAAGAACCGCACTGCAGAAATATGCATATCTTTCGCCGTCATCATACTGACCGTAAAGTGCCTCGCGGGCGAAATAATATTCGTTGTCGATAAAGTAGTAGGTCACTTTATCCTTTACGAGGCTGTAAACACCGCAATACTGACGTCTCCACGCGAGATATACGTCAAATTCAGCCTCTTTTTTCATCTCGGCACGGTACTTTGCACCGACAGCCGAATAGAGCGGCATAACGACTCTGACGTCAACTCCCTTTGCGGCAAGAGCCGTGGGAAGCGAGCCGAGAACGTCACCGAGTCCGCCCGTAGCTGCAAAAGGCATAACCTCCGCGCCTACAAATAGAATACTCTTTTTCATTTTCTTCTCCATATAGCTTTCAAAATCGAGAATCGACGGCGCTTGCGCAAAAATGGGTTGGGTCCCATTTTTAGTCGATTCGGGGCGCGAATAACCCGTACGGAGGGTTATCTTTGATAAAATATTCGCGCCTTTATACCATGATACCCTTGCCGATGTAGAAGGGCATGGATTCGTGACCCGAAAGGTTGCGTCCGTCACGGATAACGGCGTTCTTATCGGTAATAACGCAGTTGAGGTTTACGTTCTCGCCGACGTAGGTATCCTGAAGCAGGATGGAGTTGCGCACAACCGTGCCCTTTCCAACCTTAACGCCTCTGAAGATCACGCAGTTTTCAACAGTACCCTCGATAACGCATCCGTCTGCAACGATCGAATTCGATACCTTTGCGCCCTCGGCATATGCTGTGGGAGCCGAGTTACGAACCTTGGTGAATACGGGTCTGTCATTCGCCTCAAAGAGCTCACCGCGGACATTGGAGTCAAGCAGGCTCATGGAAGTCTCAAAATATCCGGGAAGGTTGTTGATGAGCGAATAGAAGCCGTCGAAGCGGTAAGCGCGGAAATCAGCCTTGCCAACGTTCTTTGCGATAATATCTCTGAAGAAGCTGGTATAGCCGTGCGCAGCCGCGTCGTTGAGAACCGTGATGAGGTAGTTGCGGTTGATGACCATGATATTGGTGCTGACGTCAAAGCTACCCTTGACGTCTCTCGAAAACTCTGCGGCATCGAGGATCTTGTCATCATCGTCAAGAACGAGCACGGAATGACGCTCTGCGTTGTAGCTGCCGTCGTCGATTCTCTTGGTAACAATTGTGATATCCGCTCCGGTCTCCTCGTGTCTCTGGAGGACCTTTGTGATATCGATATTGCAGATGGTATCGCAGTCCGAGAGAACGATAACGTCCTCGTTACAGCGAGAAATAAAGTTTGTTACGCCGAGAAGCGCCTCAAGACGGGTGCTGTAGAGTGAATTGGTTGCCTTCGCGTCATATGCGGTGATGAAGGGAGGGAGGATCTTGATACCGCCCGAACGGCGCGCAATATCCCAGTCCTTACCCGTTCCGATATGGTCGAGAAGCGACTGATAGTTATAGTGAGTGATGATACCGATCTTGGAGATTCCCGAATTTACCATATTGGAAAGAGGGAAATCGATCAGTCTGTATCTTCCGCCGAAGGGCACGCTTGCCATTGTGCGGAGGCGGGTAAGCTCGGGCAAACATTCATCGTGTATGTTCGAAAAAATAAGTCCTGCTGCTGTCATAACATTTTCCTCCTAATTTATTCGGGATTGATCATTGCGCCGGGTTCGATCTGCGCGTTTTCTTCAACCGTGATATCGGCACCGATAACGGCGATCTCTCCGCCCTTCGGTCCACCGACCTTCGCATTCTTGCCGATCTTTACGCGTGCGTCAATAATGGCATATTCTACGGTTGCGCCCTCTTCGATAGTAACGTCTTCCATAATGACCGAGTCGATGACGCATGCACCCTCGCCGACGGTTACACCTGGGCCGAGAACAGATCCGCGGACAGTTCCGTAAATCTTGCATCCTTCGGTAATCGTTGAATTTTCGGTCACGCCGTTTGCGCCGACGTACTGAGGAGCACGTGCGGTATGACGCGCGTAGATGCGCCACTTCTCATCGTTGAGGTTGAGAACGGGATTCGAACCGATCATATCCATATTCGCCTCCCAGAGAGAGGAGATGGTTCCAACGTCCTTCCAATAGCCCTTGAAGGAGTAAGCATACAGCTTCTCGCCTGCGGCAAGCATAGCGGGAATGATATTCTTACCAAAGTCGTTGCTCGAATTCTCGTCCGCTTCGTCCGCGATAAGATACTCGGAAAGCTTCTTCTTGTTGAAGATATAGATACCCATCGAAGCGCGTGTGGAATCGGGATTCTTCGGCTTTTCCGAGAACTTCCAGATCTTGCCGTCCTCGTATGCGCTCATGATACCGAATCTGCTTGCTTCCTCGAGCGGAACGTCGATGCAGGCGATGGTACAGTCTGCGCCGTTTTTCTTATGAGCTGCGAGCATTGCGGCATAGTCCATCTTGTAGATATGGTCGCCCGAGAGGATGAGAACGTAATCGGGATCGTACTGATCTATGAACTGAAGGTTCTGGTAGATAGCGTTTGCGGTTCCCTTATACCAGTCGGCTTTTTCCTTGCCCTGATAAGGAGGAAGGATCTTTACGCCACCGTAGGTACGGTCAAGGTCCCAAGGCAGACCGTTGCCGATATAATCGTTAAGAAGAAGGGGCTGATACTGCGTGAGAACACCAACGGTATCGATACCGGAGTTGACGCAGTTTGAAAGAGTAAAATCGATAATGCGGTATTTTCCGCCGAAGGATACCGCGGGTTTTGCAAGACGGGTAGTGAGCGCGTAAAGACGGCTTCCCTGTCCGCCCGCAAGGAGCATGGCTACACATTCTTTTTTCTTGAACATTGCTTTTTGTTCCTCCCTTTAGGATTTATGATAACGGCATCGTCTGCCGAATTGGGTACTTGATGTGGTATTTCTTTTTCGAGTCTGAAGATATGCGCTCCGTGTGGTGCCAGACGCAGACAGAGCGACTCTTCTCTGCCGTGAATCGCAAAATTTTCGCTTCGGAGAACGCCGTTATGCGTCACTCCTCCGCCGCCGTATTCGAGCCTGTCCGAGGAAAAGACCTCTTTCCATTCACCGCATACGGGAACTCCGACGCGGTATTCGGGATAGTAGACGGGGCTGAAATTGATGACTGCCAGCAATCTTCCCTTTCCGTCCGACCTGGAGAGTGCGATAACGCTTCCACCGCTGTTGTCTGCATCGATCCACTCAAAACCGTCCCAGCCGAGATCTCGCGACCAAAGCTCAGGCGAGGAAAGGTAAAGATGATTGAGATCGGATGTAAAACGCTGGAATTTCGCGTGCATATCGTAGTCGAGCATAAACCATTCAAGGCTCTCCTCGTACGCCCATTCGCGGAAGGGACCGTACTCGGTGCCCATAAAGAGCAGCTTTTTGCCCGGATGCATCATCATCCAGCAAAGTCCGCCTCGCGCACCCGCAAATTTATTCCAGTAGTCGCCGGGATGTCGGTCGAGATAGGATTTTTTGCCGTGAACGACCTCGTCGTGCGAGATCGGAAGCATATATTTCTCGTCAAAGGAATAAACCAAAGAGAAGGTGAGTTTGTCGTGATGGTATTTACGGAAAATGGGATCGGTCTCGGCGTAGGAAAGGTTGTCATTCATCCAACCCATGTTCCACTTGTAGGTAAATCCGAGCGAATCTTCCGTGTCACCCGTCAGCTTGAGAGCCGCGGCGGATTCCTCCGCGATCATCATAAGCGCGGGATAAGCTCCCGTAAGATGCGCGTTGAGCTTCTTGAAAAAGGCTATCGCCTCAAGACAGCGGTTGTCGCCGTAGACGTTCGGCACCCATTCCTCGGGTTTTCTGTCATAGTCGAGATAGAGCATCGAGGCAACCGCGTCAACACGGATACCGTCGATATGGAAGACCTCCGCCCAATAGGTTGCGTTTGATACAAGGAAGGACTGAACCTCGGGGCGTCCAACGTCAAAACGTCGCGTGCCCCAGCCCGCGTGCTCTACGCGGTCCCAGCCCTGATACTCGTAAAGAGGCTGTCCGTCGAACTCATAAAGTCCGTGTGCATCCTTCGGGAAATGCGCGGGCACCCAGTCGAGAATTATACCAATCCCCGCGCGGTGAGCCGCATCAACAAAGGCGCAGAATTCATCGGGCGTGCCGTATCGCGAGGTTGGCGCGAAATAACCCGTGACCTGATAGCCCCAGGAGCCGTCAAAGGGATGCTCGGCAACCGGCATCAGCTCGATATGTGTGTATCCCATCTGCTTTGCGTAGGGCAAAAGCTCGTCCGCAAGCTCGGAATACGAGAGATATGAATCGTCATCGTGACGCTTCCAGGAGCCGAGGTGAACCTCATAAACATTGATCGGTCTGTCATATTTTTTAGCCGACGGACGCAAGGACATCCATACCGCGTCGCCCCATTCGTATGAAAACGCGGAGTGACATATAACCGACGCCGTCTCGGGCGGTTTTTCAGCATAAAATGCATAGGGATCGGCTTTCATAAATTCCCTGCCGTCGCGGGCGCGAATGTGGAACTTGTACCTTGTCCCCTCGGGAAGGATATCGGTTATAGCTTCCCAGATACCGCCGTCAGTAATACGGAGCATCGGAATGCCATCACCCCAGGAATCGAAATCACCGCAAAGGCTTACAGCCTCCGCGTTCGGAGCCCAAACGCGGAATGCCATACCGTCGCCGATCACGTGCGCGCCGAAATATTCGTACGCCTTGTAGTTCGTACCCTGATGAAAATAATACGCGGGCAGATTCTCCGACATTTGCACATCCTCCTTTGCGATTTCATTACCGAATAATGTAATTTATATATATCTATAATATTATACTACACATTGCACCCCAAAGTCAAGCCTCTTGAATTTATTATATTGGCGTTAAATAAAAAATATTCTTACAAAGCTAACAAAAAATGCAATTAAATGAAGAAAAGACCGATGCGAGAGATACCGCATCGGTCTTTTATATCATTTCTTCTGTTTTTCCTTAAAATATCCGAGGACCTTTTGGCGGGTTACGATTCCGATAAACGCGCCGCTGTCATCGGTCACGGGAAGGAAGTTTTGCATAAGCAGACGCTCCATAAGCTCCTCCACCCTTGCCGTGATCTTCACGGGAGGATTGCGGTCGGGCTTGAGGATATCGGCTATATGAAGATCCTCGCATTCTTCCATGCTTGCTCCGCCGATATCTATGATATGCCAGAGGAAATCGCCCTCGGTAAGAGTTCCGACGTATCTTCCCTGCTTATCAATAACGGGGATCGCGGTGTAGCCGTGGTGACGCATCTTTTCAAGTCCCTGACGGAAGGTGTCGTCATCCTCGATAAACGCCGCCTGACTTTTGGGGATCAGAAAGAAAGCTACGTTCATTCTTCACCGCCCGTCTTATCCCGCAAAAAACGCGGATACCGTATCGGCGAATTTCTGTGTGTCCTCAAGAGAGAGAAGCTGATCCTCTCTGCCGTTGAAGGAAACAAGGCAGTAATTCATACTGAAACGGGTGACCTTCATTTCAATCGCGTTTTTATCCTTGAGCCCGATAATAACGCTGAAGAGCTCATTCTTTTCTACAGCCGCGGCATCATCCTCGAAATACGCGATATTCGAGGTTGCCTTAAGCGCCTCAAGAGCCGAAACAAGCGCACCGATAGCATCGGTATCATTCGATTTATCGGATGAATACGATATCTTGCCATCGGTATTCTTTACGTTGACAGTAAGCGAGCCCGCAGAGGTCGCAAAGGTCATATAATCGATCAGCTCATAGTTGGGAAGCCAGACTTCTTTAGGCATAAGCTCCGCATATTCGGAAGAAAGAAGAGCTATCCATTCATCGGACGAACCGAGCTTGTATACGAGCTTCGAGTTGTCGGTATAAGCATAAACGCTTCCGTCCTCGGTCTGTGCGCCGATATAAACGGTATAGGTCTTTTCGGTCAGAACACCGGTTTCGCCCTCATCGGCATTGTAGCGGATAACGATCCTGTTTGCAGGCGAAAAGCCGTATTTTTCATCGGCATAATCAAGCCCGACACATTCCTCAAAATACATTCCGGTAACGAGGCTTACAAGAGTATCGGCAACACCCGTGTCAAGCGGACGCGCAGGAGGGATGCTCGATGCACCGAGGCTTCCGTGCTCGACGTACCAATCGTATTTATCGGTATAATCCGCGGAATTGCCCGAAGCATAATATCTGAAGGTATGATAATTTTCACCGTTCACGTAATTCACGTCAACGAGTTTACCTTCGGTAAGCGTGGGAGGTGTCTCGATCAGCACAAAGTCATATATACCGAGATCGAGGGATGATACAAAATTTGAAGGAACCATATAAACGGTATCGGTTGCCGACGCCTCGCAGAAATAATAGAGCGAATTGAAGCTGTTCATCATACCGATCAGATATTCCTTTACCGAGGAATTCGAGTAGGTGAATTTCACTCTGTATGCGGGTTCGGTAAGACCGTAATCGGAAAGCTGAGCTTCGGTTACACCCTCAAGCTTGTAGTTCGAAACAGCCTCATTGAAGGCTGTAACGATCTCTGCAAAAACCATATTGTCAAGCGGAACCTCGGCATCCTCGCTCCAATCCCATTCGGTAGCCGAGGAGTTGAGGGCGAAGGAAAGAGTTTCTTCACCCTTCATAAGCTCAAAGCCGACAAGCTGCATATGGTCGATCTCCGCAACGGTATGCGAAGGCAGCGGCTCTGTTGTCTCCTCGCCCTCGTCGCTCCACATCGGTGCGGCTATAAGATAAACCGCGAGAAGCACACCGAGGACAGCAAGCATAATTATAATATTCTTGAACTTTTTCATATTGTTACGTTATCTGCGGCGGCGGTAAACGGTGTATCCGATACCCGCTGCGAGAAGCGCGCCGGGAACGATGAAGATAAGGAGAGTACCCCAGATATTAACGTCGATTGCAGTGGTGGTAACCATAGACTGCGACATCGAAATGCTTGCGATCTCGGGAAGAACCGAAATATAATCGCCCATAAGAGCATTCGCCATACCGAAGAAGAGCACAAAGTTACCGCTCTGAGTCTTTGAGATGAGCGCATCGTTGGTAAGCGAGGGAGAAGCGACCCAAAGGAGCTTTCCGCCGCCGTTATTGCCTTCCGCGATTGCCGCAAGAACCTTCTTGCCCGCAGATCCGCCGTTTACGGTTGCCTTATCGGATGTGGTAAGAAGCTCGGTAACGGTATAACCCGAAGCCTCCGAGGTCACGATCGACTGCGCGTTTGCAAGGAGAACTACGTTGCTGTAGCCCGCGAGAAGCGAGGTAGTGTCGTGAGTAGAATTAAGAGTGGGATAGATATGACCGGGAAGATCGGCAACGTGCATGGAGGAATCACCCTCGCTTACAGTGCCCGCCTCAACGCCGAGACCGAACTCAGCGGCAAGGTTCATGAGATTTCTCATGCTGTCGGAATTCTTCTCTGTCATAAGGAAGATATTTCCGCCGCCCGCGATATAAGCCGAAAGCTTGGAAGCCTCGGTTATCGTAAGATCGCTTGTGGGCTTATGGATGATGATGCAGGAGCAATCTGCGGGAATGCTGTCTACGTCAAGCGCAAGGTTGAGATCCTTGTACTCGATTCCGTAGTCCTTGAGATAGGAGGAAACGGTCTCGTTGAAGGGCTCCTCGCCGTGTCCGCTGAGGAAATAGATCGAGGGGATATTCTCTGCGCAAACGTACTCTACCGCGCCGGTGATGGTGCTGTCAAAGCAGTAGCCGTCCTCAACGGGATAGATGCCGTAATACATATACTGCTGATAGAGGCTCATTGCCTCGTCGAATGAAAGACCTGTTGCGCCGAGTTCATTGAAAGCATAGGTATAGAGCTCGCCCGTGTGGATAACGCGGTATCTCTCTGCGCTCTGAACAAGCAGGTAGGAGGACATATACTCTGTGCTCGCCTCGCCCGACATATCGTCGAATTCTGGATATGCCTCGAGGAAGGTGGGATTCTCAAGCGGGTCAACCGACTTGATAGTAAGCTTCTGGCTTGCCGAAACGTATCTTTCAAGATAGGAGGCAAGCGTGCTGTCCTCATATCCTTCGGGAACGATATAGTAGATCGTAACGTCCTCTTTTACGCCCGCAAGGAAGCTTTCGGTAGTACCGGATATCTCGTACTTACCGGTATCGGTGGTATCAAGCATGGTAATTTTTGCGGGAAGCGAGCCAACGATAAGGTTGACCACAACAAGCACCGCGAGAAGGATAAGCGAGAGAACTACAGAGTAGATTCCGCTCTTGCCGCGTCTGTCAAAGAGAGGCTTTTTATTCATAGTGTTATTCATCTTGAAACCTCCCTATCAGCTCCATCGGCGCTTGTCAAAGGACTGCACCGTCAGGAAAATGAAGAATACGGCAAAGGAAATATAGTAAACGACTGCGCCGACGTCAAAAATGCCGCCGAGGAAGTTGTTGTATCTGTCAAAGAGCGCAAGGTACTCAACCGTCTTCGGGAAAGCGGATTCGAAAATTGCGGAATTGATCAGATATACGATAACAAGCGGAGCAACCGTAAGAACGCCCACAGCGCCCGTGATGATGTAATTGCGTGTCAGATAGTAAACGATAGCGGTAAGTGCCGCGGCAACAGCGATAAAGCAAACGAGCGACGCGATCGCGGACGCCGGAAGCATACCGACAAGCGAGCCGAGAAGGTAGAGTCCGAGCGAGGAAGCGATACCGCCGATAGCGGCAATAAGCTGATTCTCGGTCAGGGACGAAACAAAGGTGCAAACCGCGATCAGAGCTCCGCCGAGAAGGAAGAAGCCGAGAAGCGCGCCATAAGCGGAAGTGAAATTAACCTCACCGAACATACCGATAACGATGGGGGTAAGTCCCATTCCGAGACATGCCACACCCCAAACACCGAGCATTGCCAAATACTTGCCCATAACTACCTCGGTTGCGCTCAGAGGAAGCGAATAAAGAAGCATATCTGTCTTTGTGCGCTTGTCCTCCGCGATCGAACGCATGGTAAGTATCGGAACGATCAGCATAAGCACCGTGGTGAGATTACCAAGCACGTATTCGTAGTTCGAATACTGATACATAAAGTTGAAGACGGTCGAGAAGATTCCCGAGAAGAGCCAGATTACGCCAATGAAAACGTAGCCCGAAAGGTTGATAAAGTAGGAGTTGAATTCCCTTTTAAATACAGCGATCATTATTCGTCTCCCTCCTCATCATCGGAAGAGCTGAAGAGCGGCTTGTAGTCGTCCTCTTCCTTTTCAGCCTTTTTCTTTGCGTGAACAGCCTCTTCCTCGGTCTCCTCTTCTTCATCGGAAATCGCGGGGATCTCAAAGCTTGCGTTACGCTCGTCGTTACCGTAAGCAAGCTCAAGGAAGATATCCTCGAGGGTGGATTCGTTGGAATGCATATCGAGGATGGGAGTCTTTGCCTCTGCGAAGATATTGAAGATATCCTCTCTGATGTCGGCACCCTCCTCAAACTGTACGGTAGCGGTAACAATACCGTTCTCCTCGGCGTACTCTGCGGAAAGGACGCCCTTTACGCCGCCGATGAGCTTCTGTGCCTTTTCCTTCTCGCCCTTGATCTTGATGATCAGCGCGTTGTTGCGGCTCGCCTCTGCTTCAAGATGCTCGAGGGTGTCGTTGGCAACGATATTGCCGTGCGAGATGATGATAACGTGGTCGCAGACCGCGCTGATCTCGGCAAGAATATGGCTCGAGATGATAACGGTCTTGATTCTGCCGAGCTTTCTGATAAGATTTCTGATCTCGATGATCTGCGCGGGGTCAAGACCTACGGTCGGCTCGTCGAGGATGATAACGTCGGGCTCACCGATCATAGCCTGCGCGATGCCTACACGCTGGCGGTAACCTTTTGAAAGATTCTTGATGAGTCTGTTGCGGACGTCATAGATCTGCGTCAGCTGCATAACTTCCTTGACGTGGCGCAGGCTCTTCTCAAAGGGAACGCCCTTTGCCTCTGCAACGAAGGAGAGGTACTCGCGGGGAGTCATCTCGCCGTAGACGGGAGGCTGTTCGGGAAGATAACCGATATGCTTCTTCGCCTCGATCGGATCCTCAAAAATATCGTGACCGTCAACCTTGACCTCACCCGAGGTAGCGGCAAGACAGCCTGTAAGTATGTTCATTGTGGTCGATTTACCCGCACCGTTCGGGCCGAGCAGACCGTATATCTTTCCGGGTTCAATGTCGAAAGATATACCCTTAACGGCAAGGTGATTGCCGTAATTTTTAGTTAGATTTCTGACCTTGATCAAAATTCGTAACCTCCTTTAAATTATACCAATATATAGGATATCATCAAACTGTGTCGTGAGAATGATATATTTTTGAAGAATTTATGATTGATCAAAGAAAGTGCAATATTTATATTGTTTATATAAAAGCAAGGGCATTCTCAAACCGAGAATGCCCTTGCTTTTATATGTTTTATTTAATGAAAATTTCCGAATAAAGTGAGGAAATTCACCTTACCTCTGCCCTTTGCCCTCAAAAATCCCCTCTTTGAAGCACCTTAAGACTCGTATTCTTCCCAAGCGTTTCGTACGAGGCGCGTCTGATTCTTCCAATCAAGATATCCCCTCCGCCCGAAACTGCAATATGAGCCTCTCCGACGGTGAGTCCCGGCGCCTCAAAGCCTCCCGAGCCGTGGACAGTCAACTTCAATGTGTCAACCTCGCCGCCGCACTCAATATCACCCGAGCCGCCAATGCTGACGTTCATCTCGTCGCCCTTGACCTCGCGCGCTCTGACGCATCCGCTTCCCGCGATCTTAATGAGCGGTGCGCATAGAGAATCAGCATCAATGTCGCCCGATCCGCTGATCGAAATATTCGTTCCGAAAGCCACTTTTCCAACCTTAACGGCGCCGCTTCCCGCAATACTGCAATGCATTCTGTTGCAATCGGCGGCTCTGACGTCTCCGCTTCCCGCAACCGATATTTCAAGGATCCCGCAAGACGGCAATATTTCGCAGTCAGACGAACCGCTTACCGAAATTTTGAACACACTTCCGCGGTCGCAGGGGAGATAAACTGTCAAAGTGTTCCGCATTCGGCTTCCGATATCCAATATCGACTTCTTGAAAGATATCTCAAGAGTATCACCGTTTGTTTCAGTGATCAAATGCGATATAAACTTTGAATTACCGCTTGCCTCTACGCGTCCTTTGCCATCAGCCGCACTCTTGATGCGGAACTCGCAGGGCATAGTCAGCTTGGCTGTTACAGATGAAAAATCGGGAAAAGCGCGGCACAGTTCGCCCTTGACGCTTTCGGAGATGTCTTCGCGCTCCTCAGCCTCGATAAATTTTATCTCTCCGCCGCCCACGTTAACGGCGTTGCCGCGTTCAAGATCGGCGCGGCTTCCGTCTGTAAAATACGCGATATGGTTTTCCGTGTCTATCCTCTCAGGCGTCTTGGAGGAATAGCAGGCGCGGTTATTATGCGAAAAGATGTAATTCAGTCCGTCCTTTTTCTGCGGAAAAACAGGCGAGCCGTCGCCGTCGGCTTCTATTCCGAAAAGACTGCCTATCGGGATGTTCAATACCTCAGCGATCTCGGGAAAGAGAGTGACATCGGGATATCCGAGCCCATTTTCCCACTTAGAGACCGCCTGCGGAGTGATGCCGAGCTTGCCGGCAACCACCTCTTGAGTCATTCCCGCACGTCGTCTTGCCTCAAGAACGATTATTCCGAAATTCTCAATTCCTGCCATTTTTGACCTCCGTAGATAATACGTTAATATAATTATATAACAAAATGTACTAAATGTCAATCACCGCGCAGTTTATAAAAGAGGAAATTTTCCGAAATCATCTTAACTTTTATGCACTGTAATACAACTGTCGGTTAAGCCCAAACGGCTTTACAATTACTGTCTTGATTTTTCCTTTAAAATATGATATAATGTATGCAATAAATTATCCGGAGGTCATAAAAATGACAAAACAGGAACTTCTCAGATACGCTGATCACACTCTCCTCTCGCCCACCGCAACCGAGGAAGAGATCAAGGTCATCTGCGACGATGCAATGAAATATGAGACCGCATCGGTCTGCATCCCCGCAACATATATCGCTTTCGCCCGCGATTACACCGAGGGCAAGCTCAACCTCTGCACCGTTATCGGTTTCCCTCTCGGTTACACCACAACCGCTGGCAAGTGCGCCGAGGCTCGTGACGCCATCGCAAACGGCGCAAACGAGATCGATATGGTAGCAAACATCTGCAATATCAAGAACGGACGCTTCGATCTTGTCGAGGAAGATATCCGCGAGGTCAAGAAAGCTTGCGGCGATAAGATCCTCAAGGTCATCATTGAGACCTGCCTTCTTACAGACGAAGAAAAGATCAAAATGTGCAAGATCGTAGGCGCGGCAGGTGCCGACTACATCAAGACCTCCACCGGCTTCTCCACCGGCGGCGCAACCCGCGAGGATATCGCTCTCTTCGCCGCAAACGTGCCCGAAGGCGTAAAGATCAAGGCGGCGGGCGGAATCCGCTCGTTTGACGACGCAGAAGCATTCGTAAAGCTCGGCGCGACCCGCCTTGGCACAAGTGCGCTTGTCAAGCTCATGAAGGCTGAGGAAGTCAAGGGATACTGATATCATGAACAACTACATCGGCGAATTCAAAAAATTCATCAACCGCGGCAACGTGGTTGATATGTCGGTCGGTGTTATTGTCGGTAGTGCCTTCACCGCCATCGTCACCGCGATGAGCAACAATATCTTAAAGCCGATCGTCAATTACATTCTCGCAACCCTCTTTGACGCGGATTCTCTCAGCGAGATCTACACCTACCTCAAAACCGTCTACAAAGACGTTCTTGACGAAAACGGTATAGTAATCGCGCAGGAGATCGATCTTGAACAGTCGATCTACATCGACTGGGGAGCATTTATCAACGCTGTTATCAATTTTTTCCTGATAGCATTGGTGCTCTTCACCATACTCAAATTCGTCAATAAGGTACGTGAAGACCGCAAGGAGCTGAGCGAGAAAATTGCAGAAAAAACTCTTGACCGCCATGAGCGCAAGGAACTGCGCGAGCACGGCATCAAGCCCCGCGACAAAGAAGCTGTAAAGGCTTACTTTGACGAGAAAAAACGCCTTGCCGACGAAGCCGCCGCAAAAGCAAAGGCGGAGGCTGACGAAAAGGCTCGTATTGAGCGCGAAAATAACCCCACAACCGAGGAGCTTCTCAAAAAGATCCTTGACGTCATAAGCAAGTAAATTTAACGGGATGCCGCACTTGGGGCATCCCGTTTTTGCGCATTTTCGCCAAAATTATCCGACTTATCAAAAATATCCGGAAAAGTTCTTGACTTTTTGCCCAAAATGCTGTATAATATTGCATGGAAAACAAATTAGCCTCTGCTAACCGTCAGTTAGCCTACGCTAATTCCGCTAACCGAAATTCCAAATTCAAGCAAAAGCGGTGAATTAAAATGACGCTCAGAGATGCCATCGAAGGCAAAGAATATATAATCAAATCCATTGAGACGGACGATGAGGAGCTCGATGCGTTCCTCTTCTCCCTCGGCTGTTACAGCGGCGAGACCATTACCGTTGTCACCCGCAGAAGAAGCGGCTGTACCGTTTCGATCAAGGACGGCAGATATAATATCGATAATCAGCTGGCAGCAGCTATCCTGATTTAAATCGGAAGAGTCATCTGCCTCTTCTTTACGGTTGATAGTTAGCCTTGGCTAACCGACTTAAGAAATTCAAACATCCACATATAGTATTAAGGAGATAATTCCCTGAATGAGAATTGCTTTAACAGGAAACCCAAACTCGGGTAAAACAACTATGTTCAACGCCCTTACCGGCTCAAACGAAAAGGTCGGCAACTGGGCGGGCGTTACTGTTGATAAAAAGGAACACGCTATCAAAAAGTCCTTCTATTCGGGCGACGATCAGCTTATCGCGGTCGACCTTCCCGGCGCGTATTCCATGTCCCCCTTCACAAGTGAAGAAAGCGTGACAAGCGAATACGTCAAGAACGCAAACCCCGACGCCATCATCAATATCGTTGACGCAACCAACCTCAGCAGAAGCCTTTTCTTCACCACCCAGCTTCTCGAGCTCGGCATTCCCGTTGTCGTCGCGCTCAACAAGAGCGACATCAACAAGAAAAAGCACACCGATATCGATTCAAGCAAGCTTTCCGAAAAGCTCGGATGCCCCGTAATAAATACAACGGCAACCTCCGCTGACGGACTCAAAGCTGTCATCGACGCTGTTGTTGCCAATATAGGCAAAGGACAGGCGGCTCCCTATTCGCAGGGAGATATCGACCTTACCGATAAAGCAACGGTTGTGGCGGCTGACAGAAAGCGTTTCGAGTTTGTAAACAAGATCGTCAAGGAAGTTGAGCAGCGTAAAATCAAGACCAACCAGAGAAATATCGGTGACAAGATCGACAATATCCTTATCAACAAATGGCTCGGTATTCCGATCTTTGCCGTTGTAATGTTCCTTGTATTCCAGATCTCGCAGTCCTGGCTCGGCGCATGGATCGCGGAGGGCTACGAATTTGAAAACGGAACCACCATCCCCGGTCTCGTCACCCTGATCGACATCTTCGCCGAATGGGTCGGCGGACTTATGGAGGGCGCATCCCCCATCCTTTACGCACTCGTCGTTGACGGTATCATCGGCGGTGTCGGCGCGGTTCTCGGATTCTTACCCCTCGTTATGGTAATGTACTTCCTTATCGCGCTTCTCGAAGACTGCGGTTACATGGCTCGCGTTTCCGTCGTTCTCGACCCGATCTTCAAGAAGGTCGGGCTTTCGGGCAAATCCGTCATCCCCTTTGTAATCGGCATCGGTTGCGCAGTTCCCGGCGTTATGGCTTGCCGTACCATCCGCAACGAGCGCGAACGCCGCGCTACGGCTATGATCACTCCCTTCATGCCCTGCGGCGCGAAGATCCCCGTAATCTCTCTCTTTGCGGGCGCATTCTTCGATAACGCGGGTTGGGTAAGCTGGGTGATGTACCTTTCGGGCATCATTGTGATCTTCCTTGCCGCACTTCTTATCAACGCTATCACAGGCAACAGAAAGAAGAAGTCCTTCTTCATCATGGAGCTGCCCGAGTACAAGGCTCCCTCGTTCTGGCGCGCATTCACTTCGATGTGTAGCCGCGGCTGGTCATATATCGTCAAGGCGGCAACCATCATTCTCCTTTGTAACACCGCAGTACATATCATGCAGACCTTCACATGGTCCTTTACCGAGGCTGAAAGCGCAGACGCTTCTATCCTCGCCTCGATCGCGTCTCCCTTCGCGTACCTCCTTGTTCCTGTTGTCGGAGTAGTATCGTGGCAGCTTGCGGCGGCGGCTATCACAGGCTTTATCGCCAAGGAAAACGTTGTAGGTACCCTCGCGGTTTGCTTTGTCGGACTTGAAAACCTTATCAATATCGAAGAGCTCCAAATGCTTGAAGGCTCGGGCGCGGAGGTCGCAGGCATCATCGCGATCACCAAGGCGGCGGCTCTTGCATACCTTATGTTCAACCTCTTCTCTCCCCCTTGCTTTGCCGCAATCGGCTCGATGAACTCCGAGCTCAAGAGCGCAAAATGGCTCTGGAGCGGTATCGCACTCCAGCTCGGTGTGGGATTCACCATCGGCTACCTTGTTAACACCATCGGCACTATCATCACCGCCCCCTCCGCACTCAATATCGGCGGAACCATCGGCGGAGCTGTTGCGGTTGCCGCATTCGCGGTCATCATCGTCTCGCTTATCGCAAAGAACAGCAAGCGGATCGCATCGCTTAAAAAATAATGGAACACTTAACAGATATCATCGTCATCCTGATCGTCGCCGCCGTTATCGGCGCAATATGCTTCTACCTTTGGCGGCAGAAGAAAAAAGGCGTCAAATGCATCGGCTGTCCCTATGCAAAGGAATGCTCGGGCAAGTGCGGATGCAATAACGGTGAAGAAAATAACTAAAGTATAACTGCTGGCTCAAATCGAGCCAGCAGTTTTTTTGTGTCGCAGCAATCGGAGCTTGCGCCCTTCTTATATATTATAGTCTATTTATCGACTATTGTCAATAGGCTGACTATAATTTATAATAATATAGGGGTGAAAAATTTGATTACATACGAACCTTTTTACAAAACCTTAAAAGAAAAAGGTCTAACAACATATAAACTTATCACCACATATGGAATAAGCGGCAGTCTCATTGACCGCCTTAAGCACAACAAACCGATAACAACCGTCACCATCGACGATCTTTGCAAAATTCTCGATTGTGATGTAGATGGAATTCTTGAATACAAAAAAGACAATTAAACAAGTAGCTGTGTTCGCACTTGCAAAAAAAGGGGGGCAGGGGCGAAGCCCCTGCAAAAAGAAACGTTGTCATTCTGAGGGCGCGTCCGCAGACGATTTTGCGCCCGAAGAATCTCGTGGCGCGCAAATTGTTCTTTGCGCGTCGCGGTGCCTGTACGGAGAAGTTTGATGTGAATAACCGTATAATTGTAGTCAGACATAGTTGTTTGTACTTATAAAAGGCAAAATAATATAAAAAGTCACTGTGTAATTTTATTTTTACACAGTGATTTTTCATATTCATATACATTTAGTTGGGTCGGTGCTGTACAGACCACTTCGCCAGCACCGCGACGACCGAGGAACAACTCGGTCGTCACGAGATCCTTCGGGCGTCAAGCGGCTTGCGAGCACGCCCTCAGGATGACATCGTTCTTCTTGAAGGGGGCTGCGCCCCCTTCACCCCTGCATTGCGCAAATTGCCATATGTATGATTTTGAGGTTACTTTGTCAGCAGTCCGGGACTGAATCAAAATGCTTCAGTCCCTTTTTGTGTCGCGGCAATCGGAGCTATGTATTTCAGCAAATATTATAAATCATTTTCCTCTTGACTATTCCGTCACATTATGCTATAATTCAATCAACAAATCAAGGAAGAACTCATCATGAAAGAAATCCTCTCTGTTGAAAACATGCGCCAAAGCGACGCGCACACGATAGCGATAAAAACACCGAGCCTTGAGCTGATGTACCGCGCGGGGAAAGCAGTTGCAGACTCGGTCGAATGGCGTGCGCCCGTCGGCATTCTTTGCGGCTACGGCAACAACGCGGGCGACGGCTACGTAATCGCGCTTGAACTTCAAAAACGCGGCATTGACTGCACTCTGATCCTCCTCGGCGAGCGTTTTTCCGCCGACGGCAGATACTATTTCGATAAGTGCACCGAAGCCGGCATCACCTATGAAATCTATTCTTCCGAAACCGATCTTTCGCGTTTTTCCACCCTCGCCGACTGCATTTTCGGCACGGGATTTTCGGGCGAAGTGCGCGGTGTCGCCAAGGAAGTCATCGAAAAATACAACAATACCGAAGCCTACAAGGTCTCGGTTGACATCAATAGCGGTATGAACGGAGACACGGGCATGGGCGAAACGATCGCCCTCTCCGATCTCACCTGCTCGATCGGCTCGTTCAAGCCGGGGCATTTTCTCAACCGCGCAAAGGATGTAATGAAATCCAAGGTAAACCTTGATATCGGCATTGAACCGATCGACAAACCCTATTACCTCTACGAACCCGACGCATCGGTCTTTCCCGCGCGGAAAAACTTTTCAAATAAATCTACCTACGGCTACGTCGTCCTTATCGGCGGCTCAAGGAGGTACAGCGGAGCCATCCGCCTATCTGCCATGGCAAACGCTGCAATGCGCTCAGGCGCGGGAGTCGCTATGCTCGCCGTCCCCGAAACACTTGCTCCCATGATTATGTCAGAAATTCTTGAAGCCACCGTTTATCCCCTCTCGGAGTCCGACGGGGCAATCCTTTTCAATGAAAACGAGCTTTCCGAACTCTGCCGCAGAACCAAGTCAATCACCTTCGGCATGGGTATCGGACTTTCAGACGAGGTCGAAAAGACTCTTTCGTATCTCCTGTCAAACTATAAAGGCACTCTCACGGTTGACGCCGACGGTCTGACCGCACTTTCGCGCCTCGGCTCGGATGCAATCAAGAACGCGTCCTGCAAGCTGATTCTGACTCCCCACAATATGGAATTTTCCCGCATTTCGGGGCTTACTATAGACGAGATCCTCTCCGCGCCGATAGATCATGCCAAATCCTTTGCAAAAGAACACGGTTGTGTTCTCCTTCTCAAAGGTCCTTCAACAATCGTGACAGACGGTGACACAGTTTACGTCATCGAAAAAGGCTGTCCCGGCATGGCAACTGCGGGAAGCGGAGACGTGCTCTCGGGCATCCTCGCCGCGACCTCGGCATACGTCACCTCGCCCCTCGAAGCCGCCGCGCTCGCCGCTTACGTTAACGGCTCCGCGGGCGAAATTGCGGAATCAAAAACCAACCCCATCAGCATGATAGCGTCCGACACCGTCGCCGCCATCCCGGAAGCAATCGGAAGGATACTAAAAAAATGAAACTGATCAATATTTCAATGAACGCGGAGAGCTTCGCCATACTCGAAAAATGCGCCGAGCGTGTGCTTTCTCTGCGCAAAATAAGCACCCACGAAGGCTTCGGGGTCACTCTTGAGGTTGACGAAACATTGTCAAATGAAAGATATATAATCGTCTCGGACAAGGATTCCGCATCTCTCCGCGCGGCGGACAATCTCGCGCTTTTTGCCGCATTCGGAAGATTCTTGCGCCTCTCGAACTTTGACGGCAAGGGCGGATTTGATCCCTTCATCGGCACTCTCGATTTCACACCGAAGAAAAAACTGCGCGGCATGTATTTTGCCACGCATTTCAATAATTTCTACCACTCCGCGCCGATCGAAAAGGTCTATGAGGTCATCGAAAACCTCGCCCTGCGCGGATGTAACAGCCTGCTTGTCTGGTTCGATATGCACCATTTTGAATCAATGCAAGACGAGGGAGCACAGTCGCTCGCAAAACGTCTGCACAACATCCTCGGCTACGCCAACCGTATCGGCATCGGCGGGTCGCTTACGATGATTTCGAACGAGGGATTCGCCTCATCACCCGAGCACCTGCGCGCCGAATGGGCAGTGCAGAACGGCTATCACGCCTCACCCGATTCGCATTACCACGTTGAGATCTGCCCCTCGAAGGCTGGTGGAATCGAAGAAATTCTCCGCGAACGCCGCGAAATGCTCGCCTATTTTTCCGACCTCAAGATCGACTACATCGTCTACTGGCCCTACGATCAGGGCGGATGCACGTGCGCCGATTGCGCTCCCTGGGGCGCGAACGGATTTTTGAAACTATTTCCGCATTTCAAGACGCTTGTAAATGAAATAATGCCGAAGACAGAGATCATCCTCTCGGCATGGTATTTCGACAAATTCACAAGCGGCGAATGGTCGGGATTGCTTGACATTATCGAAGAATTCCCCTATGTCCTATCCTTCTTCGCAAACGGAGAATTGCCGCCCGAGATCCGTGAGCGCGGTCTGCCCGAAAGCGTCAAGTTCATCGAATTTCCCGAGATCAGCATGTGGAGCTGTTCGCCTTGGGGCGGTTACGGCGCCAGCCACCTCGCATCCTTTCTCGATCGAAATCACGCCACGGGCAAGGACATCTACAGCGGCGCATTCCCCTATTCTGAGGGCATCTTTGAGGACGCGAACAAGTTCATCGAGCTTGCTCTCTACTCGGGCGAGCACGAAACCGCAATCGACGCCCTCCGCGCTTATATGAAATTCGAGTTCTGCATCGATTCGGACGAGCTTTTCGAGGCTCTGCGCCTGACCGAAACCACACTTTCGCGCAAACGCTCGCGCCCCGGCGACTACATCAAAGTCACGCTGAACGACCCAAGCGAAGTCGAACACATCCGCGAAATCTTTGAAAAATACAACGCCATTCTACCCGAAAATATAACATCCTCGCGCAATTTCCGTATCTTCTATCTCCGCGCGATAATCGACTCGGAGATCACCCGCAATGACGGCTTTTCGATCCGCTCCGAGATTTGCCAGAATGCAATGAAAGAGCTTGATAAACTGTATTACATAAACAAAAACACCCTCCCGTGTGTAAGACCCGCAACGGGGAAATGAGGTAACCATGAAACTTAACCTTGAACAGATCAAAAATTTAACCGTTGGCGCGGTTGACGTCGCGCTGAAAGATGACGGCATTCACTTTTACAAGATGCAAAAGTGTCAGATCGACGCTTTTTATGCGCTTTCCGAAATCCTCGGATTCCGCGCGGAAACAACAACGGGAATCAGACTCGATTTCGAGACCGACAGCAAATTCCTCGCATTTGAGATCAAAAGCGGCACGAGATTCGAATACCTTATAGACGGAGTTTATCAAGGTACGGTCAAGGACTCGCGCATCGACCTTGCCGAGCCTTGCCGCGTCACGCTTTGCTTCCCTTCCCACGAGATAGGAATCATTGATAACGTTGAGCTTTCTGACGGTGCAAGTGCTACGCGTCATAAGTTTGACAGAAAGATCCTTTTCATCGGCGACAGCATCACGCAAGGTTGGAATTCCGGTATTGATACGCTGTCATACGCCTACCGCACCTCATTTGCCCTCAACTGCGACAGCATAATTCAAGGCGTCGGCGGTGCTTACTACCACGAATCCACCTTCGCTGACAGCGGCTTTGAGCCCAACACCATCATTGTCGCCTACGGCACAAACGACGTAAATCACTTCAAAACAAAGGACGAGATGATCGAACAGCTCCGCCTTTACCTCGGAAAGGTCAAGGAGACCTACAAACAGAGCAAGATCTACGCAATCTCGCCAATATGGGTATCAGGCGGTAACGAGGAGAAAAGAATGGGCAACCTTTGGGAATGCTACGACCTCATCGCTGAGGAGATCGAAAAAATTGGTATCGAACACATCCGCGGCCTCGACCTCGTCTCGCACGAAAAATGCCTTTTCGCAGACGATCTGCATCCAAACAAGGATGGATTTGAAGAGTACGCGAAGAATTTGGTGAAAGTGATTGGATAAACAAAAATAACGGATAGCCGCAAGGTTATCCGTTATTTATCATATTGAGGGATTCTGACGCGCTTTATGCTGTGCATATCCATCACTAGGCGATAGCGCGAACCTTATCGTGTTGCGAATAAGTCGCTGCTTCTGCTTTTCATTTTTGCCGCGCAACACGATGAGGTTTCGAATTATCCCGAACTCGACGGCATAAAGAAACGGTCGTAACCGAATGGTTACGACCGTTTCTTTATGGCGGAGAGAGAGGGATTCGAACCCTCGTTGGGGTATTAGCCCAAACACGATTTCCAGTCGTGCGCCTTAGACCAGCTCAGCCATCTCTCCATGGCAGCTCACGCTGACCCATATATTATATCACAAACAAATCAAAAATGCAATACCTTTTTCGAATTTTTTTGAGATTTTTCAGACTTTTTATTGATTTTTTTGAATTTATATGCTATAATATCCTCAAACAAAAGAATAAACACGGTTCATCGGGACATTTTTGTTCGGTTGTCGGATGCATTTTGCATTCGGGGATAAGGAAACAGCGGTGAAAATCCGCGGCAACAGCCATTACCGTTAAAGTCGGAATGCTTATCGGACCGTGACACGCGAAAAAACTCTTGGGCAATTTGGGAGAGTCGGGCGAATGCGGGATAGGGCAGGCTATCTCTTGTTTGGCACTCTCATTGGAGAGTGCTTTTTGCTTTATCCTTTTGACAAGAAAGGAAAAACACAAAATGAAAAACACAATCAAATCAACCCTCGCGCTGATTCTCGCGCTCCTTATGACCCTCTGCCTCTTCTCCTGCAAGAAGGACGAAACCGAAACTCCGCAGACCCCATCGGGCGCGGAAAACGAGGCGGGCGGTACCATTGCTCCCGAAGGTCTCTGGGCAAGTGCGACCTATCTTAAAGACACCTCATTCGGCGAAGGCGCAAAAACTGTTACCGTAAAGGTCATCGCAGAAGACAAATCCATCACCTTCACTGTCAAGACCGATGCCGCCACCCTCGGTGAGGCGCTTCTCGCGCACGGACTCATCGCGGGTGATGAAGGTCAGTACGGTCTTTACATCAAGTTCGTCAACGGCATCCGCGCCGACTACGACCTTGACCAAAGATACTGGAATTTCACCAAGAACGGCGAATACATGATGACGGGCGCAGATATGACAGAGATCGCCGACGGCGAGACTTATGAGTTCACCTACGCAAAATAAGCGCGGCATCCGCCGAATATCGAACCGCATCTTTGAGATGGTGCTGTTCGCTATGTTCGCGGCGCTGATGTTTTGCTCAAAGATAATTCTGGAGGCAGCACCGAATATCCACCTGCTCGGGACGTTCGTTATGCTTTGCACAGTTGTCTTCCGCGCAAAGGCACTCATTCCGCTTTACCTTTACGTTATCATCCAAGGAATTTACGCGGGATTTGCCCCCTGGTGGATACCGTACACATATGTCTGGACTGTCCTTTGGGGTATGACAATGCTTATACCGAAGAATATTCCAAAGAAGATCGCGATGTTCGTCTACCCCGCCGTCTGCGCGCTCCACGGCTTCGCGTTCGGTATCATCTACGCACCCGGTCAGGCGCTTATTTACGGATTCAACTTTGAGCAAACTCTCGTCTGGATCGCGCAGGGATTTTATTTCGATATCATTCACGGCATATCCAATATCTTCACGGGAATGCTCATCCTTCCCCTCTCCGAGCTCTTAAAGAAGCTTATGAGGAGAAGCGGAAGACTTCGTAGTGCAAAGTGAAAAGGGCAAAGTGCAAAGTTAAGGTAAATTTCCTCGCTTTGCTCGGAAATAATTAAAAAAGCATCTCGGATAATTTGAAGTTTTTTCTTCAAATTATCCGAGATTTCTGTTTATTTGTTTATTTTTGTACGGTACAAAATTCAATCAGCTTGGCACAAAATTTTCCATCACTTTGCACTTATCTTTGTATCGCCTTCGCCGTTTGAACCACCGTCGACGGAATAACAACGTTCTCCGCGATCGCCTTCATGATCTTCTTACGGAGCTCATTTTCGATCTCGACAGCCTCGGCAGATGCAGCAAGGTTATACTGCTCTTCCTTGTCGTTTTTGCGGTCGAAGAGCATATATATCTCGCCTTTTCTGTTAACGAAGACCTTGTAATCCTCGTCCATATACATTATCTCGCCCGAAAGCTCGCTGAGAACGTAATCGCGCGGCTTCTCGCAGGTTCCGTCGAGCACGCCGCAAAGCGACTTTCCGCACTGAGGATAGTCGATCGCCCCGCCGCAAAGCTCGATGAGGGTGGGTCCGACGTCGATAAGACTGACGAGTGCATCGGTCTGAATACCGCCCTTGGAGATTGTTTCGGGAGTGCGGATAACGAGCGGAATATTGAGCGCGCCATCAAGGAAGGTGCGCTTGTTGACGAACTCCTGATCGCCGTTCATCTCGCCGTGGTCGGAGGTATAGAGCACAACGGTGTTGTCGCATTCTCCGCGCGCCTTGATGACTTCAACGATCTTTCCGATCATCTCATCGATCAGAGTGCAGTTTCCGCAGTAGTTTG
>JAGBYM010000135.1 GCA_017628755.1 Clostridia bacterium | reverse complement strand
TATCCAGCTTGCTAACAACCCCGACAGCCAGCTTGACGCTTTCGTTGACGTAACCGAGCTTATGGGTGCTGAGATCTACCTCTACCTCAACGTAGGCGAGGAGACCAGACTCATCGCACGTGTATCCTCCAGATCGACCTCTCGTGCAGGCGATACCATCAAGGTTGCCTTCGACATGAGCCGTCTCCACATCTTTGATAAGGATACCGAGCGTTGCATCGTTCACTAATTCTTTAATACATAAAAATAAAGAGCCGTTCGCGGCTCTTTATTTTTTTCTTGACAAAAACGATCTTTTGTTGTATAATCAAATAGATAAATCTAAAGGAGTATATCAATGCCTTCAAAAGATTACAGAATTCTATGTACAAAAATCGGTATTACCGTGCTTATAAATACCCTACTTTTGCAGACGCTGTCATCGGTAGTAGATATTGCTTGCAGAGCGGCGGAAGGATCGATCCGTAATTTTGCAGTTCTATACGGTATCAATGCGGATGATTACTATTATGCTTTCACCGAAAGCGCGATGCTTTTTACGTATCTCGCATCATTCCTCATCCCCGCATTTATATTTATGCTTATGACTGTCAAATCGGGCAGAGAACCGATGCGCCTCGGTGTAAGAATCTTCCCGAACGCCCCCGCTGTCATACTGTCCGCAATGGGCGTGATAGTTCTATTCGCTTATATCAATTCGATAATGGTAAGCTTTATCGACTTTTCTGCCGTATTTGAGGATGATCCGCTCGATTCGCCGATAAAGATACTTCTCGCATTCATTTCGATCGCAATCGTTCCCGCGCTCGCCGAGGAATTCCTTTTCCGCGGATGCGTTCTCTCAAATCTTTTGCCCTATGGCAAAACGGGCGCGATCGTTTTTTCCGCGCTGCTGTTTTCGCTTATGCACGGCAACTTTGCGCAATTCCTCTATACCTTTGCCGCAGGACTTGTCCTCGGTATAGTTTACGTTGAAACCGGCTCTATCTGGACTCCCACCTTCATCCATCTGTTCAATAATTTTTACAGCCTTATCCAACAGATTATATACGAACGATTTGGCGAGACACAAAGAATCGGAATGATCCTCACGGCTGTCGATTTTACTCTGATCGCACTTGGTGCGGCGCTCGGCGGCTGGCTGCTTTATTACAGAAAGAAAAAGGGCGCACGCGAAGGTTTTGCCGAGCCGACTAAAAAAGTCGAGATTGATAAGAAAGAAGCAAAGCGAGGCTTCTTCAGACCGATCGTTATCGTTCATATTGTGATCTCGGTTCTGCTTGCATTGATGATAGTCGGACTTGCTCTTATTTATCCCTATTTGACATTATGACGGAAAAAGATATAGTATTTATGAAAGAAGCTCTCCGCCTTGCTGAGGCGGCGCGTGACGCGGGAGAAATCCCTGTGGGCGCTGTTGTGGTGAAAAACGGAGAAGTTATAGGACGCGGACAAAACTGCCGTGAGAGTGGAGGAGGAGCCTCTGCGCACGCCGAAATACTTGCGATCAATGAAGCTTGTGCCAAGCTCGGCGGCTGGCGCCTTACGGGTTGTGAGCTTTACGTGACGCTCGAACCCTGCCCGATGTGCGCGGGCGCGATAGTCAATGCCAGACTCGACCGTGTCGTTTTCGGCGCGTCCGACAAAAAAATGGGCGCACTCGGCGGACTTTTCTCACTCCTCGACTATCCCCTCGGATGCAAAACTATAGTTGAGAGCGGAGTCCTCGAGGATGAATGCAAAACTATCCTTGATTCTTTCTTCACCGCAAAACGTGAGGTAAACCAAGCCGAAAAGAACAAGTCAAAGCGTCTCGGACGCGATTTTTATACCGCAGACGTTCTCGACGTCGCTCCTGCACTCCTCGGAAAACTCCTTTGCAGAAGAGTAGAGAGCGGAGAAGTGGTAAAATACCGTATAACCGAAACCGAAGCCTACCGCGGCGAGGATGATACCGCGTGTCACGCTTCAAAGGGCAAAACTTCCCGTACGTCGGTTATGTGGGATAAGGGCGGTACGGTCTACGTCTACCTCTGCTACGGAATGCATAATATGCTCAATATCGTCACCGGCGTCAAGGGCGACCCACAAGCTGTGCTTATCCGAGGCATCGAAACTGCAGACGGACCCGGCAAGCTGACAAAGAAGCTTGCTATCGAACGCCGCCATAACGGTGCGGACGTTGTATTCTCGGACGAGCTCTGGATCGAAGACGATAGCTTTGTTCCCGAAAACATCAATACCTCTCCCCGTATCGGTATTGATTATGCCGATGAAAAAGACAGACTCAAGCCGTGGAGATTCACGTATAATGAATAATTTTTCAAAAATCAAACGGACGATAGCTTTTGCTGTCGTCCTCATGTTAATTTTTAATTCTTGCGGAAAACCGCCGTCGGCACCCGCATCTACGACCGAACCAAAGCTGACAATGCAGGAAGAAACATCCGCAGAGGTTATCGAACCCGTTATCGACACTCCGATATTTTCCAAGGTATCCGCAGTGAAGATAAGATACAGTGAAGGTATCGCGCGCCCACTTTATTCAAATGCCACAGGCATCCACGGCGGCCACGAATCGCGTATAGTACGTACCGAAACCGGTACCTTCGCGGTCTACATCACCGCCGAATACTCCGATGAAACCTATGATTTCACATGGGATGAATTTTCTGTTGTAAAAATCAATGACGGCGTCGACGAGCTGATCTTCAGAGACCGATATCCCCACGCAATGGGTAGCTGTGCGCCGAATATCCTCTGCGGTAAGGACGGCAAGATTTACGTAACCGTAATTGCCGACGACAAACCAAAATACTATTCCGCAAATTACAGCCGCGAGGGCGCGTGGCTCAGAATATACGTCATCGACCCTGTGACTTATGAAGTACAGACATATGCGCACAATCCCGATTTTGAGATTATTTGGGTTCACGGTTACGGTTATTCTCAACCCATTCTCGATGAGGATGCCGGCAAGCTTTATGCGCTTTTCACGGGCGGTGATATCCCCGGCTACCTTGCATGGTTTATATTCGATCTTGAATCCAAGACGTGGAATCCTGAATGCTACACCGTGCAGACACACTCACGAATCGCCTATTTCAATGCCTATCCCGACGGAAACGGCGGCTTTTACTTTATCGCTGAACGCGCAGTTCTCGCAGACGAACTCGGAAAATTTCTTGGTGTAACCTTTGAGCCATCGGGCGGTTACATCTGGGATGCCTTGTACCTCTGCCAAATCCCCGACGCAACCACAGAACACGTTGAATTGACTTCAATTTCGGAATACCCCTACCAAAGCGGAATGACTATTTCCCGCCCGACCGCGGTGCATTATGGAAGCGGATGTTCATATCTTGACAAAAACGGCACGCTTCATTTGATTTATTCATACTTCTACGGCGATGAACGAAGCGTTTATTACGTCAGATATGACAAAAATCTCAATTTGATAGAGAAGAGACTTCTCGAAATCGACCATACCGAATACACTTTTGCTATGGCAGAAGGAATCGGCGGAGATCTTTACATAATTGGAGCAGATACCCGCACGGAGAAAAAACGAGCGGAAATTAATATTTGGCGCACAAAAAACGGCGGTGACAGCTACGAGCATTTCCACCATCAGAGCAAACTGACCGAAAACTCGGGAAGGATGGTCGGATGGTTTTATAAACTCAACGCGTCTTCACCCCGAAACGGTTCGCTTACCGACGGCACTGTCGATCTGCTGTTCTTCGATGAAGATAATCTTTATTACCATTTCAGCGTTACTTTACCGTAAAAATAAGGCGGAGCCGATTGGCTCCGCCTTTTGATTTTAACCGTTATATCCCGCCTCAAATGCCTTGAGGTTCATCTCAACGAATTTTGGTGCAACGCTTGTCTTGATAGCATCAAGCCAAAGCTCGGCGTCAATTCCGAGGTGGCGTGCGAGTCTGCCCATCAGAACGATGTTTACAGCCTTCTGCGAGCCCGCTTCAAGTGCGGGTGTGAGCGCATCGAAAGCATCAATATCAACTCCGCGTGCTGCCAGGGTATCAAGAATCTCGGTAGGATATTCAGCCGCGCCCGAGGTTACGGGCATAGGGGAAATCTCCTGAGTATTGGTGATAAGCTTACCGCCGGTCTTGAGGCAATGTGCCCAACGAGCCGCCTCAAGCTTTTCAAAGGAAACGATGTAGTCAGCCTCGCCGCTTTCGATAACGGGAGAATATACCTTCTCGCCGTACTTGACGTAGGTGGTAACGCTACCGCCGCGCTGGCTCATGCCGTGAAGCTCGGAGACTTTAACGTCATATCCGAGTCCGATAAGGATCTTACCGAGGAGCTTGCTTGCAAGGAGTGTACCCTGACCGCCGACTCCGACTATCATAATATTCGTGCTCTTCATATCAGTTACCCTCCTTTATAGCGTCAAATGCGCAAAGCTGAGCGCAAACGCCGCAGCCCGTGCAAAGTGTCTGATCGATCACAGCCTTGCCATCCTTGAAGGAGAGCGAAGGGCAGCCGAGACCCATACAGCGGCGGCAGGAACGGCATTTGTCGCTGTCAACGTGCATTGCGGGCGGTGTCTTGACCGACTTGAGAAGTACGCAGGGACGGCGAGAGATGATGACAGAAGGCTCGTCAGCCGCAAGCTCCTCTGTAAGTGCCGTCTTGCATTCGTCGAGGTTGTAAGGATCAATAACGCGAACACGGTTGATTCCAAGAGCGCGGCAGAGTGCCTCAAGATCTATCTTTGCCGCAGGTTCACCGCGGAGGTTGAATCCGGTTGTCGGATTCTGCTGATGACCCGTCATACCCGTGATCGAGTTATCGAGAATAAGAACGGTGGAATTTGTACCGTTGTATGCAATGTTGCAAAGACCCGTCATACCCGAATGCATGAAGGTTGAGTCACCGATAACGGCAACAGTCTTCTTTTCCGCGCCGGGAGTGGACTTGACGAAACCGTGGAGTCCGGAGACAGATGCACCCATGCAAAGAACCGAATCAAGCGCATCAAGGGGCTTCTGCGCGCCGAGGGTATAGCATCCGATGTCACCGAGAACGGTCAATGTCATCTTGGAAATTAGGTAGAACAGACCTCTGTGAGGACATCCCGAGCACATAACGGGAGGACGCGCGGGCAGAGCCTCGGGAGCGTTTGCCTCGGGCAGAGCCTTGCCGAATGCCTTTGCTACGGTCTGTTGTGAATATTCGCCGATGGGAGAGAAGAGATTGCGTCCCTCAACTTCAAGACCGAGCGACTTGCAATGCTTTTCGATGATGGCGTCGAGTTCCTCGACTACAACAACTCTCTTGACAGAAGCACAGAATTCCTTGAGAAGTCCGTCGGGAAGAGGATTGTGCATACCGATCTTAAGAACCTTTGCCTCATTCTCGGAGAAGGTTTCGCGGACGTACTGATAGCAGATACCGGAGGTAATAATTCCAAGCTCGGAAGAATTTCCGCTGATCTCGTTGATACCCGAGTTGTCCGCGTATTCAGTAAGCTTGAGTGTGCGCTCTTCAACAACGGGGTGCTTCAGCTTCGCGTAGCCGGGCATCATTACGTATTTTGCGGGCTTCTTTTCATAGGGAACGACCTTGATCTCGCGGCAGTCTTCCTCTGTTACAAGGCTCTGTGAATGTGCGGCTCTTGTGCAGATACGGAAGAGAACGGGAGTGTCAAACTTTTCGGATACCTCAAAAGCGGTGCGAACCATTCTGCGCGCTTCATCGGAATCCGAGGGTTCAAACATAGGGATCTTCGATGCGATCGCATAGTTGCGCGAATCCTGCTCGTTCTGCGAGGAATGCATAGCGGGGTCGTCCGCAACGAAGATGATGAGTCCTCCGTTGACGCCGGTATAGGAAAGTGTAAAGAGCGGGTCAGCCGCTACGTTGAGACCGACGTGCTTCATTGCGCAGGCGGATCTGTGCCCTGCGAGCGACGCGCCGAAAGCAGTCTCGAGCGCAACCTTTTCATTGGGCGCCCATTCGCAATCTATCTCCGCATATTTTGCGGCAAATTCAGTGATTTCAGTGGAGGGTGTTCCGGGGTAGGAGGAAACAAGCTCGCATCCCGCTTCGTAAAGACCGCGGGCGATAGCTTCGTTTCCGAGCATTAATCTTTTCATAACTGTGCCTTTCCGCGCCTCTTTTCGAGACGCAATAATAATACAAAATATATTATATCACAATTTTATGAGGAATGCAATTGATTTCGACAAAATTTGTGAAGAAAAATTATTCTTATTATAACAATTTAGTTGCAAATTTATCATATATTTTCCTTTGGGATTTGATATAATATATCATGATGAAAAATGTTACTTTTGCGTGATTTTATCTATATTTCCCGACATTTGATCAGCTTGAAAGGACACGAAATGTTAAAGGAATTTCTTGAAGGCGGAGCTCTTTACGGCGTTATCTGCGAAAGCCTGTCTCTTACGGCAGAATCGATCGGTTACTGGCTCCTTATGCTTGTCTCTGTTCTTTTGTGCGTTGCCGCAGGATATCTGATGGGCAGCGTGAATGCCGCCATAATAATTTCAACCAAAAAATACAAGAGTGATATCCGCACACATGGAAGCGGAAACGCGGGTATGACCAATATGTTCCGTACCTTCGGCAAGACGGGCGGTTTCCTCACCCTCTTCGGAGACCTTGCAAAAACTCTTCTGCCGATCATTTTCGGATACGCGATCTTCAGCTACCCCGGCTCCTATCTTGCCGGACTTTTCGTAGTTCTCGGACATTGCTTCCCGCTCTACTATAAATTCAAGGGCGGCAAGGGCGTGCTTGCGATGTTTGTTATGATGCTCGCGTGCGAACCTCCCGTGTTCCTCTTGATGATACTTATTTTTGCAATTATCGTTATCGGTACCAGATTCGTTTCGATGGCATCGGTAATGACTGCTTTCTTCCTTCCGATCCTTATCAATTCGTGGTACACAATGATGTACAGTCAGGGTGCCGTTGCTGGCGTCAGAATCCCCGTTGCCTTTCTGATCACACTTACCGTGTGCGTTATGCATATTCCGAACCTCAAGCGTATCATGAACAAAGAAGAACCCAGAGTCAAAATGCCCTGGGATAAGAAGAAAAAATGACAGAATTAACTCAGACAAGAACAGAAGCGCTTTTGCTTCTCAAAGAAAGCTTTGGCGCAGGTGTTTTGCGCAAAGCCGTTTTTTCAAAATCCGATTCGGTTGATGAGATCAAGACCGAACTCACTCCCATGATGCTTTCTGGCTCGCTTATTCTTCGCAAAACATCGTATATGCGCGACGGTAAGGCAATTCAGAAAAATCTCACACCCGATGATCCCGCACTTTCGGATCTCGTCGCTACTCACGGTCAGATCAATATTCTGACTACCCTTGGTGACGCAGAGCTTCGTACCTCGAAATCGGGAAAAGAGAATCTTTCGGGCGATAAAAAAATCAGAAACGCCCTCAAATCAGGTTCTGCGGATAACAATAAAGCAGAAGTTGCAACCAATGATCGCAAGAAAAACTATCTTCTTTCGGGCAATGAATCCTTCCTGACCGAACTCGGAATTTCCGACAGAAACGGAAGAATTCACGATAAAAAACAGCATAAATTCCGCCAGATCTGCCGTTTCCTTGAATACGTTGAGGATATATATGGCAATCTTCCCGCCAAGGGCAAGCTTCTGATCTACGATCTTTGCTGCGGAAAAAGCTACCTTTCTTTTGCAATATACCACTATTTCACCGTGATCAAAAAGCGCGAGGTCGAAATGACCGGCGTTGATCTTAAGCGCGACGTTATAGAGTATTGCACCGCAGTTGCAAACAAGCTTTCCTATGACGGACTGAGCTTTATCTGCGGTGACATCAACGAATTTGCACCCGGCACTGAACCGCATCTTGTAGTTTCGCTCCATGCGTGCGATATCGCAACCGACATCGTACTTCGCTATGCCGCGTCTCATAAAGCGGGCGTTATCCTTTCTACTCCTTGCTGTCAGCGCGAGCTTTCAAGCAAGATTGATTGTGCAGAACTCGATTTTGTATCAAGATATCCCATCCTGCGCCGCAAAATGTGCGATGCGCTGACCGATTCGCTACGCCTTTCCTTCCTTGCCGCAAACGGATATAGGGTAGAGGCTGGCGAGCTTGTCGATCCCGATGATACGCCCAAGAACATTCTTCTCCGCGCCGTACGCAAAAAGAATTTTGACCCTCAAAGTCCGCAGGCACTCAAAGCCCGTGAGGAATTTGAAAGAACTGCGGCATTCCTGCTCGGTGAGAGCGGAGAAACACTTTCAATATTAAAGTGAATTTAAAGTAAACCATTTTCGCCTAACATACGCAACAACCTCGGAGGAACCATGAAGATCCATACAGTCAGAAAATATCTGGCACAGCTCCCAATCGAACCCGTAACCAACCTTGCCGCGCACTACAAGCTTCTGAGTGACGCGGTATGCAAAAATCTTGGAATCAGACCCGTGAATAACGTTACGCTGGCAATTGTCGGTCAGGATGACGAATACACCGCGTCTGTTGTAAGTGCGGCACTAAAGCACGCGTCTATCAGTAGCGCGACCGTCGATTTTGACGTTTCCAGCTCACCTGAAACAGCCGTAACTATCAACGGAGAACAGCTTCCCTCCGAAGTTATTTCTCGCATTGTTACAACTATTAGAACGGTGGAACGCTCGCTGAGCCAGAAGTTTGGCGAGGAGTTTCCTCATCCCTGTATATACGAAGTTTTTCTTCTCGGCGCGCTCTGCGCATGCTCCGAAATGGGAGTTACAAACGTGATCCTTCAGTTGGATCTTACAGTAGTTCCCGCTTCCGTAGCTTCTATAATCCCTCAGCCCAAGATGATCGCCTGCAACGAGATATTCCCTGAAGAGGCTGATTTTGTCAGAGCAATTGCCCGCAAGAGCGTCGAATGTATCGTCAGCGCTCCTCAGCAGAGAGAGAGCCGCCGCGCGCTTTACAGCCTTTGCAACGAGCTCAACTGCAATCACGCGGTTGTTGCTCGCGGAGAGATTGAAACAGGCACTCCTACTTTCCGCGGTTTTCCGTTTACTTACCGAGGATTTGAAGCGGTAGCGGGAACTCAGCTCGTTTCGCTCGTTACGCTTCCTGCTACAGCACTTCTTGTCATCCGCGAGCTTGCAAAGTTCAGAGTAAAGCTTACCGACGAGGATGCTTATGCGGCTATCAACTACCGCCAGCTTCCCGGACGCGGAGAGATGATTTCAGTCCGTCCCTATACTCTTTTCTGCGCTTTTGAGCACGCAGATGTTCAATCGGTTGAGTATATTATTTCGGATATGATGACTCTTGTTTCTGAGCGTTCCAGACGCGTCAATATGATAGTTGAGAGTACTACGCTTGAAGCTTGTGATTTTGTTGCCGCGATGTTTTCCATTCCCGAACTTGCCGACAAATTCGATAAGGTCGTTTCTGTCGGAAATTACGAGACGGATAATGAAAGAGTCGAAAGCGTGCAGTCTTTTTCCGCTGCGCTTGCAAAATTCCCATACCTTAAGGATCTCAAGCACGAGGAAGACCTCATACTGTTCGTGTGCGGTTCTCATTCCTTCCTTGAGCGCAACCGCGCAGAGCTTGAAGAGACCGTAAGAGACGGATTTACATATTAATTAACAAAACCTCGGATGTTTAAAACATCCGAGGTTTTATTTTATTTAGTTATTAGTCTTCGCGCTTCTTAGCGATAACAGCTACGCTGAGAACAGAAACAGCTGCAACTGCAACGAATACGAGAGCAGAGTCTCCGGTGGTGGGGCCTTCAGCGGGCTCAGTGGTCTCGGGAGCTACGGGAGCGGTCCAGCAGAGATTCCAGATGCCAAGACGGTCTTTATTGCTGTTGGTACCGGTAAGGCAGTTGTTAACGAGCTCGATGATAACGTCCTCAGAGGTGTTAACGTCCATTACGAATTCATAAACGGTCTCCTTGGTAAGATCGACCTTCTCGAGCTTTTCGGACTTGATAACGGTGCCGTCAGCCTTCTTAACGGTGATGGTAAGAGAGAACTGGGTGTCACCGAATGCAAAGCCGTAGTTGAAAGCGAGCTTGTCGATACCGCCTGCGATTACGGAAGAGGTAAGAGTACCGGGAGCAGAGGTCTTACCGTTAAGGGTGATCATGGGGAGGCTTCCTGTGTAAGCAGCAGCGTCGGAACGTGCGCCGGTAGCCTTCCAGCCGTCTGCGTTGGTACGAGAGATGTAGGAGGTGTCCTTGCCGCCCTCTTCGTCAGCAACGAAGGAGGAAAGGTCAGCCATGGTAGCGCCCTCGAGAAGGGGAGCTGCGGGAGCTGTGGGTGCCTCGGTGGTCTCAGGAGCTGCGGTGGTTTCGGGAGCAGCAGTGGTCTCGGGAACTACGGGAGCAGTACCAACCTCGGTGAATACTGCGGGGAACTGGCTTACCCATACGTCAGCAGCCTTGTCTCCGGTGATATACTTGATATCAGAGCAGGAGAAGGTTGTGAAGGTGTTGTAGGTGCCGAGATAACGGTCAGCGCCTGCACAGTTTACAACGTAGGTGGTAGCATCTGCATTGTAGGTGAATACGCCTGCGGGAGCGTCAGTGATACGAACGCCTGCCTTGCCTGCGGTGTACTCGTGAATGTCGATGTAGAGCTTAGCGCCGTCCTTCTCGAAGAAGAAACGGAAGCCGCCGTCAACTGCCTCTACGGTGAGTGCGACTGCCTTGGTAGCGTCGGTGTTGCCGTTGAAGTAATTGCCGCTCATGGTGCCGTCGAAATATACAACAGTGTTACCGGCATTAGCCTGAGTGAGGGACATGATGTAGCTCTTGCCTGCCTCAAGCTGACCGTTGATAGCGGGAGAGGGCGAAGCAGCGCTTACGGAGATGGTTCCTGCCGCAATTGCAAAGATCATTACAAAAGCGATAAGAAGGGATGCGAACTTTTTCATTTTGAAGTCCTTTCTTTATTTGATTTTTGGTTTCGGATAATTCTTTTGAAACTATCCCAATTATTCAACATTATAACACTTTTTTACTGTGTTTGTCAAGATATTTCGACAATTTTCTATTATTATTTTCCTAATTAATATAATAACTTGACGCGTAAGCTTATTTGTGCTATAATATCGAAAAAGGCGGTGAATAAAAATGGCCATAAGAAGAGCTGTGATCAGTGATATTGACAGACTCAGCGACCTGCTTTGCCAGGTTCTTGACGTACACCATAACGCGCGCCCCGATATTTTCCGCGCGGGCGCAAAGAAATATACCGAATCTGAGCTGACAGAGATACTCCGCGATGACCAAAGACCGATATTCGTTTATGAAGACGAAGAACGCGGCGTATGCGGTTATGCGTTTTGTATCTTTGTTCAGCATATAGACAACAATATCATGACCGATATTAAAACTCTTTACATCGACGACCTTTGCGTCGATTCCGAATGCCGCGGTATGGGAATCGGAAAGGCACTGTACAATTACGTAGTTGACTTTGCCAAAGGCGAGGGATGCTATAATCTCACCCTGAATGTGTGGGCGGATAATGCGTCGGCACTCGGCTTTTACGAGTCGCTCGGATTGCATAAGCAAAAAATCGGAATGGAAAAGATACTCTGATTCAAAAGCGACCGGGAATGTCGAGATCAACATCATCAAGAGAAGCACGCTGCTTGGCTTTCCACTCGGGAGCGCGTAAAATTCCGCTCGGATCCTCGTCCAGGAGCGTCATAACCATAGTCAGTCTCTGCAACTCTTCACCATCCTCGGGAGTAAGTTTAACAAGACGAGAGTAGAGCGTGATCCCTCCGCTTGAATCAAGATCTTCAAGTGCGGGGTATTCCGGCAGATCTTTGATGCTTTCAATACCTTCACCCAGAATTTTCGCCGAAAAAGCGAGAGCGGGAAGACCGTCATTGAAGATCAGCTTGAAATTGAATCCGCGAAGCGCTGCGAGACGCCGGAAGATGAGGCATATAGCCAACAGTGCAACAACAGCTGAAAAGCTTTTGCCGATGCTTTCTCTGCGGTATCCCGACAGCATCATCTCGTTTTCGTCGGGCAGATTTATATCCGTTAGACATCCGCAGTAATCGGCAGTTTGTGCTATAAATTCGCAAACGGGGATGTAATTGATATTCGAGATACTTCCGGATATGAGTTTTCTGTCCGCCTCGTGAAAATATGATTCGATCCACTCTGCGGTCTTCTTTACGTCTTCGAAATTTTGAAGCGTAATGACAGCTTTGTGCGTACAAGAAACTCCGAATCCGCAAATGATCCTGTTTTCACTGACCGAAATCTGAAGCCGGTTGCTTTCATAAACAACTTCGGCATTTTTGTCATTTACCGGAAATATAAGAGAATCAAGCGGTGCGCGAGTAGCGTAAGGAAGAGAAGATCCCCGGTAAAAGAGCGCCAAAGTATCTTTGAATTCTTTTACTGCAGCGCGCGTTTCTGTTGCCTTTTCTAAAATCGTATTCATAATTATTGTCCTTGAATAAATAATGCTTCATATATTTTAACACATATATCAGCTCAGGTCAATATTAAAAATAGCATTTTAAATATAACAATTGTTTTTTTAAGGAGAAACCAAAATGATCAAACCCGAAAAACTGAAAATCGGCGATACTATTGGATTTATCGCACCCTCATATAAACCCAAGCGCGATCCCATCGAACGCTCTGCCGAAAACCTTCGCAAGCTCGGCTATAAAGTAAAGTTCTCGAAAAATCTCTTTTCGACAACGAATGATTATGCCGGAAGCATCGAAGAGAGAGCGGAAGACCTCAACGCCATGATCGCCGATCCCGAGGTCAAGATGATATACTTTGGCGGCGGAGAAGTCGGCAACGAGCTACTGCCTTTCGTAGATTACGAGAACATCAAAAAGAATCCCAAGATACTTCTCAGTTATAGCGACAGTACCACACTTCTCAATGCTATCAACAAGCAAACCGGACTCGTAACCTTTTACGGCTCGTCCCCAAGATTCTTTGAAAACGAACCCACAGATTACACACTCCTTAACATTGAAAAACGCCTCTGCACCAATGATCTTGATTACGTCAAAAACAGCGAGTGGCGCGTGATTACCCCGGGTAAAGCAGAAGGAATACTCATCGGCGGTTATCTGATCAACTTCGCTACACTTATCGGACTCGAATGGTACGAAGAACTCCCCGACGAGGATATCATCCTCTTTATAGAGGATCATGAAAAATTCTCGTCCCCCGCAATGATCTCCAAGTGGTTTACAATGCTTGAGCACAAGGGCGTCTTTAAGAGAACCCAAGCGCTCATTTTCGGTCACTATTCACTTGAGGAAAGACCCGTCATCGACGATATCCTTTCCCGCATCGGTAACCGTTACAACATCCCCGTTATCCGCAACGATGACTTCGGCCACGGCGTAAACGGCGCAATACTGCCTATATCCGTACGTGCGAAGCTTGATACCGAAGATATGAGCTTTGAGCTTTTTGAAAGCGGAGTGGAATAAAAGAATAAAAAAGAGAGGGCGTTGCTCTCTCTTTTTTTATTGCATATGTTTACACAAGCTCTGATGTGTGAGGTGTCTTGGAAATGCGCGGTGCTGCCCCTGTCAGATGCGAAATATCCTTATATTCAGGCAGAGAATCATCTGTAAAGATACCTTCCGGTATCTGCGCGGTCCAACCGTTTTCATCAAACTTAGGAGGTTCAATTCCAAAAGCGTACAAAACGATTGCCGCAAGGTCGCGAATGTTCATAGTGCCGATATTACCCGACTTTACGTTCTTGCCCACAGCGGCGAAGGTTACGTATTTTTCAGAGTCTGTCCAACCGCCGTGGCTTCCGCCGCCGTTTTCGTTATTTGCGCCTCCGTGGTCGGCGATAACCATAAACAAGGTTTCTTCCATATCAAGTGCTTCTTTTGCAGTGTTGTAAATATCGCCGACGAGTTTATCAGCATGGGTTATACTTTCAAGATGTGCGGCTGTTCCGTATCCGTTTCTATGCCCTGCGCCGTCAACGCTGTCAAACTGAATGAAGAGAAAATCAGGGTGTGTTTCTCTTATATAATCGCAAATTATGGGCGTAAGCTGAAAATCCTTTGCAGTATCGTGAGATACACCTATACCGTTTTCGATAATTCCGTAGGTTATGGGATTCCAATCGCAATATGAACCAAGTACTGCATTAGGGTAGATATCCCTTATTCTTCTGAATACAGACGGAAAAGCAGAATCTGTGGGGTACGGATTATTTGATACTATACCGTTTGTCAGCTTGTGAACCTCAGGACCTACACCCAAAAGCATTGATCCCCAGCATTCTGCACTTATCGTGGGGTTTGATGCAAGCGCATCGAAAGTTTTTGCCCCATCTTTGAATATTTTATCAAAGTTTGGCGTGATGGCATCTTTTATATACGCACCTGCGCCGTCAATACCTATGACAATTACGTGTGAATACTTTCTCATTTGTACCCTCCTTGGTGATTGAATTCGTTGTGGGTAATTTTATCATGCTTCTCGCTCTTTGTCAATAGTAAAGTAAAAAAATGCCTCATTCACATTGCAAATGAGGCATTTTTTATGGATTAGCGAGTTTATATTATTCTGTTCTGAGCGCCGCAACGGGATCCTTCTTAGCTGCGCTTCTCGAGGGAATAAGACCCGAGATGAGAGTAAGACCCATGCTGATTATAACGAGTATAACCGCAACGGGGATGGGAAGCTGTGCGGTAAGGTTCGGAATACCCGTGAGGTAAACGAGAATCGCGTTGAGCGGGATGCAGAGCAGGTAGGTCACAAGAACGCCGACCAGACCCGATGCAAATCCGATGATAACGGTCTCTGCGTTGAACATGCTCGATACGTTCTTCTTCGAAGCACCGATAGCGCGGAGGATACCGATCTCCTTTGTTCTTTCCTGAACCGAAATGAGCGTGATAACGCCGATCATGATCGAGGAAACGATAAGGGATACGGAAACAAATCCGATAAGAACGTATGTGATCGCGTCGATGATGGTTGCGATAGAGGACATGAGAATGCCGAGGTAGTCGGTATAACCGATCTTTTCAAGCTCGTCAACGCCCTCGTTGTATTTTGCAATAGCCTCTTCAATGATATCCTTGTTTGCGAAGGTGGAAGCGTAAAGGCTGATGGAAGCGGGATCGTCAAGCTCAACGTAGCCGAGAGTCATGAGGTTGAATTCGTAGGTTGAGTTCGAGAAGGTGATTGCTTCCTCGTAGTAGATAGCAGCAAGCTCGTCGCTGTAGGTGCCGATAGACATATCAAGCGCGCCTGCAAGCTGTTCTTCTGTCATAGCGGCAAGCTGAGCTTCAACACCCTTGCGGTACTGTTCCTTGACCATCTGAGCGATACCTTCAGAAAGGAGCGCGTCGATGTCCTCAACAGTCATGTCATTTACATACTCGGTGACAGATTCTGCATCCATGCCCATCTGCTCGGTAAGCGAGGTGATGAGATAGTTTCTCTTTACTTCTTCGGTCATAGTACCGAGATAAGTGCTTACCTGACCTTCAAGCCAAGCCTTGTCGGGAATGCCCATAACCTTTACGTAGGTTTCAGCCTTGCCCTTGGTGTCAAGGGTTGCAACGTATTCACGGAAGAGAGTCGCCTTTTCGGCATCGGTAAGATTACCCTCGCTCAAATCAAAGGGAAGACCAGTGAAAATGTCATTTGAGGGATTAGCAAGCTGTGCGTTGATAGCGGCGGAAGTCTTGGACTCCTCAACAACGTATTTTGTAAGCTCGCTTGTGTATGCGATCGAACCTGTCAGCATACCGGATACAGCATCCTCATTGGGGCGGATGATACCGACAACCTTGAGGGGAGTGCCGTTGTCGTAAAGATATTTCAGACCTGCACTGGTGTCGCGCATATCGGTGTAAAGACCGGTGCGCTCGTCAAGAGTATAGCAGTCAGCGGGGAAGATGGTGCGGAATTCCATATCAAGGATCTCCTGATAGGACCATCTGTCGGTGTTTACGGTAAGGGGAGTCTTGTTGATCGCGGCGTCAACGATAATATCAATCTCATCCTCAGAGATAAGACCGAGCGCGTAGAGCGCCATATCCGCGATCTCATTGTTGGAGTCGAGAACGAGAACAACTTCGTTGTAAGCTTCGGGCCATTTACCCTCGACGATATCGTACTGCTTCTTTACGATGGGGTTGATCATATCCTCACCGTCGCCGGGGAGAATCTCCTGCCAGAGACCGCCGTAGCCCATCGTGCCCGTCATCATGGAGGACATGGAATTACCGGAGGACGACTGCATTCCGGAAAGATCCTCGCTGTTGGAGAGGAGCTTGCCTATGAACTTACCCATGATCTCGCTGATCTGAGCATTTGTATCGGAGTGTATGATAGTACCGTCAACGTTCTTGGTGTAAAGAAGAAGGTTGATGTTGTATCCGTAATGAATACCGCTGATAGCATCGTTGAGACCAAGCTCGGATTCTGTGTCAGCGTACTCGCGCTCAACAAACTCCTTGAAGGCCTTGAGGTCATTTTTCTGTGACTCAATGCTGTTGAGTATGTTTACGAAATCGTACATAACCGTCTTGCTGTAAACCGCATCAAGCTCGTGATCTTCCTTTGACTCAGCCACGTCCATCATGGATATCATAAGGCTTCCAAGGTCAACGTGTGTCGATTCGAGCGTGATGGGGGAGGAAGAAAGGGTGTCTTCCTGAACAGTATTGATGTAAGCGGTCAGACCGTTCGAAACCGCGTAGATCAGCGCAATACCGATGATACCGATACTTCCAGCAAAGGAGGTCAGAAGAGTTCTGCCTTTCTTGGTGAAGAGGTTGCGCAGAGAGAGTCCGAACGAGGTGAAAAGCGACATGGAGGATTTACCCATGTTTTTGTGCTTGGGCGCCTCAAGAGTGTTTTCGTCGATCTCGAAAGGATTGGAGTCGTCAATGATCTTGCCGTCGCGGAGCTTGACGATTCTGTTTGCGTATTCCTCTGCAAGCTCGGGGTTGTGGGTAACCATAACAACGAGACGGTCCTTTGCAACTTCCTTAAGAAGCTCCATAACCTGAACGCTGGTTTCGCTGTCAAGCGCACCGGTGGGTTCGTCTGCAAGAAGGATATCGGGGTCGTTGATGAGCGCACGCGCGATTGCAACTCTCTGCATCTGACCGCCCGACATCTGGTTCGGCTTCTTGTGAAGCTGATCGCCGAGTCCTACGTCAGCGAGAGCCTTCTTTGCTCTTGCGCGTCTTTCCTTGCGTCCTACGCCCGAGATCGTCAGTGCAAGCTCTACGTTAGCGAGGATCGACTGGTGGGGAATAAGATTGTAGCTCTGGAAAACAAAGCCGATGGTGTGGTTGCGGTAGGAATCCCAATCGCGGTCTTTATATTTTTTAGTCGAAATGCCGTTGATGATGAGGTCTCCGCTGTCATATCGGTCAAGACCGCCGATCATGTTAAGCAGAGTGGTTTTACCCGAGCCCGAGGGACCGAGTATCGCAACAAATTCATTGTCGCGCAGATTGAGCGAAACGCCGTCGAGAGCGACCTGCGTAAGCTCACCAGTTTTGAAGGTCTTTTTCAAACCTTTAAGCTGAAGCATCGTTTACCTCCGTAAGTAATGAAAATAATCTCTTATCATAAATTATACTACCAAAAAATAAACTGAACAATAACAATAAAAATATAAAATTGAACTTAATGTATTTTTTTTATTAATGTTTGCAAAATCGTCATTTTTTTGTTGTATAATAAAGAAAAAGCAATGCAGGAGAAGATTTCCGTGAAGGATTACAAAGGCAAATTAATATCCATCCTCGGCGACAGCATATCGACGTTTGACGGCTATATCCCGAAGGCTGATGGAGTCAATCTCGATCACCGCTCCCGATATCCTCAGGATAATCTCCTGACAGACGTGAACGAAACCTGGTGGATGAAGGTCATAAACGATCTCGGCGGAGTTCTTGCCGTGAATGACAGCTGGGCGGGTTCGACCGTATCCAACCATCGCGATGAAAACGAAAAGGATTTTGGCCCCGATGCCGCAATGGCGTCGCTGACGAGAATCCGCAATCTCGGTTCAAAAGGAATACCCGATCTGATTTTTCTTTTCGGCGGTACAAACGACGCCGGCAAAATGGTGGATAAGGGCGAATTCAATAAGGAATATTCGTTCGATCTATCGCGCTATAAGTGGAATTCATTTGCCGATGCTTATTGTGAAACTATACTGCGGCTGCGTAATGTCTATCCCAATGCCGAAATAATTGCCCTGACTCCTTCGATAAGCGGCGGATATTACGATAACAGCCGTCTCTCGGAATTTGCCGATCTCGTGCTTGAGATCTGTTCATATTATCATATAAAATACATTGATC
>JAGBYM010000134.1 GCA_017628755.1 Clostridia bacterium | reverse complement strand
AGTAAAAGCAATACAAAATTCAGAAATGCAAAGCAAAATTATATGCCCCATTTTGCATTTTGCCTTCTGCATTTTGCATTTACCCCTTTCCGTTCCAGCAATAGGTGCAGAGGTTTTCTCTCGGGATTCCGATCGACTCGACGATGCCGTCGAGGGTCTGGAAGTCGAGGGATGCGAAATTGAGCTTCTTGCAGAGGCTCTCGCGGAGTGCTTTGCCGCGCTCGGTCGAGCCGTCGGAGTATTCGTCGATATGGTTTACGCCCTCCTCGCCCTCAAGCTCGAGGATAATGCGGCGCGCGATAAGCTCGTCCGCGCTTCTCGAGGGGGAGAAATGCAGGTATTTGCAGCCGTACATAATAGGCGGGCATGCGCTTCTCATATGAACCGAAGCCGCGCCGTTGTCGTAAAGGAACTCAACGGTCTCACGAAGCTGTGTTCCGCGGACGATCGAGTCGTCAACGAAGAGAAGGTTTTTGCCCGTGATGAGCTCGCTTACGGGAATGAGCTTCATCTTTGCAACCTGCGAGCGGTTGACCTGCGAGGGGGTGGTAAAGGATCTCGGCCAGGTGGGAGTGTACTTGATAAAGGGGCGCGCAAAGGGAATGTGGCTCTCGTTTGCGTATCCGATCGCGTGGGGTGTGCCCGAATCGGGAACGCCGCATATGTAGTCGATGCCCTGCGTTTTGCCCTCGGCGACCTCGCGCTTTGCCATAACAGATCCGTTGCGGCAGCGCATACACTCAACGTTTACGTTCTCGTAATCCGAGGTGGGGTAGCCGTAATAGGACCAAAGGAAGGCGCAGATCTTCATTTCCTCGCCGGGTCCCTCAAGAACGGTAACGCCGTCCGCCGTGATCTCAACGATCTCGCCGGGTCCGAGCTCGCGCAGATCGCCGTATCCGAGCTTTTTGTATGCGAAGTCCTCAAAGGCGACGCAGTATCCGTCGTCGCATACTCCGAGCTCAACGGGAAGTCTGCCAACGCGGTCGCGAGCGGCGATGATGGTTCCCGTGTCGGTGAGGATGAGGATGGTAGCCGAGCCGTCGATGCGACTCTGCGCGTACTTGATACCCTCAGCGAAGGTGGATTTGGTGTTGATGATAGCGGCGATAAGCTCGTTCGAGTTGATCGCGCCGCCCGTCATCGCGTTTATATGCCCTGAATGTGACATAACCTCGGCAAGAAGATCCTCCGCGTTATTGATCATAGCGACGGTACAGATAGCGTAAGTGCCGAGATTGGAACGAATGAGAAGGGGCTGGGGATCCGAATCGCTGATACAGCCGATAGCGGAGTTTCCGCTTACCTCCTCAAAGATATTTTCAAATTTGGTTCTGAAGGGTGAGTTAGCAATGCTGTGGATCTGTCTTTGCAGTCCGACCTCGGTGTTATAAGCGGCAATTCCTCCGCACCGAGTACCAAGGTGAGAATGGTAATCGGTGCCGAAGAATACGTCGGATATAGCTTCCGAGCGTTTTGCACACCCGAAAAATCCGCCCAAGGTTGACCTCTCTTATGCGAAGAAGAGCTTAGAGAGGGTCATAGGATCGATATACTCGCCGTCCTTGTAAACTCTCATGTTGCCGGATGCGATCTCGTCGATGAGGATAACCTCGCCGTCCTTATCGTAGCCGTATTCAAACTTGATATCGTAGAGAACGAGTCCGCGCTCTGCGAGGTCGTCAGCGATGATCTTGGTGATCTTGCGGGTCATGTCAGCCATGTCGTCATACTGCTTGTCGGACATAACACCGAGAACGACGAGGCCTTCCTTGGTTACGAGCGGGTCGCCCTTTGCGTCGTTCTTGAAGGTCATTTCAACGTAGGAGGGAAGATCTGCGCCCTCTTCGATGTAGTCAGAGTAGCGGCGGAGGAAGCTTCCTACAGCCTTGTTACGGCAGATAACCTCGAGACCCTTGCCGAAGGGCTTAACGGGAACAACCTCCATAGTGGTGTTTGCGAGGTCAGCGGAAATATAGTGGGTCTTGATGCCTGCGGCATTGATCTTTTCGAAATAGTAGATGGACATACGGAGGTTGACGTCGCCGACACCCTCGATGGTGAGTCCTACGGAGTTCTCTCCGGGATCGAAAACGCCGTCCTTGCCGGTGCAGTCGTCCTTGAACTTGAGAAGGTAGTTGCCGTTTTCGAGTGCGAATACGTCCTTGGTTTTGCCTGTGTAAACGAGATTGTTTGCCATTGTTTTTTCTCCCTTTTATAAATGGAATTTTGATTTTCTGGATTTTGTTGACCGAAAAGTGCAAAGCTTCGGTAGCTTTTCGCTTTGCGAAAAGCATTTTTATTTTGATAGCTATGTTCGCACTTGCAAAGCAGGGGTGCAGGGGGCGCAGCCCCCCTGCAAAAGAAAGACGTTGTCATCCTGAGGGCACGTCCGCAGACGTGTGGCGCCCGAAGGATCTCGTGCCGACCGAGTTGTTCCTCGGGCGGCGCGGTGCCATTACGAAGTGGTCTGCTCTGCATCCGCCGGTGCACAAGATTTGCGCACCCAAGCTTCACTCAGATCATCATACTTCGGATTGACCGCACGAATGAGATCGCGCTTCTTTTGCCGAGTGATCCCTTTGAGGGATTTTTCTCTTGCTATTGCTTTGTTTATATCGTGGAATCTTTCGTAATACACCAATTTGTTTACGTTATATTTTGCAGTAAAGCTGTATTGGTGTATTTTATTTTCGTGTTGTTTATCTCGGCGGGTCAGATTATTTGTAACGCCAATATAAAAAACTTTGTTTGTCTTGTTTGTTTCAATATAAACGTAATATGTGTTTTCGTTCATAGTGATTACATTTGGTTGTATAATTTTGTTTTTTGGTTCACAGCGGACTTCTTCGTAACGGCACCGCGCCGCCCGAGGAACAACTCGGTCGGCACGAGATCCTTCGGCGGCGGAGCGGTCTGCGGACGCCCGCCTCAGGATGACATCGTTACGTTTGCAGGGGCTTCGCCCCTGCACCCCGTTTTGCGAGTGCTAACATAGACGATAGAGATACTACTTTACGATAGATCCGTGTTAATTCAAATAAATCGGAAAATTTCCGCTTGCGGAAATTCACCTTCCACTAGCCACTAGCCACTAGTCACTTTTCTTCCCAAACGACCTT
>JAGBYM010000133.1 GCA_017628755.1 Clostridia bacterium | reverse complement strand
GAATCGGTGTTGCCGTGTAGGTCGCTGTGTAAACAGCGTCTGACAGTGCCGCCGTGACCTCCGCATCCCATCCCGAAAATTCATATGTGAACTCGGAGTCGGTTGTACGTACGGGTGATTTTGGTGCTGCAACCTCAGCGCCGTGCGCATAAAGTGCCGACAAGATCAAGCTTCCGTCCCAATCAACGAAGCTGACTGTATATTCGCTCGTCTTCCAGACGGCGTAAAGAACTGCGTCTTCCTCAAAAGAATAATTAGCCTCGGGCAGGAAAGCAGCATCTCCGCCCTCCTCCTTCGCCCACCCGACAAGGGTGTAGCCCTCTCTTTTGGGAATATAATCCGCGAGCGAAACAAATTCTCCGCGCGGTTTCAGGACAGTTTGGCTTGCGGGCTCTCCGCCTACGGCTTCAAGACGCACCTCATAGTCGCGGCTATCGGCATACTCAAGCGGAATCCATCCCGCGGCACCGCCGAACTCTATCATTCCCCAACCAAGGTCGGTGAGAAGAACCTTTACTCTCTCGCCCTCGCTGAGGGTTCCGAGAACGTCATCTTGACCGTTTATTTCGCGGTGAACCCCAAGTCCCGCTTTCGTAATCTCGAACATTCCGGGATACTTGCCGTCATCGCGCAGGGGGAAATCGTAAAGAGTTCCCTCAATTGTTTTGTATTCGGGAACCGCGTATCCCACTATCTTCTCGCCGTCAAGCGGATATTTCTTCTGGCAAACCTTCAAAAGATCAGTATTGCCCTCGATAGTGTAAACGAATTCTCCGTCACAGCCCACAACCATTCCGACGTGGCTCGCGATATAACCCGCAGCGGCGTCCTCAGGCTTGATAAAGAAGATTATATCACCCGCAATCGGAATATAACCGCTCGATCTCTCCTTGAAGATCCCCTGTGTGCGGAAATTTCTTACCGCCTTTGAACAGCTTACAAAGGTTTCTACAGTCTCTTTGGGCACCCTTGCCTGGCGCAGACACCAGGAAACGAAAGCCGCGCACCAGGAATAGCCGTAGCTCAGTCCGTTGCCCTCGCCGTTGTCAAGCTTTCCGTACATACGGTTGTACTCGGCAAAATTCCTGTAGCCGTCGCGGTTGGAGCCGCCCATATCGTTCTCGTCGTTACCCTCGTGGTATCCGTACTGCGTCATGGCGATCGAAATGACGTCGTATCTCTCGTCGCCCGTGAGCTTATACGCTGTAAGATTTTTATAAAATTGACTCTTCTTGTACGAACTGCTTACGTAATATGTGGGCGTGACCGCCGACGTATCGTATGTAAAGAACGTAAAAGAAGATATTATCATAACCGCCGCAAAAATTGACGCGACAAGTTTTTTCAACATCCGAATTTTCGGCATAACTTCCTCCGTTTTATTGTAACAGATTATATTATACCAAAGACTTAATAATAATTAAACAACATTTTTTAAACAAATCCTATTCTCCGCCCCTCATAAGATCCTCGAAGCATGGATAGACCGGTACGGTCCTTGCCCCCGCGATCGAAATTGCGCGCTCGGAGGTGTTGTTGTAGCTCGAAAGCGGGCGGTCAAGAGCATCGTCCGAATGTGCGCAGATGTAGATCTCGCCGTCCTCGACCATAGAAACGATCAGGGTGTGGTAAAAGTCGCCCGCCTCGTCGGAAAGCTGAATGACGTCGCCCGGCTGAACGTCTCCGAGAGGTATCGGGAATCCGAAGGGACCCGTGCCGCCGTTTTCCGAAGCAAATTCGGATGCTCCCGTCATAAAATCATAGAAAAATTCCACACTCGTCCAAGCGGGCGCGCGGTTTTCGGGCGATATGAAATACCACCCGAGGTCGCGCGTGTAATTCTGCACGCAGGTCCCCGCAAAGATCGCCTGAGAAACAAAATTCGTACAGTCACCGCCGATGCCGGTGTAATCCTCAAAGATCGGATTGCGCCGCAAAGCCCAGCTCCGCGCGTACTCAACGGCTCTTTCTCTGTCATAGGGTATAAAGGTAAGCGGACGCGCGCCGTTGGTCATTTCCTCATACCTCCCGCTTCCGCAATCTTCATAACGCCGCAAAGTATCTCCGCAGTCGTAGCGCGGTCAAGGATTGAGGACGATCTTTCTCCGAGCACAAAGCCCGCATTCGCAAGCGCGGCTATCTCTCGGCGAGCCCAATTTGCCTCTCCGGGTGAAAGAGAAACCTCGAGTGCGGAATCGTAATCAAGTCCGATCAAGCGCGCCGTCATTACTCCCGCCTCGGCAAGTGAGATCTCCTCATCGCCGCCGAAAATCTGCATTCCGTCCTCGATCCAGCCGTCGGTAAGACCCATTTCGTACGCCTTTGCAACGTATGGACGCGCCGAAACCGAAATTTCCGCGTCATCGGCAAAAACGGTTTGGAGTTCTTCATCCGTCTCGATTCCCGCCGCCTGCATGAGCATCACGGTAAATTCGCTCCGAGTCACACCTTTTTCGGGGTAAAAATAGGATTCACCGCCAACCAGAGTGCCGCTCATCAGACCCTCCGCGCTGACAATGCGCGCGAAAGTCTCGGCAGAGCCCGACATATCGGTAAAATCGGGCGCGGAAAAACGGCTGACCGTCACCTTGACCTCGGCTTCACTCGCATATTCGCCCCATTCGTCGCGGGCGGTATATTTGAAGGAATCCTTGCCCGTATAACCGTCGGTGGGGCGGTAGATGAACTTTCCGCTCTCCGCGTCCGCAAGAAGAACGCTTCCGTGCTTCGGGTAGGATACGATCTCGTAGACGAGCGCGTCGCCGTCGGGATCGGATGCCGCAAGCCGTCCTGCGCAAACACCGCCCTCGGGCACACTTGCCGAAAGCGCGGCGGCGGTTGCACAGTCAAGGGTCGGCGCGGAATTCACCTCATCAGCATCCCGCAGACGCACGACGCAGGTGTATTCGTAAGCCGAGCCGTCGGCTGAGAAGCTGAAAACTGCTTGCTCCGCCGAGGGCGACGCACTCGGCATGAACGCAATACGGTCAAGATTTGAAAGAGAGAGCGTTTGCCCCGCGGGGATCACCACGCTTCCAAGCGTCAGCTGACCGACAGCCGAGTCGGGACGGCTCCTCAGCGTGATGCTTTCGGGCTTGTAGCCGAGCGTGCGCACGAAATCCTCGCGGCTGAAGACAACCTCGCCGCCCGGCACACCCGACACTACCATCTCATACTGCGCCGCGATCACCGAAAGTCCCGGCGACAAAAGCTCATCCCCGCCATCCTCGGCAAACGACGGCAAAACGCCCACAGCCACAATCAGACACAAACAGATAAAAAACGCAAAACCTTTTAGTCGCATAATTCCACCTCGCAAAATTTTATTCAGTAATTAATACTGAAGCACGCAAAAAAATATGACAAAATGATTATTTATTCATTTTTCTCGAAAAAATATTCAAAAAACTCTTGACCTTTGAATATTTTTGTAGTATAATATCTTACATATTTATAATGAGAAAGAATTTCTTTTTGGAGAAAAATTTTATGAAAAAAGTATTCATTGACGGAAGCGCGGGAACTACGGGACTGCGCATCCGCGAGCGTCTTGCCTCCCGCGAGGACATTGAGCTCATCACACTTTCCGAAGAAATGCGCAAGGACGCGGGCGCGCGAAGCGAGGCAATTTCCTCCTCTGACGTGACCTTCCTTTGCCTTCCCGATGACGCCGCGCGCGAAGCCGTAACGCTTTGCAAAAGCGACTCGACCGTCATCATAGACTGCTCAACCGCGCACCGCACAAACCCCGATTGGGCATACGGTTTTTCCGATCTTTCGCCCGAGCACGAAGCAAAGATCAAATCCTCAAAACGCATAGCAAATCCCGGCTGTCACGCAAGCGGAGCGATCGCAATTCTCTACCCCCTCATATCGCACGGAATCCTTGATGCCGCCTATCCTTTCGCAATCCATTCGCTGACGGGATATTCGGGCGGAGGAAAGAAAATGATCGCCGATTATGAGGCGGACGGACGCGACTCAAAATTCGATTCGCCCTGCCAGTACGCGCTGACCGCGTCGCATAAACATCTGCCCGAGATCAAGTCGGTCTGCGGCCTTGATTTTGCCCCCGCATTCAACCCGATCGTGTCGGATTTTTACTCCGGAATGTGCGTCTGCGTACCCGTCCAGATGCGTCTTGCAAAGACTCCTCTTTCGGTCGCCGAAATGCACGCGCTCTACACCGAGCACTACAAAAACTCCCCCGTCATCTCGGTCGCTCCCCTCTGCGAGAAGGGCACGCCGGACGGGCTGATCTTCTCGAACTCGCATTCGGGACTCGACTCGATGCAGATCATCGTTTCGGGCAATGAATACACAATGAATATTTATGCATTATTCTGCAACCTCGGCAAGGGCGCATCGGGCGCCGCCATCCAGAACATGAACATAGCAATCGGGGCAGATCCCGTGAAAGGACTCGTATTATGATAAAGTATATTGAAGGCGGCGTTTGTGCCGCAAAAGGCTTCCGCGCTTCGGGCGTCCACTGCGGTATCCGCAAGAATAAGACAAAGAAGGACCTCTCCCTGATCGTCAGCGACAGAGAAGCATCCGCGGCGGCTGTTTACACCACCAACCTCGTTTGCGGTGCGCCCATCAAGGTTACCCGCGCGAATATCTCAGACGGCATCGCACGCGCCGTTATCTGCAACAGCGGAAACGCAAACACCTGCAACGCTGACGGCATCCAGATCGCCGAGGCTATGTGCGATCTCGTTTACAAGGCAACCGGAATCTCCGCCAAGGACGTTATCGTCGCATCGACCGGCGTTATCGGTCAGAAGCTCGATATCACCCCTATCGCAAACGGTATGGACGAGCTCGTCGCTTCCCTTTCCTATGAAGGCTCGGATGACGCGGCTTGGGGCATCATGACCACCGACACAAAGATGAAGAGCGTTGCGGTTGAATTCGAGATCGGTGGAAAGACCTGCCGCATCGGCGGTATCGCAAAGGGATCGGGAATGATCCACCCGAACATGGCAACCATGCTCGTTTTCGTCACCTCCGACGTCGCGATCACTCCCGCGGCTCTCAATGCAGCTCTTAAGGAAGACGTTCAGAACTCCTTCAACATGATCTCTGTTGACGGCGACACCTCGACCAACGACATGCTCTCTGTCATGGCAAACGGCATGGCGGGCAACGACCTGATCGACGAAAACTCCCCCGAATTCCCCATCTTCAAGGAAGCACTCTTCGCAGTCACCTCCAAGCTCTGCCGCGCGATTGCGGCTGACGGCGAGGGCGCGACAAAGCTTCTCGAATGCAACGTAAGCGGTGCGGCTGACAAGGACACCGCGCGCGTGGTTGCAAAATCCGTCATCTGCTCGAGCCTCTTCAAGGCGGCAATGTTCGGCGCCGACGCAAACTGGGGACGCGTCCTCTGCGCTATCGGCTACTCGGGCGCAAAGGTGGACGTCAACACCATCGGCGTGTCCTTCGCATCCAAAGCAGGCGAAATTGAAGTCTGCCGCGGCGGCGCGGGAGTCGATTTCTCTGAGGAAAAGGCAAAGGAGATCCTTCTTTGCGATGAAATTCAGGTCAACATCACCCTCGGCATGGGCGATGAAGCCGCAACCGCATGGGGCTGTGACCTGACCTACGACTACGTCAAGATCAACGGAGACTACAGAACATGATAAACATTTCCAATGCTGACCGCGCAAACGTGCTGGTCGAAGCGCTTCCCTATATTAAAAAGTACACCGACAAGATCATCGTTATCAAATACGGCGGATCCTCCATGATCGACGAAAGCCTCAAGGAAGCCGTAATGCGCGACGTCGCGCTTCTCAATCTGATCGGAGTCAAGGTCGTTCTCGTTCACGGCGGCGGCCCCGCGCTGACCGAGACCCTCAAGCGTATGAATATCGAAAGCAAATTCGAAAACGGACTCCGCGTCACAGACGCCGAGACCGCAAAGGTTGCAACCATGGTTCTTGCGGGCAAGGTCAACAAGAGCCTTGTCGCCCTCATCGGATCTGTCGGCGGACTTGCCGTCGGACTTTCGGGCATCGACGCCAACATGATCCACGTCAAGACCCTCAACCCCGCCCTCGGCTACGTCGGCGAGATCACAAAGGTCAACACGGGTCTCATCAATGATATCCTCAACAAGGGCTACATCCCCGTAATCTCCAGCGTTGCCTGCGACAAGACGGGCGAGATCTACAATATTAACGCCGACACCATGGCGGGCGAGATCGCGGCGGCACTCGGCGCCGAGGCATTTATCTCGCTGACCGACACCCCCGGCATCCTCGCCGACAAGGACGATCCCTCGACCCTCATTTCGAAGATCCACCTCGATGACATCGACAAGATGATCGACGACGGTACGATCTCCGGCGGTATGAT
>JAGBYM010000132.1 GCA_017628755.1 Clostridia bacterium | reverse complement strand
TGGATGGGAGCATAATCGTTGAGAGCCTTTGCCATAGGAGCAAGGCAGTTGGTGGTGCAGGATGCAGCAGAGATGATCTGATCGTCTGCGGTAAGGGTGTTCTCGTTTACGCCGTAAACGATAGTCTTGAGATCGTTGCCTGCGGGAGCAGAGATAACAACCTTCTTAGCGCCTGCTACGATGTGAGCCTGTGCCTTATCCTTAGAGGTGTAGAAGCCGGTGCACTCGAGAACTACGTCAACGCCGAGCTTGCCCCAAGGACAGTCAGCAGCGTTCTTTTCTGCGTAGATGATGATTTCCTTGCCATCAACGATGATGGAGTTTTCGGTGGACTCTACGGTGTGAAGATTCTCGCCGATTCTGCCGCAGTATGCGCCCTGAGCGGTGTCATACTTGAGAAGGTGAGCGAGCATTGCAGGGCTGGTAAGGTCGTTGATTGCTACAACCTCGTAACCCTCTGCGCCGAACATCTGTCTGAATGCGAGACGACCGATGCGGCCAAAACCGTTAATTGCTACTTTTACTGACATTTTTGGAATTCCTCCGTTTTATATGTTTTTTATTTTTTACATTGTAATATCGGGGTTATCACCCGATTTTTGCCTTATATATTATACTCTATTTCAATCGGTTTTACAAGGGGATTGAACAAAAATTATCAATTTCATAACAATTTCCAATATTTTCACTTAAAACTCTTTCGCTTTTGGCGACTTTTTCCCGTCAGAAGACGGAATCTGACCATTTTCGGCAGTTCTTTCATTCTTTTCGGTTCAAGGAGCATACGCCAAAGCCATTCAAGGCGGAGCCTGATGAGGAATGCGGGCGCTCTTTTGACATTGTCCGACCATACGTCAAGAGCACCGCCAAGGCATAAAATTGCACCGACGCCCGCGAGATTTTCGCGGTTTTTGTACACCCATATCTCCTGCCGCGGACTGCCAAGGCAAACGGCAAGAAGGTCGGGCGATTTTTCGGATATATCCTTTATTATTTTTGCATCGTCCTCAAAATATCCGTGATGCGTTCCGACGACGCGAAGAGTCGGAAGCTTTTCGGTCAGTCTTTCAGCCGCTTTTTCGGCAACTTCGGGGCGCGCACCGAGAAGATAGACGCTTCCGCCGACATCGGCAAGTTTTTCAAGGACAGAATATGCCGTGTCAATTCCCGTCACACGTTCGGGAAGAGGTGTTCCCATTCGCTTTGCCGCCGAGATAATACCGATTCCGTCGGGCAGAGAAAGATCGGCTGACGCGAGTGCGGAGAAAAGAGCTTCATCCTCCTGCGCGTTCATGACCATTATCGGATTCGGCGTTACGACGGTGAATGGCAGTTCGCTCTTGTTTTTACAGGCATTGAAGATAAGATCGGAGGCTTCGTTTTTATTAACAGCGTCAAATGAAACGCCGAGAATCGATACATTTTTCATCATTTTACCTCCGTAAAGTCCAATATGATTAATTATATCACACTTTTTCTTACTAATCAATAGAAAAATGCTTGACATATCAATGTTTTTGTTTTATAATATAATATGTATTACTATGTTAGCGAAAGGAATTATAAAATGGCTGACAACAAGAAGATGGTTGACGCTATCACGTCAATGGAAACTGATTTTGCCCAGTGGTATACCGACGTCGTCAAGAAGGCGGAGCTGGTTGACTATTCGGGTGTTAAGGGATGTATGATCATCCGCCCCTACGGATATGCGATCTGGGAAAATATCCAGCATATCCTTGACGCCGAGTTCAAGAAGCTTGGCCACGAGAACGTATATATGCCTATGTTCATTCCCGAGTCGCTCCTTCAGAAGGAAGCCGACCACGTTGCGGGTTTTGCTCCCGAGTGCGCGATCGTAACGATCGGCGGACAGAACAAGCTCTCCGAAAGACTTATCGTCCGTCCCACCTCCGAGACACTTTTCTGTGAGCACTACAAGAATATCATTCAGTCCTACCGCGACCTGCCCAAGCTCTATAACCAGTGGTGTAACGTAGTTCGTTGGGAGAAGACCACCCGTCCCTTCCTCCGTACCTCCGAGTTCCTCTGGCAGGAGGGTCACACCATGCATGAGACCGAGGAAGAGGCACGCGAAGAGACCATCCGTATGCTCGACGTTTACGCTGATTTCTATGAGAAGTCGCTCGCTATCCCCGTAGTTAAGGGACAGAAGACCGAGAAGGAGAAGTTCGCGGGTGCTGTTGAGACCTACACCGTAGAGCCCATGATGCACAACGGTGTTGCTCTTCAGGGCGGTACCACCCACTACTTTGGCGACGGCTTTGCAAAGGCTTTCGACATCAAGTACACCGCGCGCGACAACCAGATCAAGTATCCGCACCAGACCTCCTGGGGCGTTTCGACCCGTATGATCGGCGCGATCATCATGACACACGGCGACGACAACGGACTCATTCTGCCTCCCGCAATCGCGCCCACTCAGGTCGTTATCATTCCCGTTGCACAGCATAAGGAAGGCGTTCTTGACGCCGCATATGCTCTGCGCGACAAGCTTTCCGCGAAATTCCGCGTAAAGGTAGACGACAGCGATAACTCCACCGGCTGGAAGTATTCGCAGTACGAGATGAAGGGCGTTCCGCTCCGTATCGAGATCGGTCCGCGCGACATCGAAAACAACTCCTGCGTTCTCGTTTCGAGAGTTAGCCGTGCAAAGACCTTTGTTTCCCTCGATGGAATCGAGGAGTCGGTTGAGGCAGGACTTCAGAGCGTTCACGACGAGCTCTACAACCGCGCTCTCGAGAACCTCAAGAACCGCACTTCCAACGCGGCAACCTGGGAGGAATTCCTTGACATCGCAGAGAACAAGTCGGGCTTCATCCGCGCAATGTGGTGCGGCTGCTCCGAGTGCGAGGACAAGATCAAGGACGAGACCGGCGGCGTTAAGTCCCGTTGCATCCCCTTTGAAGAGGAACAGATTTCCGACGTATGCGTATGCTGCGGCAAGCCCGCAAAGCATATGGTCGTCTGGGGACGTCAGTATTAATTATTCAAATTGCGGCGGCTTTGCCGCCGCAATTTGAAGTTAAGGTCCGCTTTCAGCGGAATTAAGATCGGCTGCGCCGAGTTAAGATCGCGCTTTGCGCGAGTTAATGTTCGCCTTGCGGCGAAGTTTTAT
>JAGBYM010000010.1 GCA_017628755.1 Clostridia bacterium | reverse complement strand
GGAGTGTCGCGCCGATCGTCTTTGATGCGCTGCAAAGCTCAAAGCTCGTCATTATTTTTGCAAATCTGTTGAACTCATCGTCCTTTGCCAGCACGGTGATATCCTCAAAAAGATAGACGTCCTCATTGCTTTTGTCATACAAATCAAAATTCAACAAAACGAAAGTCGTGCTTTCCGCCGTGTATTTCATTCTGTACTTTTTGTACTTTGGTATAAAGACCAGTTCTCCATCTGATACCACGACCGCTTCTTCCCGATCGTCGTAAAAGGTGGCTTCTCCCTTCCAAACATACAGAATTCCGTTGTTTCTTCTTCCGTAACAGCTATTATCGGTCATTCTTCCGGAAGGGCGGGTTCCCGAAATGACCGAAATGTCGGAGATACGCAGGTCATCAAAAAATTGATTGTTTACCGTCATACATTTTCCTCTGTGTTAATAAGCACTTGTTCAAGTACTGCCTTACAGTACCCGCATCTATGACATATTTTATCACAAGAAGACGTTTTTGTAAACCATTTTTCGGGAAAATTCAGATTACTGATGATATAAGGTGCGATAGCTCTGCCGAATCCTGGTTCAAAAAGGTCGAGCGTATTGCCGATATACCGACCTCTGACATAGGCATCGATTACCATTCCGGGAAGTGAGTGCATACGGGTAGCGAGTTTAACCGTATCGAAGATACCTTCATAGTGGTGAATGTCCTCGGGGCGCACCCACGTATTTTCCAAGAGCATATGCCAGTTTTCCTTGTTTTTCAAGGCTTGCCAGCAAACGTAAGGTGTAAAATCATCCAGATTCTTCACCTCGCATATCTCGGACTCGTGCGCCACGAGATTGTCGTGAAAGCTCTGCCCAGAGCAGTTGACAAAACAACCGCTGTTAGCAAGCATGATCAGCTTTTTTCCTGCTGTATCTGCCCACTCCTTCAGCAACTTCAAGCGTGAAAGATCTCTGTTATATTCCCTTTGCACGTGGAAGGAGTCGAAAAGATCAGAGAGATACTCCATTCCCTTCACCGTTCCGATGCGCATATTGACCGAAGCGCGTACATCGATGGTGGGGAAATGCTTTTTGACCGTATGCGCGATCGCGGGAGATGCTGTGGTAACGATATCTACGCCGCAACCGACGCTCTCCAAATATTCGATCACAGAAACGACCGTATTAGCAAGCTTTTCGGAGATTGCGTACTCCCCGTAGCAGTTTCCGTTGAAGAGCAAGTCCAGCTTCACACCCATTTGCTTGATCCTGCGAAGTTCTTCTTCCGTTCTCGCTTGGGCAGACCAGTCGGTGTAGCCGTGGCGCGTTGCGATCGCGCTCCTACCCGTTGCGATATCCTGCCAGGCGAAAAACACTTCGGATATGTAATCTCTATACGTTGCGACAATTTGCGAAAACGGCTCCTCGCCGTTTTCGTATAGCTGAAATCCTACACAATATTTCATGATTTTCTACATAATATTCGGTCAATCGGTATCCGATTTATCCTTAACCTTGGCGTTCGGAGAGTTCAGGCCCTCATACGGAGCCTTATAATCCACCTCAATTGCCTCTTGAGACCAATCTATCTTCCACGGTTTCCCTGTCCTGAACGGACTTTCAAACTTATTTTTCAGAACACCGCGTTTTTCAAGGCTGTTCATACACGCTCGAGTACAGCCTGCCGCGCCGCAGATCGCCTTTCCCGATTTATAAAGCATCGGAGGTTGATGAACGAAGGGATTGATCGCGGAAGATTTGTACTCTTCGCCTGTTTGGCTAACAAAATATTCCCCTCTTTCTCCTTCTTTCACAGGCTCCTTGCCTTGGAATACGATATCACATTTTTCCATATCGACATCTGCCCATTCGAGTTCGTACCCACCGACATTTTCCTTGATCGTTCTGTCGGCAGGAATACAACCGCCGGGACATTCACGCACACACGCCATACAACGATTGCAAAGAGTACCGGGCTCCATGATTGGGTCGGGCTCAAGCTCAAGCTCGGTAATAATGATGCCAACGCGAACGCGAGGGCCGAATTCGGGAGTCAGCAGCATTTTAGAATATCCGATCTCACCAAGCCCGCACAAAAATCCCGCAATACGCATACTGATCATGACGTCCGGTGCAGCCTTGCCGGGCGCCACGGGTCTGGAATAATTCTCGCGCAAATAGCCCAAGTTGTCAATAGCACGCCAATCGCTTTGATGTCCCATAGGAACTGCCTCATAACCTTCATCCTCAATCATTTTGCTCAAATTGATGACGGTCATAGGCATATAAAGATAGGTGATACCGCCGTAGCCCATTGCGGAGTAATTTGAAAAATATGTACCTTCCTCAATACCTCTGAGTGATCCGCGCAAAACACGGAAGCCGAGAGCTATGATCGACTTTGCCTTTGGCATGATCTGCTTGGGATCCATTTGGATCGGCGCGGTGCTCCAACGGTCAATTGAACCGATACCCACAATATCGGCACCCATTCTTTTTGCCATTGCCTTAATTTCCTGTGATGTTATCATATGTAATACCTCCGTTTTGTTCATATAATACGTTAATAGTATAGCATAAAACTTAGACTGCGAAAAGTAACAAAACACCCGAGTTATTACACAAAACAACTTCTACTATCAATTTGTGCAAAGCAGGATCCTTTTAAAAATCACCACTATGTCGATGGTTCAAATCCATAAGGTTCGGAAAAAGTTGCAAAGGCGAAAGGGTAGTGTTTTTTACGCCTAAAAACACGAAAAGGCCTTGAAAATCAAGGACTTTCGGCTGGAGTTGTCAAATTGACCTCCAAAGATGTGCTCATAGTACAAAATGCAACTTACCAAATCACGCCAAAGGCGT
>JAGBYM010000131.1 GCA_017628755.1 Clostridia bacterium | reverse complement strand
GTAACTTTTCGCCGTGGGCGAAAAGAATTTATTTATAAATACAGAAAGTTTTCTTCCACCTTTTTCAAAAGGTGGCGCCGTCAAGGGCGCGGAGCCCTTGTCTCCCTCCGCAGAGGTGCGAAAACGGTTGCCTTCGGCAAGTGCTTTTACTCCTTCCAAGCAGTCGACGGGGCGTCGCCTGCTTGAAGCGCAAGAGAGTATTCCGCACTCTGCGGAGTGCGGCAAGGGCTCCGCGCCCTTGACTGCGCCACCTTTTGAAAAAGGTGGACGAAAACTTTCGGGCTTTCAATAAAATCGAAAATTTCCGAGCGAAGCGACGAAATTGTCCTTCATTCTGCCGAAGGCAGATAATCATTTTGCCGTAGGCAAATAACCATTCGGCGAAGCCGATAACCATTCCGCGTAGCGGATTTTCATTCTTGCGAATCGGATAAAAACGAAAATTTCCGAGCCTTTTGGCTCGGAAATTTCCTTATAATTAGCAACTTATGCTTTAAAATACTTAACAGCCGATTCGAACAGCTTCATATCATACTCGCCGGGGACGTTCTTGTAGAGTCCGTAGCCCTTACGCTCGGAGTGTCCCATCTTACCGAATACGCGTCCGTCGGGAGAAAGGATACCCTCGACAGCGTTTGCGCTTCCGTTGGGATTGAAGCGGATATCGCCGGTAGCGTTGCCGCAAGCGTCAACGTACTGGGTCATGATCTGGGAGTTTGCCGCAAGAGAAGCAAGAAGCTCATCGGATGCTACGAAGCGACCCTCGCCGTGCGAGATCGGAACGTTGAATACGTCGCCGACGTTGCAAGCCGACAGCCAAGGAGACGCATTCGAGGAAACGCGAACGCGAACGATCTTCGACTGGTGGCGGGAGATGTCGTTGTAGGTCAGAGTCGGACAAGTTTCGTCGGTGTCGATGATCTTACCGTAGGGAACGAGACCGAGCTTGATGAGTGCCTGGAATCCGTTACAGATACCGCCCATAAGTCCCGCGCGGTTGTCAAGAAGGTCGGTGACAGCTTCCTTGACCTCGCCGTTACGGAAGAATGCGGTGATGAACTTACCCGAACCGTCGGGCTCGTCGCCGCCCGAGAATCCGCCGGGGATGAAGATGATCTGGCTCTCGCGCGCCTTCTTTGCGAACTGTTCAACAGAACGTGCAACAGTCTCTGCGCTGAGGTTTGCGATAACGAAGATCTCGGGGTCTGCGCCCGCGTCCGCGAACGCCTTTGCGGTGTCAAATTCGCAGTTCGTGCCGGGGAAGACGGGGATGAGGACCTTGGGTCTTGCCACAGCGATGGGAGAAGCGGTGGGATATGCCTTGGGAGCACAGCTGATCGTCTCGATCTTGCGCTCGGGAGGAGTGATGTTGCAAGCGTAAACAGACTCGAGCTTGTCCTCGGAGACCTTGAGGAGGTCTGCGAGTGCAACGGTCTCGTTTCCGAGAGTGATAACGCCCTCTGCGTTGAGAGTACCGAGCTCGATCGCGTCGAAGTTTTCCACAGCGACATTTGCCTCAGGCTTCATTTCAAGAATGAAGGAACCGCCCGCGAGGTTGAAGATATCCTCGGTCTTAATGCCGTCATTAAGAGTGATACCGATACCGTTACCGAATCCCATCTTCATAAGAGCCTCTGCTACGCCGCCGATGCCGGGAGTGAATGCGGTTACGCAATCGCCCGCGCGCTGAGCTGCGGTTACTGCGGAGAAGAGAGCGAGGATCGACTCGGTCACGGGAAGACCGTTTTCGTCGTACTTAGGCTTAAGAAGAAGAACCTTGTTGCCCGCAGTCTTGAACTCGGAGGAGATCATGTTCTCAACCTTGTCAGCGGTTACTGCGAAGGAAACGAGTGTGGGAGGAACGTCAAGATCCTGCGCCGAGCCACTCATAGAGTCCTTACCGCCGATAGCGGCAGAACCGAGCGCGGTCTGTGCGGCAAATGCGCCAAGGAGAGCAGCCATAGGCTGACCCCAACGCTCGCCGTCGCGGCCGGGCTTCTTGAAGTATTCCTGGAAGGTGAGGTAAACGTCCTTGTATTCCGCACCCGATGCTACGAGTCTTGCGATAGACTCAACAACAGCCATGTATGCGCCGTGGTAGGGAGAAGCCTCGGAGAGGAAGGGGTTGTAGCCCCAGCTCATGAGGGAAACGTCGTTTGTATGACCCTTTTCGACCGAGATCTTGTGAACCATGGTCTGAATGGGAGAAAGCTGATTCTTACCGCCCCAGGGCATCATAACGGTGCCCGCGCCGATGGTGGAGTCAAAACGCTCGGAAAGACCTCTGCCGGAACAGCAGTTGAGGTCGGAAGCGAGTGCGAGGTAGTTTTCGGTGAAGGAAAGCTCGGAATTGAAGATAGAAACCTTCTCGAGGGATTCCTTGTCAATAGCGGGAACCTTGATATCAATGTGCTTTTCAGCGCCGTTGGAGTTGAGGAACTCGCGGGAGAGGTCAACGATCTGCTTGCCGCGCCAGAACATAGTGAGTCTGGGCTCTTCGGTAACGGTTGCAACGTGTGTAGCCTCGAGGTTTTCCGCGGTTGCGATCTCGATGAAGCGTGCGGCGTCATCAGCGGCAACAACAACAGCCATTCTCTCCTGAGACTCGGAGATTGCAAGCTCTGTGCCGTCAAGACCCTCGTACTTCTTCGGTACGCGGTCGAGATTGATGGTAAGACCGTCGGCAAGCTCGCCGATAGCTACCGAAACACCACCCGCGCCGAAGTCGTTACAGCGCTTGATAAGGCGGGATGCCTCTGCGTTTCTGAAGAGACGCTGAAGCTTGCGCTCCTCGGGAGCGTTACCCTTCTGAACCTCTGCTCCGCAGTCTGCAAGAGAGGTTGCGGTGTGGGATTTGGAGGAACCGGTTGCACCGCCGCAGCCGTCGCGTCCCGTTCTGCCGCCGAGAAGGATGACGTAGTCACCGGGCGCGGGACATTCGCGGCGTACGCAATCAGCGGGAGCGGCAGCGATAACCGCGCCGATCTCCATACGCTTTGCGGCGTATCCGGGATGATAAATTTCGTTTACAAGACCTGTTGCAAGACCGATCTGGTTACCGTAGGAGGAATAACCAGCCGCCGCGCCGGTAACGATCTGGCGCTGAGGAAGCTTACCCTTGATGGTCTCGGAGATCGGCTTTGTGGGGTCAGCCGCACCGGTTACGCGCATTGCGGCGTAAACGTAGCTTCTGCCCGAAAGCGGGTCACGGATCGCGCCGCCGATGCAGGTTGCCGCACCTCCGAAGGGCTCGATCTCTGTCGGGTGGTTGTGGGTCTCGTTCTTGAAGAGAAGGAGCCAATCCTGTTCCTCGCCGTCAACGGTTACCTTGATCTTGACGGTACAAGCGTTGATCTCTTCGCTCTCGTCAAGTCCCTGGAGCTGTCCGGTGGACTTGAGATACTTTGCGGCAAGGGTGCCGATGTCCATAAGCGAGACGGGCTTGGTTCTGCCGAGCTCCTTACGGATGCCGATATAGTGGTCATATGCCTTCTGGAGAAGCTCGTCCTCGAAGGTGACGGAATCGATCTCGGTGAGGAAGGTGGTGTGACGGCAGTGGTCGGACCAGTATGTATCGATCATGCGGATCTCGGTGATCGAGGGATCTCTGCCTTCGGTCTTGAAGTAATTCTGACAGAAGGTGATGTCGTCGATGTCCATAGCGAGGGCGTAGTCGGAGACAAACGCCTCAAGTCCCGCGCGATCGAGGGCGGTGAAGCCTTCAAGGATCTTGACGTCTGCGGGAACGGGATATTCGGTCACAAGGGTCTCGAAGGTATCGAGAGCAGCCTCGCGGGATTCAACGGGGTTGATGAGGAACTTTTTGATCTCGGCGAAATCGGCGTCGGAAATATTGCCGTAGATCGCGTAGATCTTCGCGGAGCGAACAGCGGGTCTGTCGCCGCGGGAGATCAGCTGGATGCACTGAGCCGCCGAGTCTGCTCTCTGGTCAAACTGACCGGGGAGAAATTCGGAAGCGAGAACGCGAGCGCCCGAAAGATCGACATCAGCGGTGGCATAGTCCATCTGGGGCTCGGAGAAAACGGTCTGAACGCAATAGTCGAAGAGCTCCTTCGATGTGCCTTCGCAGTCATAGCGGTTGATCTGACGAACCTTTTCGACACCGGAAATGCCGAGAAGCTCACGGAGCTCGCCGGCAAGAGCGCGCGCCTCGTTGTCAAAACCGGGCTTTTTTTCAACGTAAATTCTGTAAACCATTTCTTAAACCTTTCGTAAGTTAATGGAGTTTTTTTGAATGCTAAATGCAAAATGCAAAATATGGTGAATTTCCTCGCGTTGCTCGGAAATTTTCGATTTTAATGGAATAGTTTTTGCGAACATAGGTGTACTGTCAGTCGCATCTTTCTGTCCACTGTCCACTAAACACTGTTCACTTTTCCAGCGCCTTCAGCGCTCTCTGTCCGATATCCTTGCGGCAGTAAGCGTTATCAAAGTGGATTTTTTCTACCTTATTATAAGAAGCGGCGATAGCGGATTCGAGAGTCTCGGCAACCGAAGTTACGCCGAGTACGCGTCCGCCGCTGTTGACGAGCTTACCGTCCTTCAGCTCTGCGCCCGCAACGTAAACGCTGTCGGAAAGTTCTGCGGGGATGGTGATCTCGTAGCCCTTTTCGTAGCTCTGGGGGTAGCCCGCGGATGCCATAATTACACAGCAAGCCGACTTATCAGATGCAAATTTAACCTCAACCTCGGAAAGACGCTCTTCGGTAACAGCCTGCATTACTGTGAGAAGATCGCTTTCGAGAAGGGGAAGGACAACCTGAGTCTCGGGATCGCCGAAACGGCAGTTGTATTCGATAACCTTGGGGCCCTTGGGAGTGAGCATGAGTCCAAAGTAGAGGCATCCCTTAAAGGTTCTGCCTTCGGCATTCATCGCGTTCATTGTGGGAACGAAGATGGTCTTCATGCATTCCTCGGCGATATCGGCGGTGTAATAGGGGTTGGGAGCAACCGTGCCCATTCCGCCGGTGTTTAAGCCCTCGTCGTTGTCGTGCGCGCGCTTGTGGTCCATAGAGGAAACCATCGGGATGACGACCTTGCCGTCTGTGAACGCGAGCACGGAAACCTCGGGTCCGGTGAGAAATTCTTCGATGACGATGTGGTCGCCGGAAGCTCCGAAGACCTTGTCAGCCATCATCGAGCGAACTGCGTCCTCAGCCTCAGCGAGAGTCTCGGCGATGATAACGCCCTTGCCGAGCGCGAGTCCGTCCGCCTTGATAACGATGGGCATATCCTTGTCTTGAAGGTAGGCGATCGCACGGTCCATATCGTCAAAAATCTCGTAAGATGCGGTGGGGATCGAGTATTTTTTCATCAGATCCTTCGAGAAAGCCTTGCTTCCTTCAATGATCGCCGCCTTTTTGTCGGGACCGAAGCAGGGAATTCCGATAGCCGAAAGCGCGTCAACGCAACCGAGAACGAGCGGGTCGTCGGGGGTGACGATGGCGTAATCGACCTTGTTTTCCGAGGCGAACTTGACGATGCCGTCAATGTCCTTCGCGCCGATGCCGACACATGTGGCATCAGCGGCAATACCACCGTTGCCGGGCAGACACCAGATAGTCTCAACGCTCGGATTCTTCTTGATCGACTTTATAACGGCGTGTTCACGGCCGCCGCTGCCGATGACGAGAACGTTCATAGATTTTATTCCTTCTTCTGAATTTTGTTGGGAGATTAATGAATGCAAAATGCAGAATGCAAAATGCAAAATTGAGGTAACTTTTTTCGCTACGCTCAAAAAGTATTTTTATAAAAATGCAAATTTCCGAGCCAAAGGCGAAGAAAATTATCCTTCATTTTGCATTTATCATTTTGCATTTTGCATTTCTTCCACCATTAATGGTGGAAGAGTCTCATTCCTGTAAACGCCATGATCATGCCGTACTTGTTGCAGGCATCAATAACGGCGTCGTCACGGATAGATCCGCCGGGCTCGGCAATGTAGGAAACGCCGCTCTTCTTTGCTCTCTCGATGCTGTCGGAGAAGGGGAAGAATGCGTCGGAGCCGAGAGCTACGCCGGTGATCGTGTCGAGATATGCGCGCGCTTCCTCTGCGGTGAGGGGAGCGGGCTGCTCGGTGAAGTACTTCTGCCAGATACCGTCTGCGCAGACGTCTTCTTCGTTCTTGTTGATGTAGCCGTCAATGACGTTGTCGCGGTCTGCGCGCTTCATATCATCGCGGAAGGGGAGGTTAAGAACCTTGTCGTGCTGGCGGAGGAACCAGGTGTCAGCCTTGGTGCCGGCGAGTCTGGTGCAGTGGATTCTCGACTGCTGACCCGCGCCAACGCCGATAGCCTGACCGTCAACCGCGTAGCAAACAGAGTTCGACTGTGTATATTTAAGTGTGATAAGCGAGATGATGAGGTCGCGTGCAGCCTCGTCCGAGAGAGCCTTGTTCTCGGTTACGATGTTCGAGAGGAGCTCGCGGTCGATCTTGAAGTTGTTGCGTCCCTGCTCGAAGGTGATGCCGAATACCTGCTTCTTCTCCTGAACGTCGGGAACGTAATTCGGATCGATCTTAACGATATTGTAGTTTCCGCCTCTCTTGCCCTTGAGGATCTCGAGTGCCTCGGGCTCGTAGCCGGGAGCGATGATGCCGTCCGAAACCTCGCGGGCGATCATCTTTGCGGTGGTAACGTCGCAGACGTCGGAAAGAGCGACCCAGTCGCCGAAGGAGCAAAGTCTGTCCGCGCCGCGTGCTCTTGCGTAAGCGCAAGCGAGGGGGGACTCGTCGAGTCCTTCGATATCGTCAACGAAGCAAGCCTTCTTGAGCTTATCGGAAAGGGGAGTTCCGACAGCCGCGGAGGTGGGAGAAACGTGCTTGAAGGAGGTTACTGCGGGAAGTCCGAGAGCCTCTTTGAGCTCCTTGACAAGCTGCCAGGAGTTGAATGCATCAAGGAAGTTGATGTATCCGGGGCGTCCGCAGAGGATCTCGATGGGGAGATCCGAGCCGTCGTGCATATAGATGGACGCAGGCTTCTGGTTGGGGTTGCAACCGTATTTGAGTTCAAAAGTCTTCATTATTATATATACCTCTTAAAAAATGCAAAATGCAAAATGATAAATGCAAAATTATTGTTAGAATCGCGTCTTTCTGACCACTGTCCACTGACCACTGTTCACTGAACTCCGTCAGGAGTTTTTATTAACGATTCTTGTCTCGGTCGCGCCCGACTCGATGTCGATATAGCGAACGAAGAGGGAAACCTTATTGTCCTCGTTGAGGTTGGTCCAAATAAGGTCAGTCAGCTCGTCGATCGAGACGTTGGGGAGCTCGAGGGTCTTGGGCTCGCCTTCAAAAGAGGGAAGGGGATCGCCGTCGCAGTTGTAGGTGTGGATGAACTTTGCCTTACCTGCGATGGGATTCGAGTAAGCGTATGTAAATCTCTCGCAGGAGGAGTCGTCGCCCTCTGCGCTCTTGAGGATGGACATTGCGTAGTTCATCTCGCCGCCCTCGCAGTGGATGATACCCGAGATACGGGGAGTGAAGTTGGGCTTGTCGTCCTCGAACTCACGGGTGCGGAGAGCCTGCTCGAAGGTCATCTGCTTATCCATGAGGTTGTAGATGGTGTCGGTCTGGTCGCCGTTGGTAACAATAGTCTTGTTGCCAAGCACGCGGACGGGGTAGTAGATGATGAGATGGGGATCGACCATCTTGGATTCGTCAAAAGCCTTGGTGCGCATAGCATCGCCCTCGGCAACAAAAACGCGGTTGCGGCTGTTTACGCTTCTGCCCATGATGAAGTAGGCGGTTACAGCCTTCTTCGAGTCGGCAGATTTGCCGATGATAATTCCTCTGCCGTGGTAAGCAAGGGAGTTAAGTTCTTCTGCGATAGTTGAGATTTTCATGTTTATCTCCTTAAATTTAATACGGATTATGTTGCAAAAGCATTTAATGTATACAAATCACTAGCCACTAGTCACTAGCCACTTATGAACATGCTTAAATTATTATTTGATATATACTTTATTACCCTCTACCTCGATTTTACCGTCGCAGAAAAGGCGGACGGCTTCGGGGAGGATCTTCCACTCGGCTTCTTCCATGATGCGGCGCTGGAGTGTTTCGGGGGTGTCATCCTGCTTTACTTCAACAGCGCGCTGGAGGACTATGGGACCCGCGTCACATTCGGGAATGACGATATGAACCGTTGCGCCCGAAACCTTGACGCCCTTTTCGAGTGCCGCTTCGTGGACGTGGAGTCCGTAAAATCCCTTTCCGCAGAAGGAGGGGATCAGCGCGGGATGGACGTTGAGGATCTTATTCGGGAAAGCCTCGTAGACCTGCTCGTCAAAGATGGTCATAAAGCCTGCAAGGACAACAAGGTCCGCGCCGGCAGCGGTCAGCGTGTCGGCAAGAGCCTTTGAATACGCGGCGATATCGGCGTATTCCTTGCGGGGGAGAACGATAGAATCAATGCCGTTCTGCGCGGCGCGCTCAAGCGCGTAAACTCCGGGCTTTGAAGCGAGAACAAGACCGATCTTGCCCGCTCCGAGCTCGCCTCTCTTTTCGGCATCGATCAGAGCCTGAAGATTCGTTCCGCCGCCGGAAACGAGGACGGCGATTTTTGTGGTTTTATTCATAATTTGTGCTCCAATTTCGTTTTGTTGTTGTTATTTCGCAGAATGCAAAGTGCAAAATGCAAAATGCAAAATGGAGGTAGCTTTTCGACTTGTCGAAAAGCATTTTGAATTATCAAATGCGGCTAAATGCAAAATGAAAATTAATCAAGGACAAGTAATACTTGCTTGCTGTAATTTCCGAACAAAGTGAGGAAATTTACCTCTGAATGATAATTTTGCATTTTGCATTTAGCATTTTGCATTTAAATAATTTCTATCTGCTCTCCGCCGAGCTTCTCTGCGGAAACGATCTCACCGATGACGTATGCGTCTTCGCCGTGAGCTTTGAGGATCTCGATAGCTGCATCAACCTGATCTGCGGGAACAACTACGCTCATGCCGACGCCCATGTTATAGGTGTTGAACATATCTCGCTCGGGAATGTTGCCCCACTTTGCGATCATATCGAAGATGGGAAGGATCTTTACTGCGCTCTTATTGATCTTTGCGCCGAGTCCTGCGGGGATAGATCTCGGGATATTCTCGTAGAATCCGCCGCCGGTGATATGGGAGATACCCTTGACGTCAACCTTCTCGAGAAGTGCGAGGATAGCCTTGACGTAGATGCGAGTGGGAACGATCAGAGCCTCTGCGATGGTCTTGCCGCCAAGCTCCTCGCGGGGGATGTAGAGTTCGGGATTGTTGTTGTCGATATCGAATACCTTACGGCAGAGGGAGAAGCCGTTGGAATGGATACCGGTGGAGGGAAGAGCGATAACAACGTCGCCCTCAGCCATGCGGGTGTTGTCAAGAATCTTCTTCTTGTCAACGATACCTACAGCGAATCCTGCGAGGTCATATTCCTCTACGGGCATCATACCGGGATGCTCAGCGGTCTCGCCGCCGATAAGTGCCGCGCCGGACTGAACGCAACCCTCGGCAACACCGCCAACGATCTCTGCGATCTTCTCAGGGATATTCTTGCCGCATGCGATGTAGTCAAGGAAGAAGAGGGGCTTCGCGCCGACACAGATGATGTCGTTTACGCACATAGCAACAGCGTCGATACCGATGGTGTCGTGCTTGTCCATAAGGATAGCCATCTTGACCTTGGTGCCGCAGCCGTCGGTGCCCGAAACGAGAACGGGCTCTTCCATGCCTGCGATGGGAAGACCGAAGCAGCCGCCGAAGCCGCCGACGTCGTCGAGACAGCCTGCGTTCTTGGTGCGTGCGATATGTTTTTTCATAAGCTCAACAGCTTTGTAGCCGGCGGTAATATCAACGCCCGCTGCTGCGTAGCTGTCGGATTTGGAATTAGAATGAAGCATTGTTGTTTGTCCTTTCGGAGGATTTTGATTGTTCACGTGGCTGTTTGTCGTTGAAAGTGGACAGTGGACAGTGAACAGTAAAGGAGAATTTCCGTCGCCTGCGGCTCGGAAATTTTCCGATTTTTATTGAATTGTTGAGTGGGATTTATATTCAGTGGCAGTGTCTTCGGTTTACGATAAATTAAATCGCATCTTTCTGTCCACTGTCCACTAATCACTGTTCACTTATCCCCGTCCGTTCCAGCAATAAGTACAAAGCTTTTCCTTCGGGATTCCGATGGCTTCGACGATGCCGTCGAGGGTCTGGAAGTCGAGGGAGGCGAAGTTGAGCTTCTTGCAGAGGGTCTCGCGGAGGGCTTTACCGCGTTCGGTCGAGCCGTCGGAGTATTCGTCGATATGGTTTACGCCCTCTTCGCCCTCAAGCTCGAAGATTATGCGGCGGGCGATAAGCTCGTCGTCGCTTCTCGAGGGGGAAAAATGCAGGTATTTGCAACCGTACATGATCGGAGGGCACGCGCTTCTCATATGGACAGAGGATGCGCCGTTGTCATAGAGGAATTCTACGGTCTCGCGCAGCTGTGTTCCGCGGACGATCGAGTCGTCAACGAAGAGAAGATTCTTGCCCGTGATGAGCTCGCTTACGGGAATGAGCTTCATCTTTGCAACCTTGGCGCGGTTGACCTGCGAGGGAGTGGTGAAGGATCGCGGCCATGTGGGAGTGTACTTGATGAAGGGACGCGCAAAGGGAATGTGGCTCTCGTTTGCGTAGCCGATTGCGTGGGGTGTGCCCGAATCGGGAACGCCGCAAACGTAGTCAATGCCCTGGGTCTTACCCTCGGCAACCTCGCGCTTTGCCATAACCGAACCGTTGCGGCAACGCATGCACTCAACGTTTACGTTCTCGTAATCCGAGGTGGGGTAGCCGTAATAGGACCAAAGGAATGCGCAGATCTTCATTTCCTCGCCGGGTTCAGCGAGAACGGTCACGCCGTCGGCTGTGATCTCAACGATCTCGCCGGGGCCGAGCTCACGAAGATCGGAGTATCCGAGCTTCTTGTAGGCAAAGTCCTCAAATGCAACGCAGTATCCATCATCGCAGACACCGAGCTCAACGGGAAGTCTGCCCACGCGGTCGCGCGCGGCAATGATCTTGCCCTCGTCGGTGAGGATGAGGATGGTAGCCGAGCCGTTGATGCGGCTCTGTGCGTACTTGATACCCTCGGCAAAGGTGGATTTGGTGTTTATGATTGCCGCGATAAGTTCGGTCGAGTTGACCGCGCCGCCCGTCATGGCGTTAATATGTCCCGAATGCGACATTACCTCGGCGAGAAGCTCGTCCGCGTTATTTATCATAGCGACGGTGCAGATAGCGTAAGTGCCGAGGTTGGAACGAATGAGCAGGGGCTGGGGATCCGAATCGCTGATACAGCCGATCGAGGAGTTGCCCGAGATCTGCTCAAAGATATTTTCAAATTTGGTTCTGAAGGGTGAGTTTGCAATGCTGTGGATCTGTCTTTGCAGACCTACCTCGGGATTCCAAGCGGCGATTCCTCCGCACCGAGTACCAAGGTGAGAATGGTAGTCGGTGCCGAAGAATACGTCAGAGATGGCTTCCGAGCGCTTTGCGCACCCGAAAAATCCGCCCATCTATCTTATGCAAAGAAGAGCTTCGAGAGGGTCATGGGATCGATATACTCGCCGTTCTTGTAGACGCGCATATTGCCCGATGCGATCTCGTCGATGAGAATTACGTTGCCGTCCTTGTCGTAACCGTACTCGAACTTGATATCGTAGAGAACGAGTCCGCGCTCAGCGAGGTCGTCAGCGATGATCTTGGTGATCTTGCGGGTCATGTCAGCCATGTCGTCATACTGCTTGTCGGTCATAACGCCGAGAACAACAAGGCCTTCCTTGGTTACGAGCGGGTCGCCCTTTGCGTCGTTCTTGAAGGTCATTTCAACGTAGGAGGGAAGATCTGCGC
>JAGBYM010000130.1 GCA_017628755.1 Clostridia bacterium | reverse complement strand
TTGAGGTTGTCGTATTCGTCGGTGGTGATGACCTTGCTTGCGGGGTACTCGCCGCCGGGGAAGCCCTTTCCGATGATAACAAAATCGGGCTTCAGATCATAAAGTCGGAACTGGAACATACCGTCATACCACATGCAGGACTGGATCTCGTCGCACATTGTGGGAGTATCGTATTCCTTACAGAGAGCGTAAGCAGCGTTAAGGAATTCCTTTGTAAGACGGATTCCGCCGTAGTTCATGAGAATGATCTCGTGCATGAATCCCGCGGTCTTGTAGTTGCCTGAATTGTATTTCTTGATCTTCGCCTCGAAATCGGAAATATCGTTGATCGAAACGGGAACTACCTTGTAGATCTCGGAGTTCTCGGATTTTTCTCTGATTTCTTCCCAAAGTCCGCGGAAGGTCTGGATGAGAGTTGTAGTACCGTGATAGTTCGCGGTAACTCCGCCGACCTTGTCGCCCATCACGAAGAAAACGGGGGTCTTGCCCGCATATTTCGGCTCGGGAAATTCGGGAGAGAGCTTATAGAAGCGCGCAAGCATCATCTTGAATCCCGCTTCAACCGCAAGCGATCCGGTTTCAAGGTTGATTACGCGGTTGAGAACCTTGGATTCCTTTGACGAAATAACCTTTTCGATCGCCTCGCTGTCATCCCAATCAATTCCGTTGACCGACGCGATCAGCTTTTCCTCGCAAAGGCGGGTGATATGTCCGCGGGTGTTGTTGTGAGTCGCGTTCGGGATGCCGAGTGCGCGAGCCTTGTCGATCAGGCGGTAACCCGGGAAGGAATGTCCGAGCGATGCGTGATAATGCTCACTCTTACCGATAAAGTAGAGCTTGCCGTCCTCGCCGATGCGGAAATATCCGCGTGCCGCAACGGGCGCCGCATCGCGGCTTGCAGCCTTGCGGAAGGAATCGGTAGGCGCACCGTCTGTCATGGGAGGAACGACGGGCATAACCTGCTTGCCCACGAGAGCGAGCATCTCGGAATTCTTCTTCTGCACCTCTTCGGGGAAGAATCCAACCTTTTCGTTTGCGATTTTCTCTGCCTCTTCAAGGCTCATCCCACCGAGAACGGCGTTCGCCGCCGCTACTGCATCTGTATAATCCTTGCCGAGAAGGTCGGCAAGCGACATTTTTATATTTTTAAACATTTTTCTACCTCTTTACTCGATTTCAATGACTCTGCCTTCGTTATGCGAACGGATAGCAGCAGTCTGGAGCTTATGCGAAAGCTCGGTCTCCTCGGGCGTCACACATCCGAAGGGAATCTCGATACCCGAGAGCTCGCAGATGAATGCGCCCCACATCTGAAGGATCGAATCGGCAAATCCAAACTCGAAAATTGAACCCGTGATCGAGGGGATCATAGGCTTGTTGCCCATATTGATACGGCACCATGCCTGCTCCTTATCCCAGCTCTGTGTGTAGAGGAACGCACCGGGGTCATTGGTCGAGAACTTCGCCGACGCCTCGATACCGTAGACCTCAAGACGCCATTCGTTCGTCGATCCCGGGGAGAGACGGCGGGTTTCGTACATCATCGGGAAGGTCGATCCATCCTTATCGCGAACGTCGCAGATCAAAAGAGCGTTGTCCCAAGTCTCGCAGGGAACTCTGCCGCCCTTACCGTCGGGGCGTTCGGTGACGATATTAGAAAGCTTTGCGAAGACGTTGAGCGGCTTCCAGCCCATGCGGAAGGGCACGTGCTCGGTATGGAGACCGAGGTCGCCCATGCATCCGTATTCGCCGTTGATCGAGAGAGTGCGCTTCCAGTTGATCGGCTTGTTAAGATCCATATCGCTCGAATGGCAGAATGCCGAACGGACCTCAATGATCTTGCCGAATCTGCCCTCGCGGATCCATTCGATCAGCTTCTGGCAGGCGGGATAGAAGGGGAATTCGCTCGAACAGCGAACCATTACCTCGGGATGCGCCTTGATCGCATCCATGATCGCGCGGTTTGCCTCGATATCAATTCCGAAAGGCTTTTCGCCAAGGAGATGCTTACCCGAATTTATGATATCAATATATATCTGCTTATGTAAATTATGCGGAACTGCACAGTAAACGGCGTCGATATCGTCCTTTTCGAGAAGCTCGCGATAATCGGCGGTCGAGTATTTTACGCTGTCAAAATTATCGGTAAACCAATTTCTTGCCGCCTCGTTGACATCCGAAACTCCGACTATCACGGGTGCGGGAATATCCTTTGTGAGATGACACCATCTTGCCGCGGCGGAGGCAAATTCACGTCCCATAAGTCCGCAGCCGATAACGGCAAATCTTATCTTTTTTCTGAGCATTTTCCCATACTCCTTTATTATATTAATATAGTTAATTATACACATATTTTAAGGCGATGTCAATAGACTTTGAACAAAATTTGCAAAAAAGACTTGACATTTCGCGCGCGATGCTGTATTATTATATTAATGCTTTATAAGGAGAAATCCAAAAATGTTAGTTACACTCAACGAAGTTTTGCGCGATGCAAAAAAGAATAAATACGCGGTCGGACTCTTTAACACCGTCAATCTCGAAATGGCTGTCGGCGTACTTGCCGCCGCAGAAGAGCTCCGCTCGCCCGTAATCATCGGAAGTGCGGAATGCCTTCTCTGCTATTCTGGTCTTGATGATCTTGCCAACATGCTTCTGCCCATGGCAAAGCGTGCGAGCGTGCCCGTAGTTCTCCACTTTGACCACGGTCTTACCGAAGAAAACGTCAAAAAAGCGATCGCGCTCGGATTTTCATCCGTCATGTACGACTGCTCAACGCTCGGATTCGAGGAAAACCTCGGCGCGGTAAAGGCGATCTGCGACTATTCGCATTCCAAGGGCATTACCGTTGAAGCCGAGATCGGTCACGTCGGCACGGATGAGATCAGCGTCCCCTCGGATGCTTATACCGATCCCGATGAGGCAAAGAGATTTGCCGAATTCACGGGTTGCGACGCGCTTGCAATCGCTGTCGGAACCTCGCACGGCGCATATAAATTCAAGCCCAAGCTCGACTTCGATCGAATCGAGAAGATCGCGTCTATGATCGATGCGCCTTTGGTACTTCACGGTGGATCGGGACTTACCGACGACGATTTCCGCCGAGCGATCGCATCGGGTATTTCTAAGATCAACATCTTCACCGATATCAACTGTGCCTGCGTAAAGGCGGCGCACGACGCCTACGCAGAGGGAAAAGGCATGACCGACGTTATGGGCGCGATGAGCGAAGCCGTAAAGCAAGCAACAATGAAAAAAATGCTCCTCTTCGGAAGTCAAGGAAGAGCATAAAAAACTGAAAGCCACCGCGTTACGCGGTGGCTTTGTGTTTTATTCCTCGTCGGGACAGCAGGGGTCGAAGTCGTTGTCGATATAGTTCGCGATAAAGCGGGCACGGTAGGTGCGGTCCGCGCAGGGCGGGAGCGTGGTGTCGGGCAGATCGGGAACTACGAAGGTCACGCAATTGACGTTGATATCACGGCAAACCTCGCCCGTGACAGCGGGCACGGTCAGAACCTTCATTCCGCGGCTCAGCTCATTACCCTCATCATCGACCTCGTTGAGAATTACCGCAAGCGCAACTCTCTTGTCGGGGCAGACGCTTCGGAGAACGGTGTTTATCCGAACGATTCTGCCGAAGCCTTCAATGCAAACGTCACCCGCATCAAATACAATGCTGTCTGTGCAACCCGACGTAGTAAAATCAACAGGATCGGCGCATCTGTCCTCGCAGAAATTGATTCCGCAATCAACGTCGATCACGGGCGAGGGGAAAGTAACGACGTTTCCGGTGGCATCATCATAGCTGATGAGTTCATTCACCTCAACTATACCCGAGCAGGGGCCGATATGCTCCACGGTAAATTCAAGACTTGCGCTCTCAACTTCGGTTGCCGCAAGCGCGTCTATCGTCCAGATGACGTTGTTAGAATTGTTCAGGGTGGCAGTGCCTCTTGTTGGCGAAGAAAGACCCGTTATCCTGAAGCAAGAGGAGACCGTATCGCTGATCACGATATTCGTCGCGCCGGGCACGGGAATCTCGGTGCCGGGATTTTCGGGATCGTCAATAAAGTTCGGCTCTGCGGTCAGAGTCAGCAGAATACTGAAACTGCCTCCGCAAGCGATGCTGTCTGTGCTAAGCTCTTTGTTTGAAAAAATTATAGCCATATCTTCTTTCCTTTCTGTGATACTAAAGACAGTATATGCGAAGATATGGGTATTGGTGATTAATTATTTTGCGCGGCTTGCTTTTTTTATCTCCTTGCCGACAATTGAGAGCATTACGGTTGAAAGAACCGCGAGCAGCGCGTTTGCGCCGAAGAAGTTGAGCCAGATGCCGTCAAGCCCCATGTTCCAGCGTGCGCCGAGGGGGAGACGTCAAAACCTCTGATTTTGGCGGCGATAAGCGCGCGTATCAATGGCTAAATATTGTCAAGCTCTTCTTTAACCGACAGAGTATCGGGATAGTCCTCTCCGTAATAATCGCACATAATGCGCCAGGATCGCTCCATCGTCTCTTTTGCCTTTTCGCGGTCGCCCAGCGCATTATACGATCGGGCGAGATAATACTCAACGCTCGAGAGAAACGGTTTATCGGGATCATCAAGCCCACGGATCATTTCGGACAAATACTCATAAATCTTCTTTGCCTTTTCGTATTCCTCATAATTGAAATACGTATAAGCCTGCTCTTCAAGTACGCGCAAAGTTCTCTCGTCCTTCTCGCCGTACATCTCTGCTCTTACCTTATAAAGCACCCTGTCGAGTGCGCAAGATTTTTTGTATTCGTTGAGTCTAATGTACGCCAAAGAAAGCATATCGAGGGTTTTGAGCGTACGTTTATGAGTAAGTCCGAGATCTTTTACGTGCGCAAGAAAACATTCAAGGGCATATTTGCGCGCCTTGACCGTATAGCGGTATTTGTTGCAAGCTTCGGTAATGTCGTAAAGATCTTCAAGCGGGTCAAAGTGAATCTTTCCGTCCGATGCACGCTTGATCTCATAAAGCTTTTCGCGCAGAGCGATCTCGGATGCGCCGTCCTTCATGCTCGAATACACGTGAACGAGGCATTCCGCGGTCATCACGGTTTCGATGTCCTCATAACCCGACATCTCTTCCCTGACCTTCAGCACCTTGCGGAAAAACTCCGCCGCCTTGCCGTATTCGCCGAGTTTTTCGTATGTAAAGGCTATATTATGAAGCGTCATAAGGCTATCGCGGTGACGCTCACCAAGCTTGTTTTTGCGCAGCTCGTACAGCTTTTCGTAAAGATCGAGCGCCTCGGAATGATTTTCGAGAATATTCGAGATATACGCCACGGCATGCATAGATTCAAGAGTATCGTGATCGTCCGCACCGAGGTTTTTTATGCGCCACATAAAAACCTTGAGCATTCCCTCCGCCGCTTCTTCATATTTTCTGTCCGACGAAAGCTGCAGGCATTCTTTAAAAAGCGCGTCAATCTCCGCGCGGGAATATTCTTTATCCATCATTCGTCCTCCTTGGAGAGCGCGGCAGAAAGAACTTCCCCCAGTGAAGCACGGATGACAAGATCTGCGCTATCGTCATACGGCGTCGGCGAATAGTTGATTATAACAAGCTTTCCGCCCTCGAAATTACCGACGAGAGACGCCGCGGGGTAGACTGTCAGCGACGAGCCTCCCGCAATAAGTAGGTCAGCGCGCGCGATCTCTTCCTCGGCTTCGCGGAAGGTGAAACCGTCGAGAGGCTCACCGTAAAGCGTGACGTCGGGGCGGACAATACCGCCGCACGCGGGGCACTTCGGCACGGGCTCGTCATCCGACATATCGGGTCGGCAGACCTTACCGCATCTCATGCAGTAGCTTCTGCTGACTGTGCCGTGAAGCTCGAGCACGCGTTTGCTTCCCGCCTCCTGATGCAAGCCGTCGATATTCTGTGTTATAACAGCTTTGAGTTTTCCCTCGGATTCAAGCTTTGCCAAAGCATAATGGGCATTGTTCGGGCGTGCCTCGGGAAAGATCATGTTTTCGTTAAAAAATCTGTAAAACGCAAAGGGATCGACCGTCAGACAGCGTCGGCTGAGATAATATTCGTTGCCCTTGCCATCCGAAGTATAAAGTCCACCCGCGCCGCGGAAATCGGGGATCCCGCTTTCGGTCGAAACACCCGCGCCACCGAAAAATACGGCGTATTCCGAATCTTTCAGCATCCCGCGGAGCGTTTCAATATCTTTTTTCAGTTTTTCATCCATCTTTATTCCTTCCTCTCGATCTCAGCTTTGACGGCAAGCGCGGCATCCGAAATTCTTGCGTCGAGCAGGAGAGTTGCAAAGAACTCCTTTACGTCGCTGTCCGAGAGAATATAATGCACCTGGCTGTTCGAGATTGCAGCCGAGAAAAGTGCCTCTTTTTCGTCAATTGTCCAGTCGCTGACTGCCGCAAGCTCGGCAATGACCTTATGAGTCTGCGCAAAGCTGTGGCTGTCCTCAAGAGACATTATAAGGTCGCTCTTGCGCGCCTCATCGGCACCGATACGGGTTTCCGCATCGGCATTGTCGCGCTTGCATTCGTAATGAATTCCTTCAAGCACCTCGTTGGTCGCGGTGCGGTCGATGATGGCTTTGACGAGCACGTCAAGCTCGCTTCCCTCTCTGTAATCTGCGGGCGCGAAATACTTGATGCGTTTGTCGCGCATCATCTTGTGTACCTTGGTTTTATCCTTCGTCTCGGCATTATAAACGCCGATCGAATGTCCCCCATTCGAATTGACAAGCTTCATGCAGGGGATATCTGTGTCGCTGTCGCCGATATAGACCATATTGCGGAAGGGCACGCGGATATCCTCGGGCGGGAAGGATTCGTTGACGGCAAAATCGTTGACGTCGAGAACGCCCTTCTCGATTCTGAAGAGGAACTGCGTTTTGTTCGTGTAATTTATGACCTGCGCGGGCCAGACGGCAAGTCCGCGCTCGTTATAATAGAAGGATGAGGCATAGATCTTTTCGAATTCGCCAGCAACGGCGGTGCCCTCGATCATCTCGCGCAGACCCGAGGAGATGATATAATGCTCGATTATAACCCCGCGTTTTTTGCCATACTCACGGATGCGCGAAAACCAATTCTCAACACCGGGGAAAAGAGTTACGCGCGAGCCGTAATCTTCAAGAGTCTTCCGGCTGAAAACGATATTGCCTTCTGCTTCCCTTACCATCTTGAGCATATATGAAAGGTTCTGATCCATCTCGTTCTCTTCGGCAAGGCGGTTGGTTTCCTTCCAGAAATCCGCGACGTCGTAGCCGACAGACTGAATATATCCCTGCGCCTGCATATCGTCGGGCGAGAGAGTTTTGTCAAAGTCATAGCAGATCGCAAGAACAGGCAGAGCCTCTTTTTTTCTTCTTTCAAAAACCTTATTCATAATCAAAACCTCCAAAAAAACTTCTTCATTTTATTATACCATGTTTTTCGGAGATTGTAAATCCCAAAAACATATTTTCTATTGCAGTTATAGGGTTAATAAGGAAAATTATTTTATACCATTCCGGTAAAATATTGTACTGTACAAAAAGTCAATAAAAAACATTCTCGGATATTTTGAAGCAAAAACTTCTTAATATCCGAGAATTTTCTATTCAGGTATTAAATCATCTTATTGAACACCGGTAACTTTATTTAATTTCCGCGTCGGAAATCTTCTTGTCCATTGCTTCCTTACCGTACTTATCTACCTCTGCCTTGTTCTTTTCGCCGTGGGTGAGGCATCCGGCGCCGCCGATGCATCCGCCGATACAAGCCATTCCCTCGATGAAGTTGCCGTCAAGAAGATTCTTGCTCTTCTTGAGAAGCGCAACTCGGCAAGCCTCGATTCCGTCGCAGGTGACGGGTTTGAGGTCAAAGTCGATATTCTGCTCCGCTAAAGCCTGCATAACAGCCTCGCCGAGTCCGCCCGAGCGCGCAAAAATGCGTCCGTAATAGGATGCATCGGAGAGCGACGTCTCCTCAAGAGTCATGATGTCGATATCACGGCTGTCGAAGAGAGCCTGAAGCTCCTCAAAGGTGATAACGGCGTCTACGTAAGGCTTGACCTCCTCGCGCTGTGCCTCGCCCTTCTTTGCCGTACAGGGACCGACGAAGACGACCTTTGCGTCCTTGTCGTTGTCCTTGATATGCTTTGAGAGCAGAGCCATGGGAGAGGGATTGTGCGAGATGAACTCTTTGAGATTCGGGAAAGCCGAGTTGATGTAAGTCACGAATGCGGGACAGCAAGAGCTTGTCAGGAAGCCCTTTTCGGCAAGCTCACGCGACTCCGCAAGAGCGACCATATCCGCGCCGAGAGCCGCCTCAACGATGCGGTCGAAGCCGAGCTCGTAGAGGCCCGTGATGACCTGACCGTTCTTCGCGTACTTGAACTGGCTGGCGATCGAGGGTGCAACGATTGCGTAAACCTTGCCCTCGCCCTTGTTTTTAAGCATGTCGATGACGGAAACGATGAAGGATTTATCTGAGATCGCGCCGAAGGGGCACTGATATACGCATGCACCGCAACGGATGCACTTGTTGTTATCGATAAGAGCCGCCTTCTGCTCGTTCATCGAGATCGCCTTGACCTTACATGCGTTCTGGCAGGGACGGGTACGCTTCACGATTGCGGTATAGGGGCAAACCTTTGCGCAGGCACCGCACTCGACGCACTTCGACTTATCGATGTGTGCAACGTGGTTCTCATCATAAGAGAGAGCGCCCTTCTTGCAAACGTCCTCGCAACGGTGCGCAAGGCATCCACGGCAGGCGTTTGTAACCTCGTATCCGCTGACGGGACATTCATCGCAAGCAATCTCGATTACCTGGATGACGTTTGGATTATTCTTGTCGCCGCCGAGAGCAAGCTTGACACGCTCTCCGAGGATCGCGCGCTCCTTGTAAACGCAGCAACGCATAGTCGGCTCGTTTCCGGGAACGATCGTCTTCGGGATGTCAATGCAATTCTCAAGAAGGGTATCGTTCCATGCAAGGCGGGCAACCTCGCGCAGAACCTTATATTTCAAATGCTGAACTTTTGTATCGAATTTACGCATATTTCACCTTAAATGAAATTCCGCGGCGGCAAAGCCGCCGCGGAATGGTTATTTAGTCTTCGTGTTTTGCTGTATAGTGAACGTGAAGAAGCTCGTGTGCGCGGTCCATGATGATCTTCTTGTAAACAGAGTTTACAATGGGATTTTCTTCGGAACGGCGGATGCTGAACATTCTGTCAGCCTCGTAAAGTCCCTTGCTTCTTGCTTCCTTGGCATTGCCGGAATAGGGCTGACCGCCTCCGTTTACACAGCCGCCGGGACAAGCCATGATCTCGATGAAATCGAAGTGCTCGCCTGCGGACGCGCGGAGAAGAACTCTCTCTGCGTTTCCAAGACCGCTGACAACAGCGATGTGAAGCTGACGGTCGCCGTAGGGCAGGTAGAACTCCTTGATACCTTCCATACCGCGCTGACCTGCGGCAGCAACCTGAAGAAGAGCCGCGCGAGACTTGTTTTCGGAGACGCGGCGAAGAACCGCCTCGGTAACACCGCCGGTAACGCCGAAGATAACGCCCGCGCCCGAAACGGTACCGAAGGGCATATCAACTGCCTCGGGTTCAAGCTCGTCGAATACAAGACCCGATTCCTTGATCATGAGGATGAGCTCCTGAGTGGTGATAACTGCATCAACGTCGGGCTCGCCGTCCTTCATAAATTCGGGGCGCGAAGCCTCAAATTTCTTTGCGGTACAGGGCATAACAGCGACGTGGAACATCTTCTTTTCCGCATTCTTATTCTGATCCTTAAGGAGCGAACCCATCATCTGCATGGGTGAGCGGCAGGTCGAGATGTTCTCAAGGAACTCGGGATGCTTCTTTTCCGCATACTGAACCCAGCCGGGACAGCAAGAGGTGATGAGCGGGAGCTTTCCGCCATTTTCAAGGCGGTCAATAAACTCTGCGGTCTCTTCCATAACGGTGAGATCTGCGCCGAGAGTGGTGTCGTAAACCTCATCAAAGCCCATACGGCGAAGCGCGGCAATGATCTTGCCCATTACGTTCTCGCCGTCAGCGCACTTCAGCTCCTTGCCGATAGCTACGCGAACTGCGGGAGCGATCTGCACGCTGGTTCTTACGTTCGGATTGTCAATAGCAGCCCAAACGCAGTCGATATTGTTCTTAACAACGATAGCTCCGGTGGGGCAGACTGCCGCACACTGACCGCAGCCTACACAGGGAGATTCCGCAAGAGGCTTGCCGAATGCGGTGGAGATAACCATCTTCGAGCCGCGGTGAGCAAAGTCGATAGCTCCGACGTTCTGGATCTCGTTGCAGACTCTTACGCAGTCGCCGCAGAGAATGCACTTGCCGGCATCGCGAACGATGCAAACGGAAGAGGTATCGTCATTCTTTGTGGATTTTGCGCGGTTGGGGAAGCGTACTCCCTCAATATTGAAGCGCATTGCAAGCTCCTGAAGCTTACATTTCTGGTTGCTTTCACATACCGTACAATCGCGGCAGTGGTTTGCAAGCAGAAGCTCGAGAATGTTCTTGCGGTAACGGCGGAGGCGCTCGGTGTTTGTTCTGATCTCCATTCCCGCGCGGGGAGGAGTCGAGCAAGCAGCCTCAATGCCGCCCCACTTGTTCTCAACCATGCACATACGGCACGCACCGTAGATGGAAAGGTCGGAGTGGTAGCAGAATGTGGGCATCTTAATGCCGATTTTCTGGCAAAGCTGAAGAATATTCTTTTCGCCGTTTATTTCGACCGGAATACCGTCGATTGTCATAAACTGTTTTTCGCTCATAGTTTAGCCCTCCTTAATTGCCCCAAACGGGCAAGCCGAGATACAGCTGCCGCAACGGATGCACTTCTCAAGATCGATCGAGAAGGGTTCCTTTACCTTACCGCTGATAGCGTTTACGGGACACTGTCTTGCGCACTTGGAGCATCCCTTACAAAGCTGCGTGTCGATATAGATTCTCTTGAGCTTCTGGCATGCGCCCGCGGGACATCTCTTTTCATAGATGTGAGCCTCATATTCCTCGCGGAAGTTCTTGATGGTGCTGACAACAGGGTTGGGAGCCGACTTTCCAAGACCGCAGAGTGCGGTTGCCGAGATAGTGTCTGCAAGCTCGAGAAGAAGCTCGATATCGCCGTCTCTTCCCTCTCCCGCTACGATGCGCTCAAGGATCTCAAGCATTCTCTTTGTACCCTCGCGGCAGGGAACACACTTACCGCAGGATTCGTTCTGAGTAAAGTTCATAAAGAAGCGCACAACCTCTACCATGCAGGTGTTCGAGTCCATAACAACAAGTCCGCCCGAACCGATCATCGCTCCGACCTTCTTGAGAGTGTCGAAGTCGAGGGGAAGATCAAGATGCTCCTTGGTAAGACAAGCACCCGAAGGTCCGCCGATCTGAACAGCCTTGAATTCGCCGTCGCCGCGCATACCTCCGCCGATCTCAAAGATGATCTCGCGGAGTGTGGTTCCCATAGGAACCTCGATAAGACCGGTGTTAGAGATGTTACCGGTGAGCGCAAATGCCTTGGTGCCCGAGTTCTTGGGAACTCCGATGCCGAGGAACCAATCCGCGCCGCTTGAGATGATCTGAGCTACGTTAGCGTAGGTCTCAACGTTATTGAGTACGGTGGGCTTATCGAAAAGTCCGTTTTCAACGGTTCTGGGGGGCTTAACACGGGGGAATCCGCGCTTACCCTCGATTGATGCAGTCAGAGCAGAGCCCTCGCCGCAAACGAACGCGCCCGCGCCGCGGTTGATGTGCATATGGAAGCAGAAATCAGTGCCGAGGATGTTGTCGCCGAGAAGACCGAGCTCTTCAGCCTGCTTGATAGCGTTGCGGAGTCTCTCAACTGCAAGGGGATACTCTGCACGAACGTAGATATATCCGTCGGAAGCGCCGCAGGCAACGCCCGCGATCATCATACCCTCAAGCATTCTGTGGGGGTCGCCCTCCATGATACTTCTGTCCATGAACGCGCCGGGGTCGCCCTCGTCACCGTTACAAACAACGTATCTCTGCTTTTCCTTCTGTCTTGCGACCTGCTCCCACTTCTTACCTGCGGGGAATCCGCCTCCTCCGCGTCCGCGGAGCTCGGATTTGGAGATCTCGGCAATGATCTCGTCGCCCGACATATCAAAGAGAGCCTTTTCAAATGCCGAATATCCGCCGATAGCAATGTACTCGCGGATGGAATCCGAGTCGATCTTGCCGCAATGCTCAAGAACGACACGGGTCTGCTGACGGTAGAAGGGGATCTCGGACTGCTCGCGATAGATCTCACCGTTCTTTTTATAAACCAGACGGTCGATGCACTCGCCGCCGATTATTGTCTTTTCTACGATCTCTTCGCAATCCTCAACCTTTACCTTGGTGTAAAGCCAGCCCTGGGGCTCGATGCGGACAAGGGGACCCATCTCGCAGAAGCCGTGGCATCCGCTCTTCTTGAGTCCGACTTCCTCGCCGTGAGGATCGACCATAAGCTCAACTGCAACGGGAAGTCCCTTTGCCTGCATGATCTCATTGAGCTTTGCGTGAATATGAAGCGAACCGCCCGCAACGCATCCGGTACCCGCGCAAACGATGATCTTCTTGGTCTGCGCCGCGTATGCTTTCACGGAATCTTCGCGGTAAGCTATAAATTCCTGTCTGTTTTTAAGCATTTTCATTTTCCTCCTTGAGCTGTTTGAGGAGTGCCGAAGCCTTATCGGGCGTCATTTCGGGGTGAACGACGTCGTTTACGGTAAGTACGGGAGCGAGACCGCATGCACCGAGGCAGGAAACTGTCTCGACAGTGAATACACGGTCGTCGGTGGTCTTCTTCGATTCGCTGAGACCGAGCTCGGAACGGATGCGCTCGAGGATCGGGATCGATCTTCTTACGTGGCATGCTGTACCGTCACAGATCTTGATAACGTACTTACCCTTGGGCTCAAGGGAGAAGTTCTCGTAAAAGGTTGCAATGCTGTAGATTCCCGCTTCTGTCATACCGAGCTTGGAAGCGAGATAGGGGAATACCTCCTCGGGAAGGTATCTGTAATGCTCTTGGATATCCTGGAGAATGGCGATGATCGCCTGCTGACTGCATTTGTAGGAGGAAAGGATACCGTCCACAATGCTGAAATCGAAAGAACCGTTCATAGTGTTCTCCTTTATATAGGCGCGAAGTGACCGCGCAAAATTTTATTTGGGTAAAAACAATCAAGCTTGATCATTTTTACATTATATGGCATTCTTCCGTGGCTGAAAAACAGCCACGGAAGAATGAAAAGTTAATTACTTGGAAAGGTATTCGTCAATTGCCTTTGCTGCTGTCTTACCTGCGCCCATAGCGGAGATAACGGTAGCCGCGCCGGTTACAACGTCACCGCCTGCATAAACTGCGTTGCGGGAAGAAAGACCGTCTTCGTTTACGATGATACCGCCGTGTGCGTTAACCTCAAGACCCTCGGTGGTGGACTTGATCAGCGGGTTGGGAGAAGTACCGATGGAGATAACAACGGTATCAACCTCGATCTCGAACTCGCTGTCCGGGATAACAACGGGGCGACGGCGTCCCTTTGCATCGGGCTCGCCAAGCTCCATCTTGACACACTTCATGCCGATAACGAAACCGTTCTTGGGATCGCGGGGATCTTCGGGGTTGTTGTAGCCGACGATCTCGGTGGGGTTGCAAAGGAGACGGAATTCGATTCCCTCTTCCTCAGCATGCTCAACTTCCTCTTTACGTGCGGGAAGCTCTTCCATCGAACGACGGTAAACAATGTAAACCTTCTCAGCGCCGAGACGGAGTGCGGTTCTTGCAGCGTCCATAGCAACGTTACCGCCGCCAACAACAGCAACCTTACCACCCTTCATGATGGGAGTCTCGGGATTGTCAAGGTATGCCTTCATAAGGTTGGATCTGGTAAGGAATTCGTTTGCGGAGTAAACGCCCTTGTAGGACTCGCCGGGGATGCCCATGAAGTTGGGAAGACCTGCGCCGGAGCCGATGAATACAGCCTCGTAGCCCATCTCAAAGAGCTCGTCAACGGTAAGGGTCTTACCGATAACTACGTTGGTCTCGACCTTAACGCCGAGCTTCTCGAGAGTGTCAACTTCCTTGGCAACGATAGCCTTGGGAAGACGGAACTCGGGAATACCGTAAACAAGAACGCCGCCTGCGGTGTGAAGAGCCTCGTATACGGTTACCTCGTAACCCTTCTTTGCGAGGTCGCCGGCGCAAGTAAGACCGGAAGGACCGGAGCCTACTACAGCAACTCTGTGACCGTTGGACTCGGGACGAACAGGAGCCTCGGTCGCAAAGGTGTTGTGCCAGTCAGCAACGAATCTCTCAAGACGTCCGATACCTACGCTCTCGCCCTTGATACCGCGAACGCACTTGGACTCACACTGAGTCTCCTGGGGGCATACACGGCCGCAAACAGCGGGAAGCGAGGAGGACTTGGAAATGATCTGGTAAGCGCCCTCAAAGTCGCCTTCCTTGATCTTGGAGATGAATTCGGGAATATGGATCTTAACGGGACAGCCGTCAACGCAGGGCATATGCTTGCAGTTGAGACAGCGGTTAGCCTCGTCGATAGCGGTCTCCTCGGAATAACCGAGAGCAACTTCGCTGAAGTTATGTGCTCTTACCAGGGGATCCTGGTTGGGCATGGGGTTACGGGTGAGCGACATATTTGCCTTTGCCATTTTACTGTACCTCCTTTTTGAAGAGATTGCAGGTCTCTTCGTGAGCGTGACGCTCGAAATCGAAATACATTCTTCCGCGGGACATAGCCTCGTCGAAGTCTACTTCGTAGCCGTTGAAGTCGGGACCGTCAACACAAGCGAACTTGGTGACCTTCTTACCGTCAACGTTAAGGGTGAGACGGCAGCCGCCGCACATTCCGGTACCGTCGATCATGATGGGGTTCATCGAAACGGTTACGGGAGTGCCGAAGGGCTTTGCGGTGAGAGTTACGAACTTCATCATGATCAGAGGACCGATGGTGATGATCATATCGAACTTCTCGCCTGCCTCAAGCATTTCCTTAAGCGGAACGGTAACGTTACCGTGCTCGCCGTAGGAGCCGTCGTCGGTCATGATGCGGAGAGTGCTAGAGCAAGCTCTGAACTCGTCCTCAAGGATAAGGAGATCCTTGTTTCTGAAGCCGATGATGGAGGTTACTTCAACTCCTCTTTCATGAAGAGCCTCAGCGATAGGCATTGCGATAGCGCAGCCAACACCGCCGCCGACGATGCAGACCTTCTTGAGGCCGTCGAGGTGGGTAGCAACGCCGAGAGGACCTACGAAGTCCTGAATATACTCGCCCTCTTCCTTGTGGCTGAGCTTTTCGGTAGTGCCGCCAACGATCTGGAAGATGATCTTAACAGTGCCTGCAGCCTTATCGGTGCCTGCAACGGTAAGGGGGATGCGCTCGCCGTTCTCATCAACGCGAAGGATGATGAACTGACCGGGCTTTGCCTTGTTAGCTACAAGGGGAGCCTCAATCTGGAGCTGAACGACGGTGGGGTTCAAAATCTTTTTTTCAACGATTCTGTACATTGTATCTCTCCGTTCAATAAAAATTCTTTGGTTTATGGGTGAAAACAAGTTTTCTACCTATTAAATCATATAATTATAACATATATGTAGCCGAATGTCAAGGCGAATCGGCAAACAGACGCAAAATTGACAGAAAGTTTA
>JAGBYM010000129.1 GCA_017628755.1 Clostridia bacterium | reverse complement strand
TACCATAAAGGTCACGATATATTTAACGTAAATACTTTTAAACATTTCCTTCTCCTTTCTTTATATGAAAATATGAAATTTAAAAGCATACGCCCAAGGCCAACCTTGGGCGTATTGTTTAGTTCGGGATCAGTTGCCCGTCAGTTCAAACTTGTAGCCTACGCCCCAAACGGTTTTAAGCACCCATTTATCGGATACGCCTTCAAGCTTTTCGCGGAGGCGCTTTACATGTACGTCAACAGTACGCGAGTCACCGAGGTAATCAAAGCCCCATACCTTATCAAGGAGCTGGTCTCTCGTGAAAACGCGGTTATAGTTGGAAGCAAGGAAGTAAAGAAGTTCGAGCTCCTTGGGGGGAATATCTACACTCTTGCCGTTGAGCTTAAGCTCGTACTTCTGCTTGCTGATCTCGATATTCTCGAACTTGATGACCTCGTCGTCATCGGGATCGTCGTGAGTGTTGCAACGGCGAAGAACAGCCTTGATGCGCGCAAAGAGCTCGCTCATATCGAAGGGCTTAACGACAAAATCGTCAGCTCCGAGCTCAAGGCAAACCACCTTGTCAACTACCTCGCCCTTAGCGGTGATCATAATAATGGGCTTGTTGGTGAACTTGCGGAGTTCGGTACAAACGTCCTTACCGTTTTTGCCGGGCAGCATAATGTCAAGGAGAACAAGATCGGGCTCATATTTCTTAAATACGTCAATCGCCTGATAACCGTCGGGAGCGGTACGAACCTCGTATCCCTCCTTTTCAAGGGACGTCTTAAGAAGGTCGCAAATATAGCTGTCATCATCGACAACAAGAATTTTGGTATACATTTTTTCCTCCTGATAGTGTTTTTTGGTCCGGCAGCCGCTAAAACCTGCACATCGTGTAGCTACGGCGGTAAGATAGACTGCCACATTTTTATATTTTCTATTATATTATATCACATAATTTTGATTTTGCAAAGGGTTTTTTGAAAATTTGTTCATATTTTTTTGCAAAATTTCAGTATTTTTTGAAGTTTTGCTTGAATTCTTCATAATTTTATTATATAATTATATGGCTAATACAAATTTTGACTATTTTTTTCGGAGAAACAAATGAAACTTGGTATTGTAGGATTGCCCAACGTAGGCAAGAGTACTCTTTTTAACGCACTTTGCGGAGGCGGTGCTGATTCCGCAAACTATCCCTTCTGCACCATCGAGCCCAACGTCGGCGTAGTTCCGGTTCCGGACCCCAGACTCGATGCGCTCGCAGAGATGTACACTCCCGAGAAGTACACCCCCGCTGTTGTAGAATTCTTTGACATCGCAGGTCTCGTCAAGGGCGCATCGCAGGGTGAAGGTCTTGGAAACAAATTCCTCTCTCACATCAGAGAATGCGACGCTATTCTTCACGTTGTACGTTGCTTTGAAGATGACAACATCATTCACGTTGACGGCAGAGTCAATCCTATCTCAGACGTGGAGACTATCAATTATGAGCTTATCCTTTCGGATATAGAAGTTGCGGAGCGAAGACTCGATCGCACCCGCAAGGCTATGAAGGCAGATAAGTCTCTTGCTCCCGAAGCGGCATTCCTCGAAAGACTTATTGAGCATCTCCAGAACGGCAAATCGGCGCGCGGAATCGAAATGAACGAGGACGAGCGCATTATGCTTGCAGACATGCCCCTTCTTTCCGCAAAGCCCATCATCTACGTTGCAAACGTCGACGAAAACAGCCTTGAGGAGGATCCGGTACAGAATCCTCATTACGCGGCTCTCAAGGAGTTTGCGGCAAGCGAAAATTCGGGTATCGTTTCTATCTGCGGCGGACTTGAGGCTGAGCTTGCAGAGCTCGACGGCGAAGAAAAGCAGATGTTCCTTGAGGACATGGGACTTTCCGAATCCGGACTCAACCGCCTTATCCGCGCGGGATACGATCTTCTCGGTCTCATCAGCTTCCTGACCGCAGGTCCCAAGGAAGTACGCGCGTGGACCATCCGCAAGGGCACCAAGGCCCCCGGTGCGGCAGGTAAGATCCACAGCGACTTTGAGCGCGGATTCATCCGTGCAGAGATCGTTGCCTTCGACGACCTTATGCGCCTCGGCAGCATGACTGCCGCAAAGGAAGCAGGTCTTGTCAGAAGCGAGGGTAAGGAATACGTCATGAAAGACGGAGACGTTACTCTCTTCAGATTTAACGTGTAAAAACAGAACAGCCGAGGCAAGTGCCTCGGCTGATTTTTATTTAACTTCGATCTTACCGTCTGCGATAATGATGGTAAGCGAATTTGCGGGGATGGTGACGGAGGTGTTGTTTTCCTCTTCATCTTCGATATCTCCGATATCCTCTGGTTCTGCGGTTGTTTCTTCCTCTGCGGTTGTAACATCTTCCCCGCCCACCGGATCCGCTGTAGTTTCCTCTTCAGCTGTTGTATCCTCGGGAACAGGTTCGGTCTCGGGAGGAGTTGTGGGATCATCTTCGCCCTCTACAGGTGCGTTGAACTCAACGTAAGTGTCGGCGTAGTTGGTTCCGTATACGCTGATAGTATTACCGGGAGCATCGAATTTAACGTCAAGACCTGCAAAATTTGCTTCCAGACGGTCGTAAACGATATCGCCGGATTTAGCTTCAACGTACATTGCGCGCGAGAAAGTGGTATCGGAAATCTCAATAAAGCATTCACTTTTAGGAGACATGATACGAAGTTCATCTGTTTCTACATTATTGATCTCAATGTTAGAGCTTACGGTAGATTCAATCTGGATAGATGAATCCGTGGTTACGTTATCGATCTCGACAACTCCGTTTTCAAGAATGATCTTGTAGTCACAGTCTGCATTCATATTGGAAAGAGTTAAATCACCGCTTCCCAACGTAATATTGAAGTTAACGAGATCCGCGGTATCGGTAAGATAAATATTGAGTATCTGCTCTTTCTGCGGGTTGCCCGCAACGTAATCGGAAAGATAATGCAGATAGTCACGGAAGCCGTGGAAGTTGATCTTAAAATTATCAATATCAACAATTCCCGAGATTCCCGAGTTATCTGAAATCTGGAGTGTAGAACGGCCTGCCTGGATCTGATAGGAATTATTCATAAAATTTACAAGCTCGATCTGTGCTTTTTCTGCGCCGCCGATTACGTTAACCTTTACATCTCCTACCTTTACAACGATCTTTTTGAGGTCTTCTTCGTTGATAGTCTCGGTGGATACGTAGTTATCATCTGCATCGCCAACCTGATCAAAGAGTCCGATTCCCTGTTCGGTTGCAAGAGAGGTAGCTGTCATACAGAGCAAAAAGCCAACACACGCTAGCAGAACGGCAACGATCAAAAATATTACTGACGTCGGTTTCATATGTTATCAACAGCTCCTTTCAATGCTTGATATCCGCTTCTTACGGCGCGGAAACCGGAACGGAAAAGTTTTGCGAGAAGCTTCATGCCAAAAGGAATGAAGCGTACGGCGAAATTGTAAACGAGGATGCCGATAAACATTGTGGCTGCGCCCACGATAATTCCGAGACCCACCTCGAACATACCTACCGGTATCTGTCCCGTTATCAGCTGAACAACGCCGTATACTATTCCGACAAGCGATACGATCGCGCCTGCGGTGACAAATACAACAAGGAGGGCTATGGAAGCAATCATTGCGAGTGCCAATCCTACCCAGAATCCGAGATACAGCACAAGCGATATCGCGAGTAAGGCGATTACCAGCGGAATCGTTACGACGAGTATCGCAACGTAAAGCCACTCGTTGCCGGGCTTCTTTTCGGTTTTGTTATTCTTCTTTTTCTTCATTTTATCATAAGGGAAAAACTCTTCGACGTCCGCATCTTCCTCATCGTCAATCGGTACGGGTGCGGGAGGAGGAGTGGATTCTGAAGGGTCGGGAGTGGGATCTGTGATCGGATCGGGTTCAAGCTCGGGTTCGGGAACGGGCTCAGGGACAGGTTCGGGAGCCGGCTCCGGAACAAGCTCAGTAACAGGTTCTTCGGTCACCGAGTCCGAAACCGTATCGGTAATCTCTTCTTCGGTATTTTCAGTTTCTTCGATGGGCGGGATGAAAACAACCTCAGCCTGCTCAGTATCTTCCTCTTCGGTCGGCTCGATCACTATCGGAATTTCGGTAACAGGCGGAGTCTCAGTTTCTGATGAAGCAATTGCAGAATCGGAATCTATCGCCGCAATTGCCGCCTCGAGCTCATCTGAAACACTTCCCTCTTCGGATTCAGCAGAAGGTGAAATGGGGATTATAATCTCCTCTGTCTGCTTTTCATCTTCGGCCGTATCGCCGAGCATAGAAATAATACCGTCTGCCATTTCATCAAGCGAAATATCCAGTTCTTCCATACCCGATTCGGTGAGATAGGTTCGAACGTGTTCTGTCTCCTTTTTGGCAGTATCCTCAGGGACACCGCGTTCAATGAGTCTCGCCAACAATAATATCAGGAATTCTTCTTTTTTCATTTTTGTCTCCGGATCTAAAAATATTTTGTGGCATTTGCAAAAAAATATCTGTTTTTGCGAAAAAGATGGTGAAAAATTCAAATATTTGTGATATAATATATGCGTGTATGAGGCAAAAAACACTTTTGCACATACTTATATTATATTATAGCAGATTTTAAGAGAGATTTCAAGATGCGAATGAGAAAAAAGAAGCATTCGGCAGAAAGAATTGAAGCATGTGCCGAATATTTGCTTAAAAATCCCATAGAATGCTTCGGAAAAGAGGAAGAGATCTTCGGAAAGAAGGTTCCTATGCTCCTCGAGATTGGCTGCGGCAAGGGCGACTTTGCCCGCGGACTCAGCAAAATGTTCCCCGATCACGGAATTATCGCGCTCGAGCGAGTTCCCGACGTTGCTATGTTTGCGCTTGAGAAAGCAAAGTCAACCGCAGACGAGCGTCCCGACAACCTCAGATTTATTATCGGCAATGCGGAATACCTCAACGATTGGTTTGCGCCGCACACCTTTGACCGCGTTTACGCAAACTTTTCCGATCCCTGGCCGAAGAAGGGTCAGCACAAGCGCAGACTTACTGCGCCCGGATTCCTTGCGAGATACAAAAAGCTCCTCGTACCCGGCGGCGAGCTTCATTTCAAGACCGACAACGAGGACCTTTTCGACTGGTCGATCGAGCAGTTCAAGGAATACGGTCTCGAGATCATATTCTACACCCGCGATCTTCATTCAAGTGAGCTAGCGGACACCAACATAGTAACCGAATACGAAAAGAGATTTACCGATTTGGGTCAGAATATTTTCTCGGCTCACGTTAAATTTCCCGTAAAGGATTCCGAATAATGGCAGAGATCATCAACGAGCCCTGCGGTGTACTTATCGTAAACAAACCGGAAGGTCCGACATCGCACGATATCGTCAACAAGATCAGACGTCTTTACGCGACGAAGAAGGTCGGTCATACAGGAACACTTGACCCGATGGCAACCGGTGTTCTGGTTGTTCTTATAGGACGCGCGGCAAAGGCTTGCGAGTATTCTCTCTCGGACAGAAAGAGATATACCGCGACGCTTCGCCTTGGCATTGAAACCGATACGGAAGATACTACGGGTAATATTCTGAAAGAGTATCCCGTAACAGTCACCGATGAGGATGTAAAGGCTGCGCTCTCATCTTTCCAAGGAAAGATAAAACAGGTTCCGCCCATGTACAGCGCTCTCAAAGTCGGAGGCAAGAAGCTTTGCGATATTGCGCGCGAAGGCGGTACTGTCGAGCGCGAAGCACGTGAGATTGAAGTTTTTGATATTTCGGCTACTCACGTTGAAGGCAACGACTACCGTCTTGAGGTGGAGTGCTCCGCGGGAACTTATATCAGAACGCTTTGCGCAGATATCGGCAAGTCGCTCGGATGCGGCGGCGCTATGGCAAGTCTTGAGAGAAGCGCGGCATGCGGATTTTCAATCAATGATGCGCATACTGTCGAAGAGATAGAGGCTCTTTCCGCCGAGGAAAGACTCGCTCTTCTCCGCCCCGTTGAAGAGATATTCTATGAGCTTGACGCGGTAAAGTTGCCGGCGTTTTACGAAAGACTTTTTCGCTCGGGATGCGAAATATATCTGAAAAAAGCCAAGCTCCCCGAGTGTCCCGTAGGAACAAGACTCAGAGTGCTTGACTCAATAGGAATATTCTTCGCTTTAGGCGAAATTAAAGAATACGAGAACGGTTTGGCTTTGAAATCAATCAAGCTTTTCTCGCTCACTTAAACTCACGCATAAGCTTTCTTCTGTGCGCGATCTTTTCCGCTATCGGAGGGATAAAGAATATCAGAACGCATAAAAGCATTCCGATAACTCCTATCCATTCAAAATCTCCAAAAAGCCAGACAAATCCGAAAAACGGAGAAACGAACAGAAGCACGCCGTACCCAAGTACGGTGCCGATAAATCCGCCGATCTCAAAATCCGCGGAGGATGCGAGGAGAGCCGCAAAAGACATTACAAACGACGCAATAAGCCATCCCTTTGCTCCAAAAAAGAGCGGGGGATGCTTTTTTAGTGCCGAAAAGATATAAAAAGCAACGAACACCGCAATAAAGATAATCGTTGCAAAAAAATTGCCCGAAGTTATCTCGCGCGAAGCGTAATTCATAATTATCGTTGAAATATATACCGATAGCATGAGAGACACTGCAATAATACGCACGATGCCTGTCTTTGTAAAAGCAAAGAATTTCATAGAAACCTCAAATTCGATCGGGGCTGTCAAAAACAGCCCCGATGTTATTTTAAATTTGAATTAAGCGAGAGACTTCTTGTATTCCTCAACGATCTTAGCGGAGATGTTGCCGGGAACTACAGCATAATCGGTTACCTGGAACTCGAAGGAGCCGCGACCCTGCGACATAGCGCGGAGAGCGATGGGATAGTCAACGAGCTCGGACTTGGGAGCTGTTGCGTGAACAACGGTGTAGCCCTTCTTAGCAGCGGGATCCATACCCATGATGCTGCCTCGACGCTTGTTAAGGTCGCCCATAACGTCACCTACGAGATCCTCGGGAACGGTGATATCGAGATCGCCGATCGGCTCCATAAGAACGGGAGCAGCCTGCTCGAGGCACTGCTTGTATGCCATGATAGCAGCGGTCTTGAAGGACATTTCATCCGAGTCAACGGGGTGGTAAGAACCGTCGTGGAGGTCAGCTGCGAGGTAGGTCATCGGGAATCCTGCAACGCCCTTAACCATTGCCTCAAGAAGACCCTTTTCAACTGCGGGGTTGAAGTTCTTGGGAACTACGCCGCCGACAACAGATACAGTAAAGGTGAGACCGGGCTCTTCGCCGGGACCGAACTTGATCCAAACATCACCGAACTGACCCGAACCGCCGTTCTGCTTCTTATGACGAGCGTGGATATCAACGGTCTTTGTGATCTTCTCACGGTAAGGAATCTTGGGAGTCTCAAGGTTGATGGTTACGCCATAGCGAGCCTTGAGCTTAGCAGAGAGAACTGCGAGGTGCATGTCGCCGATACCGGAAAGAACCATCTGATGTGTCTCGGGATCGGTAACGTACTTGAGAGTGAGGTCTTCCTCAAGCATACGAGCCATGGACTGGGAGATCTTGCTCTCGTCCTTAGCGGTTGCGGGAACCATTGCCTGGCTCATGTAAGGAGTGGGATATGTGATCTTAGCGTAAGCTACATCAGAGCCGTCGGTAAGAGTATCGTTGGTATTGGTGTTAGCAAGCTTAGCGATCATACCGATGTCGCCGCAAGCGAGCTCGTCAACTTCGGTCTGGGTCTTGCCCTTGACGGTGTAGATATGAGCCATCTTCTCAGAGGTACCGTTGGTAAGGTTCTTGAGAGTCATATCCTTCTTGAGAGTACCGTTCATAACCTTGAAGAAGGACATCTTACCTACGAACGGGTCAGCAACGGTCTTGAATACGAAGATGCTGGTCGAACCTGCGGGATCGATCTCAATGTCTGCACCCTCAGTGGACTTCTCTACCTTCTTAGCGGTATGTCTGGGGAAGGACTCAACGATAGCGTCGAGGATTGCAACGATACCCCACATGTTAACAGCGGAACCGCAGTAAACGGGAGTGATGGTGCCCTCGAAGATACCCTGGTGGAGAGCCATTGCAGCCTCTTCCTTGGTGATCTCTTCGCCGTCGAAATACTTCATCATGAGCTCGTCGGAGGTACCTGCGACAGCCTCATTGAAAGCTTCCTTATAGTTAGCTGCGATATCCTTGAGATCGTCGGTCATGGGGATCTCGCTTCTCTTACCCTTAGCGTCATATGCAAACGCCTTCATCTCAACGAGGTCGATCATGGTGACCTTGTCGCCCGACTTAACGGGAACGAATACGGGGCAGAGGGTGTTGCCGAATGTATCGTGAAGCTGATTGAATACGGTCTCAAAGTTTGCGTCGTTATCTTCGCACTTATTGATGAAGAATGCCTTGGGAAGACCTGCCTTGGTTGCGTTATCCCAAGCAAGCTCGGTTCCTACTTCAACGCCTGCCTTAGCGTCAACACAAATAATTGCGCTGTCTGCAGCACGGAGAGACTGGTGTACTTCGCCTACGAAGTCGAGGTAACCGGGGGTATCGAAAACGTTGATCTTCATATTCTTCCAAGCGATAGGAGCAAGAGAAGCGGAAATGGAGAAGCCTCTCTTTACTTCTTCGGGATCATAGTCACATACGGTGTTGCCGTCGCTTGTCTTACCGAGACGGTCGGTTCCGCCGGTGAGATAAAGCATTGCCTCAGCGATGGAGGTCTTGCCGCAGCCGCCGTGTCCGAGCAGAGCTACGTTTCTTAAGGATTTGGTATCGATTGTTGCCATGTGGGGGTTCCTTCCTTGCGCCATCTGTTGACAGCGCATATATGTTTTTTAAATTTTCCATGGTTATTGAGCGTTTAGCACGCCACAATGTTTATTATACAACAATTTCGCCATAATTGCAAGTACTTTTTAGTCATTTTTGACGATTTTTTCGAAAAAATTTGAATTTTTTATAGTTTTTTTATTATAAAGAGAATAATTGGCATGCATTTTCATGCGTAATGGTACGCATTTCGTCCTCCGAGACCTCATGAAGCGCGGCAAGCGTGCGGAGAGTGTACTCAATATAATCACTTCTGTTGGTCTTTCCGCGGTAGGGCACGGGCGCAAGATAGGGTGCATCAGTCTCGACAAGAATACGGTCGAGCGGGACCGCTTTTGCAGATGCCTGAACCACGGGAGCGTTCTTATAGGTGATAACACCGGTAAAGGAAATATACCAACCGCGGCGGACAAGATCGCGCGCCATCTCGGGACTTCCCGAATAACAATGGAAAACGCCGCGTACCTTGGGGTGACGGAGAATCGCTTCAAAGGTATCACCGTGAGCCTCACGGTCATGGATAACTACGGGGATATCATACTCCTCGGCAAGAAGAAGCTGTGCCTCAAAAAACTCTGCCTGCTTTTCCTTGTTATCCTGTCTCCAATGGTAGTCAAGGCCGATCTCTCCGAGAGCGACAATCTTATACTCTTCTCTTTTATCAAGCATAGCGCGAAGCTTGGATAACGCATCTTCAAGAGAAGATTCCTCGTCAACGTCGGAGGGGTGGATACCGACGGCAACGTACATTCCTTCGTAATTCTTCGCCATTTCAATTGCTTCCGCGCTGTTTGAGGTGTTGGTGCCCACGTTTATTATTTTATCAACACCGTTCGCATAAATGGCAGAGAGCAGCGCAGAAGCGCCGCCCTCAAATTTAGTTTCAAAGCTTTTGTCTGTGTAGTGGGCGTGTGTATCGAATATACCCTTCATCAGCGTACGCGCTCTCCGAGAGGTGTAGCGGGATCAAGGAAGATTACTCTTACTTCCTCTTCGCCCGAAGCGAGAAGCATACCTTCAGACTCAACGCCGCAGAGTTTTGCGGGCGCGAGGTTTGCTACGAGGATGATCTTCTTGCCGATGAGATCCTCGGGCTTATAGAACTTTGCAATACCCGAAACGACCTGACGGGTCTCATATCCGAGGTCAACCTTGAGCTTAAGAAGCTTCTGAGCCTTCGGAACGGACTCGCATTCAACGATCTGCGCGGTACGGAGCTCGACCTTCATAAAGTCCTCAAAACCGATGATAGCGCATCCTTCGGGCTTTTCGATCTTGGGAGCTTCGGCAGCCTTACGTGCGGCTTCGATCTCGGCATAGATAGCCTCGAGGGTCTTCGCCTCGTCGATTCTTGCAAAGAGAACTGCGGAATCGTTTACGGAGGCACCGACGGTTGTACCGTCAAATGCACCGCCGATGCTCTCAAAGGTGGTAAGAGCTGTGCCGAGCTGAGCGAAGATTGTCTCTGCGGTTGCGGGAACCATGGGAGCGAGCATTACTGCGCCCCAACGGATAGATTCGAGAAGATTATAGAGAACGGTTGCGAGACGCGCGCGGGTCTCCTCGCTCTTTGCAAGAACCCAAGGCTGGGTCTCATCGATGTACTTGTTTGCACGGCGGAGGAGTGCGAGAACTGCGTCAACGGCATCTGCTATATGGTAGCTGTCCATTGCTTCGTAGTATGTCTTTACAGCCTCTGCGCATACGGACTTGAACTCATCGTCAAGCGCCTCGGGAGCTGTGGGAGCCTCGATCTTCTTATCGAAGTACTTCTTCTGCATATCGAGAGTTCTCTTGACAAGGTTACCGAGAGTATTAACGAGATCTGTGTTATAGCGTGAAAGTACGCTGTCCCAGGTGATGGAACCGTCGGATGCGAAAGGCATCTCGGCGAGGGCGTAGTAACGTACGCCGTCAACGCCAACGTACTCAGCAAGCTTATCGGCATAGATTACGTTGCCGCGGGACTTGGACATCTTATCGGTTCCGAAGTTGAACCAAGGATGGCCAAAGATCTTTTCGGGAAGCGGGAGATCGAGAGCCATGAGGAAGATGGGCCAGTAGATCGAATGGAATCTTACGATATCCTTACCGATCATATGGACGTCTGCGGGCCAGAGCTTCTTGAACTGCTCGGACTGCTCCTCAAAGGACTTATCGGGATCGTAACCGATAGCGGTGATATAGTTTACGAGAGCATCAAGCCATACGTATACGACGTGCTTGGGATCCGAAGGAACCTGGATACCCCATGTAAAGGATGTACGGGAAACGCAGAGATCCTGAAGCCCCGAAAGGAGGAAGTTGTTGAGCATCTCCTTCTTTCTTGCCTCGGGCTCGAGGAAACCGGGATGTGTCTCAAAATACTCGATGAGTCTGGGCGCATATTTCTGCATATTGAAGAAGTAAGCCTCTTCTCTTGCCTGCTTGACGGGTCTGCCGCAATCGGGGCACTTGCCGTCGGTAACCTGCGACTCAGTAAAGAAGGACTCGCAGGGAGTGCAGTACCAGCCCTCGTAATATCCCTTATAGATATCGCCCTGACGGAGGAAACGTTCAAAGATCTTCTGAATGGTCTTTACGTGGTAATCGTCGGTGGTTCTAATGAAGTAGTCATAGCTTACGTTCATTTTGTCCCACATATCCTTGATGATACCTGCTACGTTGTCAACGTATGCCTGAGGAGCGATTCCTGCAGCTGCCGCGCAGTTTTCGATCTTCTGACCGTGCTCATCTGTTCCTGTGCAGTAGAAAACGTCAAATCCCTTTGCTCTCTTGTAGCGGGCGATGGCATCGGTTGCGATTGCTTCGTAGGTGTTGCCGATATGGGGCTTTGCCGAAGCATACGCAATTGCTGTTGTTATATAATATTTAGGTTTAGTCATTTATCCTGACCGTCCTTTCGTAATTTTTCAAAGTTAATTAATAGACTTCTTCGCCTGCGACGAAGACCTGATCTATTTCAATACGTTTGCCCGAAACCGAACCAATAATGAAATCAGCGCGGTTGCCTACGGCAAGCTTGCCTATCATATGATCGAGTCCGACTGCACGGGCAGGGGTCAATGTCGCGCAGATAAGTGCGTCTTCTATCGGAATATCCGCAAATCTTGCGAGATTCTCGACACCGTGAATGAGTGAAAGCGTGCTTCCCGCAAGGTTTCCTCCGGCAGTACGGGCAATACCGTCCACAACGGTTACGGGCAGACCGGCAATCTCGTATTCTCCGTCAGGCGAAGCCGTTGCCGCCATCGAGTCGCTTATGAGAACAAGTCTCTCCATACCGATCATACGGTAGGTGAAAGCGACCATTTCAGGGGAGATATGGTGTCCGTCACAGATAAGCTCACAGAAGCCTCCCGATTCGAGCGCGGCAAGAACCGTTCCGCCGTCGCGGTGATGAATGGGGGACATGGCGTTGTAAAGATGAGTAAACGCTACCTTATGCTTTTTATAGATCTCACGAGCTTCGGTGTAGGTCGATGCTGTGTGAGCAAGCGACACGGTTGCTCCGAGTTCTTTTGCTTTCTCGGCAAAGGCATCTCCACCTTCAAGTTCGAAAGCAGCACTCACACGCAAAGGAAGCTTTGAGTATCCGGCAAATTCCTCGAGCTCCGCGGGATTAGGAAACGCAAGCATTTCGGGGTTATGTGCACCCGATTTTGCGGCATTGAGATATCTTCCTTCAAGATGGACTCCGAGGAATTCCGCGCCTTCGGTGTCGCCTTTGAGGCTGTCGATAAGCGCTGCTTGTGAGCATAGGCTTTCGAATTCTGCTGTTGCAAGAGTCGGGAAAACAGAGGTGACGCCGTAATCTGAATAAGATCTTGCCATCGCGCGCATATCGTCGGCGTCTGCGGTATTGAAATCGCCACCCGCTCTACCGTGAGTATGAATGTCAACAAGACCCGGAATGACCTGTCTGCCCTCGCAGTCGATCACCGAATCAACGTCATGAACGTGCTCGTTATGGCGGAGTATATCAAGAATGATTCCGTCACCGACAAGAATCGATCTGCTTTTGAACACGCGGCTTACGCTGTCAAAGACTTTACAATTTTCAAATAAGATCTTCATGCGCACCTCCACAATTATACATTATATTATTATAACAAATTTATAACTTTTTTTCAATAGGAAACAAGAAAATTTTGGGCATTAAATGCCGCTTTTAGGTCAATAATCAAAATAAAATTACTTATGGGAGGTCAAATATGCCGAATATTAAACAGAAAAATGAAAATTTTCTATTGTCGAGGACAGGGGAGGCACTTACGGTCTCTGCCGCGGGCGCGATATTTTATACGCTTCTCGCTATAACTGCGGGAGCGGTTGCGGAGTTTGTTTCAACTACGCTCTACCCTTTTTCCTATCCTTTTATGCACTCGCCGCTTCACGCATTTATACCGCGAATTGCCCTTGAGCCGCCGATGCCCGCGACGCTGATATTCGCCGCACTCTTTACTTTAGGTATTTATTACTTTGAGAAAAACATCTTTTACAGACGATTCAATCTTGCACTAAAAGCGGGATTTGCCGCGGTTGCCGCATGCGTTCTGGTGTTTCTTTCAAATCTTCTTTCAATCCTTGCCGATATGGCGGGATTGGGATTTTTCTCATTATTTTTCTACAGCGCAGACGTCATTGAGCTTCCCGCGCTCTTTATCTATTATTACCTTGCTTCGCTTCCGATATTTTTCATCTGCGGGCAAATACGGAGAAGAATATTTGCTTTGCCGTAAAAAACGAGCTCAAGCGCAAAGCGCTTGAGCTCGAAATATCTTTAATTGATCTGCTCGCGATCGTAGGGTGTGGTCTGGTAAACAAAATAGTTGAGCCAGTTTGAGTAGAGCAGGTTGGCACAGCTTCTCCATGTTACGACAGGTTCAAGGGTATCATCGTCATTCGGGAAGTAGTTTACGGGGAGCTCGATGGGAAGTCCGGCGTTCTTATCGCGGAGGTATTCGGCTTTAAGAGTACCTGCGTCATATTCCGAATGACCGGTGATGAAGATCTGTCTGCCGCGGTCGGTAGCGCAAGCGTAAAGACCCGCTACGGGCGAAGTGGAAAGGATTTTCAGTTCGGGACAAGCCTCAACGTCCTCAATTCGCACGGTGGTATGGCGCGAATGGGGAACGAAGAATTTATCGTCAAAGCCACGGAAAAGCATCGAAGAGCGGCGTTCAACGGTATGCTCGAAAACGCCGAAGAGCTTTGCGTCAAGCGGATATTTCTTGATTCCGTAATGGTAATAAAGTCCCGCCTGCGCGCCCCAGCAGATGTGGAAGGTGGAGGTTACGTTGGTCTTCGACCATTCCATGATCTCGCAGAGTTCATCCCAGTAGTTGACCTCTTCAAAGGGCATCTGTTCTACGGGAGCCCCCGTGATGATCATACCGTCGTACTTCTTGTGCTTGACCTCGTCAAAGGTCTTGTAGAATGCGAGCATATGCTCGGCAGATGTATGAGTTGCCTTATGAGTCGCAGTCTGGAGAAGCTCAAGCTCGACCTGGAGGGGAGTATTTCCGATCAGACGAGCGATCTGTGTTTCGGTTGTGATCTTCTGCGGCATCAGGTTGAGCATCAGAATATTCAGCGGTCTGATGTCCTGCGTGATCGCGCGGGTCTCGGTCATGACGAAAATATTCTCGTCAAGAAGAGTCTGTGTCGCGGGAAGAAGGTTTGGTATTTTGATAGGCATTTCTGTCTCCTGAAAATTAAGCGTTAGCAAGTGCCTGCTCGATATCGGCGATGATATCGTCGATATGCTCGGTACCGACGGAAAGTCTTACAAGACCTGCGGGAATACCTGCTGCTGCAAGCTGTTCGTCTGTGAGCTGGCGGTGAGTTGTGGATGCGGGATTGAGTACGCTTGTGCGCGAGTCGGCAACGTGAACAACAATAGCCGCAAGCTTGAGCGAATCCATGAACTTAACAGCCGCGTCACGTCCGCCCTTGATAACGAAGGAAATTACACCCGCGCATCCGAGGGGGAGATACTTCTGTGCAAGCTCATACTGCTTGTCACCCTTGAGACCGGGATAAGAAACGCTCTCGACCTTATCGTGAGAGGAAAGATACTCGGACACAGCAAGGGCATTCGAGCAATGGCGCTCCATACGTAGATGGAGAGTTTCAAGACCGAGATTGAGAAGGAATGCGCTCATTGCGGTCATGGGAATACCCATATCGCGGACGAGCTGAACGCGCGCCTTGGTGATGTAAGCAACTTCGTTGCCGAACTGCTTTACGTATGCAACGCCGTGGTAGGAAGGATCGGGATCGTTGAGCTCGGGCCACTTTTCGGGATCTGCGGACCAATCAAACTTACCGCCGTCAACTACGCATCCGCCGACAACGGTAGCGTGTCCGTCCATATATTTGGTGGTGGAATGTACTACGATATCACATCCATGCTCGAAGGGACGGCAGAGGATGGGAGTCGGGAAGGTGTTGTCAACCACGAAAGGAATACCATTTCTGTGAGCGAGAGCAGCAAAACGGTCGAAATCAAGCACATCAAGCGCGGGATTTGCAATGGTTTCACCGAAGAGCATACGGGTGTTTTCGTCGATAAGAGATTCGATCTCTTCATCGCTCATAGCAGAGGTTGCAAAACGCACCTCGATACCGAATCTCTTGAGAGTAACCGCAAAGAGGTTTACGGTTCCGCCATAGATTGCGGCAAGAGAGACGATATTCTGTCCCGCCTTCGCGATATTGAGAACCGCGAGGAGAATTGCGGACATACCCGAAGAGGTAAGGATCGCGCCTGTACCGCCCTCGAGATCTGTGATCTTCTTCTCTACCTCGGCAACTGTGGGGTTGGAGATACGGGAGTACATATGGCCTTCAGCCTTGAGGTCGAAGAGGTCACCGACCTCCTCGGAGGAGCAATACTTGTATGTAGTGCTCTGATATATCGGCAGAACACGGGGCTCGCCGTTTCCGGGATTGTAACCCGACTGAATACATTTTGTTTCGATCTTGAAATCAGACATTTTATCCTCACTTTCGGCATTTAACGCCAAACATAATACATTATAATTATATCACACCAAATCGCGAAATTCAATAGGTAAATTAAAAAATCCTTCTCCCCTTTCGGGGAGAAGGTAAGCTTTATTACAAAAACAGCGGTCTGAGTTGTTCGCGTCTCAATGTGGCGGCAACAGCTTCCGGCATCCTTTCAAAATCCGCAACGAGCGAATGAGGTTTTTTGACGGGATCGTCCTGCTTCATCGGTAGGAAGTAGACGCTCTTTCTCTTAGACAATGCGTTGATATTCGAAAGATTTGCCGAAAGTCCATCGTTTGTTGCCAAGGCAATGAGAAGAGGTCCGTCGCCGCGCAGATGTGCTTTCGCCGCCATCGTAACCGGTGTATCTGTTATACCCGCGGAAAGCTTTGCCAGCGTATTTCCGGTGCAGGGACAGATGATCAGAAGATCGAGCTTTTCGGAAGGTCCGAGAGGTTCTGCGTCTTCTATCGTATTTATAAGTCTTCTGTCCGATATTGCCTCTGCGCGAACAACGTGATCAGAAGCCTTGCCGAATCGTGTATCAATTTTTGATGCATTGAAGCTCATGATAGGAACGATCTCATGACCGGCATCGCGCAGTAGCGTCATCTGTTCAAATGCCGATGAGAAGGTACAAAACGAGCCGCACATTGCAAATCCTATCTTCATGTTATGCCCTCTCTTTCAAAGTATTCCATGAGGGTATCGCATATGATTGAGCCCGCGCTCTCAGGGGCATATTTACCGGGCAAAGACAGCGCCCACACCGCGCGAATTCCCCTCTCTTTTGCCACACCGAAATCTACTCCTCCGGGAACCGACGAAAGATCTATCAGCAAAATATCGGCCGGCATAAAAGACAGCACTTCAGCGTCAAAAAGTCTTGCGGGAACGGTGTTGAAAACAACGTCGAATGCTCCGCTTTCGCAGAGAGGCAGAAGTCCGCCCGAAGGTAGTGCGGGATCAAGACGGAGTATTTTCGCACCGAAATTCTTCGCGACGGCAAGCTGAAGCAGATTTCTTGCTGCCACGGTAACTTCTGCGCCCATGCGCAGCAATAATCCGGCAAGCATCTGTCCAATCCTTCCGTATCCTACAACTGCTGCGCGGCAGCCCATAACAGTTTTATCAAGATGCTGCATTGCTATCGAAACCGCCCCCTCGGCAGTCGGAACCGCGTTTCTTATCTGCAAGGTTTCGGATTCGAAATAGTCTATAACCCGTCTCTTACGCACCTCTGCGGCATGGAGAAAGCTTTCATTGAACTTTCCTCCGAAAATGAGAGCATCCGAGTAATCGAGTATTGCATTGAGTTTCAGCTTTTCTTCATTTTCCGAATTAAGGGTAGCACCGTCCAACGTAACGGGCAGAGGCAATATCACCGCAGATGCAGATGAGAGTGCGCTCTTTGGGTCCCTGCATTTTACCGCTTCGCCTATCCGCGCGTCGCCTCCGATTCCCCACACCGCAGTCTCAAATCCGCGGTCTGCAAGCTCACGGGCAAGATATCTCTGTCTGGCGTCACCGCCGAGAATAGCAAGCTTTATATTTTTATTCATATGAAGTTCCTCAAATAAAAGAGTTATACTACATATTATGAAAATGAACGATAAGATGTGAAAAAAGGAGCCCGAAGACTCCTTTTTTAATATAATTAAAGTATAATCAATCCGGCAGTGGTATTGGTAAACTCCGGGCGTTTACCCTCTACAGAAAAGATGAGGGAGAAATCTGAAGCGATGCTGACTACTGTACCGCATCTTCCGTCGGGAAGCATGATGTTTCTTCCGGGAGTGGTGCAATACTTGACGTAATCGCGGTAAAGTTCTTCTTCTTTTACCTCCGGGAGATTATTGCAAAGTCTGTCCGCGATCTCAATCATGAGTTTTTCTGTATCCGCGGGATCGAGACCCAGGGTTGTCACTCTTCCGCGAAGCTCATCAGGCATATCTGCATATCCGGTATTGATACCGAAGCCTATACGGATGGTTGTGAACTTACCTTCCTTTACGGTTACTGCGGTAAGGACTCCGCCGTACTTTTTGTTGTCAAGCTGGAGATCGTTTACCCATTTGATACCAAGACGCTGATCGAAATCCGAGCAGGCATCGAGAACCGCTTCTGTGATCGTAAGAGTAGCAAAGGGACCAAGCTTTGATGAAAATGCAGGAGCACAGACGTCGGCGTAATCACCGACAAGAAGGAGAGTGGCATAGATACCGTTGTCCTTCGGCGAATAGAAATTGTGAGTTCCCTGACCTTTGCCGGCTGTCTGCTCTTGTGCAGTGAATAGATAAGCGCCCGAAGGAAGATCCTTCATTCGTCTGCCAGCCTCCACAAAAGTGGAATCTATTGTTTCGAATCTGTATATTTCCATCGTATTTTATCTTTCTTCTCGGAAATACGACTGACCGAGAGCGGCGGGAGGTTGATGCTCTCTCTTCTTACGCGAGCTTGTGAACACAAGGACGATAATCGTTACGAGATAGGGGAGCATCTTGATGAGCTCCTTGGTGCTTCCCGAAAGGCCGGAAATAAATACGCTGGCAATATAAAGTCCGCCGAAAATATAGGACGAGAGTATTGCGCTTCTCGGCTTCCATAGAGCGAAAATAACTATTGCGATAGCAAGCCATCCGCGGTCACCGAAGCCGTTGTTGGTCCAAGCACCTGTGGTGTAGTCCATAACGAAATAGAGTCCGCCGAGACCCGCGATTGCACCGCCTACGCAGGTCGCAACATATTTGTAGAGCGATACGTTAATACCTGCCGCATCCGCAGTTGCGGGATTTTCTCCGATTGCGCGGAGATTGAGTCCGACGCGGGTGCGGTTGATGATCCACTGCGAAAGAATCGCTATAAAGATCGCAAGATATACGAGGAATCCGAACGAGAAGAAGGTCTCACCAAAGATTCCGAGATGATCCGAGAGGAACGGGATCTTGGTCTTATACGCATTACCTGTGATATAAAGAGAGATGGAACCGTCTTCACCGAAGAATTTCAGGAGAGATCCGCCGTAGAAGTTTCCGAGACCAACACCAAGAGTGGTAAGTGCAAGACCGACAACATTCTGATTTGCCTTAAGAGTGATCGTAAGGAAGCTGTAGATGAATGCGATAAATGCAGAACCTACAAGCGACGCGAGAAGCGAAATAATTACACAGAGAATCGGAATCGGCTCTGCGCAGAAATGCTCGTAGAGATATCCGCCGATAATACCGGAAATACCGCCGATATACATAATACCGGGGATACCAAGGTTGAGGTTTCCGCTTTTCTCGGTAATGATCTCACCGACAGCACCGAAAAGGAGAGGTGTGCCCTGAACAACGGTAGCGGCGATAAACGCCATTATCTTAACAAATACGTCCATTATTCTTGTTTCTCCTTTCTTTCTTTTTTGCGGAAATGAATGCTGTAATTTACGAAGAAGTCGCTGCTGACGATGAAGAGGATCATAATACCCGTCAGAACTTCACCGACGCTGGAGTTGAGTCCGAGATTCGATGCGATCTCTCCTGCACCCTTCTGCAGGAAGCACACAAGGATCGACGAGAATATCATGGTAATGGGATTGAATTTTGACATCCAGGAAACCATGATCGCTGTAAATCCGTTACCTCCGACCGCGCTCGAGTTGATCGAGTGGTCAGTTCCGGCAGCAAGGATCCAACCCATAACGCCGCAGAGTGCGCCCGAAATGAGAACTGTACGAATAATAACCTTCTTTACGTTGATACCGATGTATCTTGCGGTATTTTCGCTTTCACCGACGACCGCGATCTCATATCCCTGTTTGCTCTTTTTAAGGTAGACATAAACGGCAGCGGTAAGAAGCGCAACGATAATTATGTTGAGAAGATATTTCTGTCCGAATATCGTGGGGAACCAACCGTTCTGCGTGCTTGAGTTAACAAGTCCGAGAACCATTGAACCGCTGGGAACCCAATACATTATGAGAAGCGAAACGAGCTGTGCCGCAACGTAGTTCATCATAAGTGTGAAAAGAGTCTCGTTAGTGTTCCATATAGCCTTGAAATATCCGGGAATACCCGCCCATACGGCGCCCGCAATAATACTTGCGAAAAGCGAAACGATGATAAGAAGCCAGGAAGGAAGCGCGTCACCGATGTAGAACATACATGTGATAGTTGCAAGCATACCGATGAGTACCTGACCCTCGGCGCCCGTATTCCAGAATCGCATTTTAAACGCGGGAGTTACGGCAAGCGAGATACCGAGAAGGATCGCAGATGCCTGAAACAGATTCCATACCTTTCTGGGAGATCCAAAGCTTCCGGTGAACATCGCTTTGAAAACCTTAAGCGGATTCTCGCTTGTAAGGAGAATAGTAACGAGAGCGCAGAAAAGTATACCGACGAGAATAACGATCGCCTTGATCATCATCGCCTTGAGCTTGGGCAGCTCTCCGCGTTTGGTGATATATACAAGCGGCTCTTTATGGGTCTTGTGATTATTCCGCATCACTCTTCTCCTCCTCTCTGTCAGTCTTTGTCATAAGGTAACCAACCTCGTTCTTTGTGGCGTTTCTTCCGTCAACGATTCCCGTAATTCTTCCGCTTCCGATGACCATAATGCGGTCGCAAAGGTCAAGAAGAACGTCAAGGTCCTCGCCGACGAAAATTACGGCAACGCCCTTGCGCTTCTGATCGTTGAGAAGATCATAGATAAGGTACGAGGAATTTATATCAAGACCGCGTACGGGATACGCTGCCATAAGAAGCGTGGGCGACGAAGAGATCTCTCGTCCGAGAAGAACCTTCTGAACGTTACCGCCGGAAAGACGGCGAACAGGGGTCTCGGCATCGGGAGTGGCAACCTCGAGGTCCTTTATAATCTTATGCGCAAGTTCCTCGGGTCCGTGTCTCTCAACGAACACAGATTTACCTCTGCGATAGCTTCTGAGCATCATATTGTCAACAACGCTCATATTGCCGACAAGACCCATTCCAAGTCTGTCCTCGGGAACGAAGGAAAGACGAACGCCGAGCTCGCGGATCTCAAGCGGAGTCTTGTCACGGAGATTTTCCGAAGTTCCCGTCTTGGGATTATGATAAATGATCGAACCGCCGTCAAGCTTCTGGAGTCCTGCGATAGCCTCAAGAAGTTCTCTCTGACCGCTTCCCGCGATTCCCGCAATACCGAGAATCTCACCCGAACGTACGGTAAAGCTGACGTCATCAAGAAGCTTTACGCCCTCTCGGCTCATACAGTCTATATGCTCGACAACAAGTCTGTCCTGCGGATCAACGGGTTCGGGACGCTCGATATTGAGTTCGACCTTCTTACCGACCATCATTTCGGTCAGGATGTTTTCGTCAGCCTCAGAGGTGTTTACAGTTCCGACGTATTCACCGTGTCTGAGCACGGCAACCTTGTCCGAAAGGTCAAGAACCTCGTGAAGCTTATGTGTAATAATTATAATTGCCTTTCCGTCGTCTCTCATACGGCGAAGGATATCAAAGAGCTTGCGAGTCTCCTGGGGAGTAAGAACTGCTGTCGGCTCGTCGAGGATAAGTATATCAGCGCCGCGGTAAAGAACCTTGATGATCTCAACCGTCTGCTTTTCGGATACCGACATCTCGTATATCTTCTTGTTGGGATCAATGTCAAATCCGTATTTCGAGCTGATTTCGGCAACCTTCTTTGATACTGACTTAATATCGAATTTACCCTTCTCATTGAGTCCGAGGATAATATTCTCAGCCGCGGTAAAAAGATCTACAAGCTTGAAATGCTGGTGAATCATTCCGATCTTGTAATTGAAAGCGTCATGGGGAGAGTTGATCGAAACAGGCTCACCGCCTATGATGATCTGACCTTCATCGGGATGATAGATACCCGAGATCACATTCATAAGCGTTGTCTTACCGCTTCCGTTCTCGCCGAGCAAAGAAAGTATCTCACCGTTGCATACGGTAAGATTTACACCTTTATTCGCAACGACGCTTCCGAATCGCTTTGTTATTCCGCGGAGTTCAATTGCTACGTTATTCATTAGGTTTTCCCTTTCAAAAATAAGCTTCCGAAACTTTTATGAAAAAGCGAAAAGCTTTCTGCTCTTTCATAAAAACTTCGAATAGAGAAAAATGCCCACGGGGATGCCGAAAAATTCGGCATCCCCTATAGGCGTTAAAGCTGTAAATTACTGTGCAGCGTCAATACCGTCGATGATGAGATCGAAGTAAGGAGCGGAACGGAGACCGTCAGCGGACTCATTGAAGTAACCGTCCTTGATAACCTCGGTATCGGGAGTAAATGCAGCGTCGGAGTCAACGTCTGCCATGTAGGACTCGAGCTTCGCACCGTTTACGGTGAAAGTAGCGGTGTCAAATACCTTGAGAGTGCCTGCCTTGAATGCTGCGATTGCTGCGTCAACAGCTTCCTTGGTGCCGGGAGCTGCATATGCTTCGTTGAGCTCGGTGAGCTGTACTGCGCCTTCCTCGAAGCCACCGCACCAGTCGTAAGGAATCTCATTGCCCTTACCGTCGCGGGTCTTTTCGATGATAAGCTTCATGTAGGGTTCCCAGTTGATCTTGGAAGAAATGAGCCAAGTGTTGGGAGCGATATCCTTGGTGCTGATGTTGTATGCAACGTTAGGAACGCCTGCTGCATCACAAGCCTTGGGAGCACCCTCGGAGTCAGCGTGCTGAGAAATGAGAACACAACCTGCAGCAATGAGGTTCTCTGCTGCGGTCTTCTCAAGAGCGATGTCAAACCAGGAGTTGGTGTACTCTACCTTCATGGTAGCGGTGGGGCATACGGAACGTGCGCCAAGATAGAAGGAGGTGTAACCGGACTTAACCTCTGCATAGGGCCATGCAGCAACGTAACCGATAAGAGCCTTATCAGCGGTGATCTTGCCGTCAGCGATCATCTGGTTGAGCTTCATACCTGCAACGATACCTGCAACGTAACGGCCTTCGTAGATGGAAGCGAATGCGTTGTGGTAGTTGGGGAGCTTTTCAGTGTGAGCCTTGGTACCGGTAGCGTGGCAGAACTGAACCTCGGGGAATTCTTTTGCTGCCTGGATCATGAAGTCCTCGTGACCGAAAGAGTCAGCGAAAACGAGATCACAGCCTGCTTCAACGAGCTCGCAAGCTGCGTCGTAGCATTCAGCGCCTTCGGGAATATTGACCTTGAGGATCATCTGATCCTCGGTAAGGCCGAGAGCTTCGCAAGCTGCCTTAGCAGCGTCGATGAAGTTCTTGTCGTAGGTGGAGTTCTCATCGTGCAGGAAGATAAAGCCTACCTTGAAGGCATCTTTAGACTCGGTGCAGGATGCGAACGCGAGAGTTGCGGACAGGAGCATAAGAACTGCGAGAATAAGTGACAGTGCTTTTTTCATGGTTTCCTCCATAAAATAATAATGATATTTATTTGCAGCACAGCGTGCCGAAAATACAAAGAGGGAGACAAGCCATCCGACCTGTCTCCCGCAATAAACAATTTGGGTACTGTTTGGGGGCGCTTATAGTCGGATAATTTACGGCTTCCGGTAGAAACTTTCTGACCTTATTTCAGATGATATATAAGCTGTTAACGGTTTCAATTACAAATACGTATATATTATACCAATTTTTCGCCCAAAAGTCAACAGATTTTTTCACAATTCCTTACACGTTACGTCAAAAAATAATCACATATGTCACAAAACGGCAAAATCACGGATTTGAAAAGACTGTTTTATATAGTACGCCTCCGGCAAGTATCTCTATATTTTCATAATCGATATTATCTCTATCCAAGATGTATTCAATATGAGATTCGTTAAAGATCACGAACTTTTCTACATTTTTGCAATCGTCAAGGAATCCAAAAGAGGATTTGACAACGGGACCGTGGGAGCCGAAAATCACCGTGTCACTTTTGTTTAGCAGTTCGGTTAATTCGGTTTCGTCGGCCTCCCATGACGAGGCGGAAATATACGTCAACCTCTCTTCTCCTTCCGACAGAGAAAACGAAATGACGGGATGGGAGGATCGTTCGAGTCTTCTTATCGGAGAAGCATAAAAAGAGGTTTCACCGAGCAGAACAAAGCTTTCATTCTGCATAATCTCGCAGGATATTCCCGATGCCTCAAGTGTATCTGCAAGCTGAAGCATAATCCACGCATCGGCTTCGGTTTCAGGATACGGAAGCAGAACTCGGCGCACCTTTTCGTCCGATGTGAATTCCGTAACAGCGGAAAGATGTCTTGAATGATAATGGGTCAAAACCAAAGTATCAACTTCGGTTATGCCTCTTTCGTGCATCATAGTCGATAATACACGCAAACCGTTCAGCGAACCCAATGAAACGTCGATTATCGCAGATTCGTCTTCGTGTACGGCAAGGATATATTCACTTCCCGCCAAGGACAGCGAAGTGATCTCGGTTTGATGCGGAAGCGTTGCCGTACCGACAAATACAAGTAAAGCAAGCATAAGCGGATAAGACGCAGGCGCAAGAAGAATTGGCTTCTTGTTCTTTACTTTTATTATCAGCAAAAAAAGGATTACTGCTGTAAAGATATAAATTATTATCAAAGCGGGTTTTGATATCAACGATACGAGCGCTCCCCGTTCGTCACCTATATCCGAGGCAAGTCCGAGCATAAAGCCCGCACTCTTTCTTATAACGAAAAGTAAGCCCTCTCTGATATAGGGTATTCCTCCGAACACAAGATACAAAAGCAAGGACATCATCAAAGGCGTTGCCGCGACGGTTGCTATCAGATTGGACTTAAATCCGAGGCGAGACATTTCGCCGAAAAGGTATACCGTCGGCAGAAGCGTCAGCGAAAGTGCCGATGCAACGCTCATAAGAGTTCCGAAGACAAACGACAAAATCTTTTTGAAGATAAACAAAAGCTTGGGGGCTTTCTTTTCTTCCCCGCTTTTCTTCGGATAAAGGAATGCACGCATGAGTTCATTGAACAGCGGCATAAAGCATACGATACCGAGAGTTGCACAGAAAGAAAGTATGAAGCTCGCTTCGAAAACTGCGGTCGGCGTGACAATAAGAATCATCGATGCGGCAATGCCGAGTGAATTGAGCGAATCAGAAATATCGCCCGAAGAATATGCAATAAATACAGCAAGAAGCATTATGACAGCTCTGACCGCACTAATCGGGAATCCGAGCAAGAACAGATAAGCAACCGCAAAGAGAGCCAGAAGAAGATTGCGACGCGAGCGTCTCATACCTATTTTGACAAGGATAAAACCGACTATTCCCGTAATTATCGAAACGTGAAGTCCGCTTACGGCAAGATAATGCGAAAGTCCCGCGCGTGAGAAATCGCGGTGCATCTCGGATTTCAGCGCAGATTTGTCGCCCAAGAGCATAGCAACGGCAAGTCTGCCTTCGTCGCCCTTGATCTCGTTGCGCAATTTTGTGGAAAGATATTTATTGAGCTCCTCGAAATGATCGGAGAGCGTGAGATTATTTTCGGACAGAATAGCGCAATCCACAGAATCCGCGGAAGTAACCGAAAGGAATATCCCGTCGGCAATTAGTTTACGCGCTTTACTCTCCTCCAGTTCTTCATAATAAACGATATCTGCATGGCGAAGAACAAACTCGTATCCTTTCTGCAAGTCCGAGTTGTATTCGCAGGAGAGCTCGGCTTTTTGATCGCATTCAACTCCGTTTACCGAATGGATATCGATTATGTAATTCGTGTAATAGTCGGCTCCCGAACGGCGTTCTCTCACCGTTGCGTGAACGTATGAATCCGACCCGCAAAGTTCTTGTGCCTTGGGTATACTTACGAAATACAAAACAAACGCACGAAGAAAAACGATCAAAAATACAGAAAGAACAACGAGGATAGAAAAAAGCCGATAACCAGTGATTTTCTTTTTAAAGAAAAGAATAATACATATTGAAATCAGAACGGCAACCGAAATAAGAATAGCTATCTTAATCCAAAACAACAAAAAGAAGGCGGCGAGAGTGGCAATGACCGCCAGAACTCCCGCCGCAATTCCCGGTCTTCCACCGAAAATATTCATCTATTGATTTATACCTCTTCCGAGTCGTGTTTCTTGAATCCCTCTCCAAACACAGAGGTTGCGTTTGTGACTATCATAAAAGCTCCGTCGTCTATCTGTTTTACGACGTCTCTTGCGCGCGGCAGCTGTTTTGCTCTCAGAACTACCATGAGGACATCAAAATTCTTGCCGGTGTAAGCTCCGTTACCGTGCATATAGGTTGCGCCGACGTCAACTTCTTCCATCAGGCGTCTTGCGATTTCCTTATTATCCGAGCTGATGATATATATCATTCGCGCACCGTCGCTTCCGTAGAGAAGCTTGTTCATCGTTATGCTCGCTACCATAAGAGAAATAGCGGCATAAATAGTAAGCTCAATATTTTTGAACACTATTCCCGAAATCGCACACACACATCCGTCGACAAATCCGAAAACGAGACCGGTGGGAATATGACGGAATTTGAGGCGGAGCAGTTTAACAATAACATCCGTTCCTCCCGTTGTCGCGCCGGTTCTGAAAACAAGTCCAACGCCCGCACCAACAAGCACCGATCCGGCTACCGAAGCAAGAAGCAGATCGCTTGTCAGAGCTCCAACATATTCGCCGAACAAGTTAACAGCCAACGAAGAAACAAGTACCGCATATATGGTTGATGCAAGGAATTTAAATCCGAATATGATAGTTCCGACAAGAAGTATCGGGACGTTGATAAGAGCGATAACGGTACCTGTGGGAAGCAAGTCTATGAACTTTGTAATAATGATTGCAATACCCGAAACTCCGCCCGAAGCAATGCTGTTGGGGTCAAGGAAGCATGCGACGCCCGCAGCGAAAATGACCGATCCGAGTGTAAGAAGGAAAATATCCCATATCAATTTTTTGTAGTTGATTTTCATTTTTTCTGTCATAACAAAACTCCGTTTTTGATCTTTATATATTTTACCACGAAGTGCGGCAATAATCAACTCAATTTTCAAAATTTCTCACCGGAATTTCAAAAAAGTCTTGAAGAAGGCTGTAAAATGGTGTATAATGTAGCAAAAGGTATTTGTGAGGTTATTATGGCAGCAAAGAAAAGAAGAAAAAAGAAAAGCGGTCTTAGTCCGCTTGCGATAATTGTCATACTTATAATTGCGCTGATAGCATACGTTGCATCAGAATATATGGACATTGGAAATGAATCCACCGAACCCGACAGCACATCTTCGCCGACTTCCGGTGAGATCTCGGTAAGCGCAGGCGAGCTTGGAACGGTTGAATATCACTTCATCGACGTCGGTCAGGGTGACGCAACACTGATACGCACTCCCGAGGGCGACATTCTCATTGACGCGGGTGAAAACAGCGCAGAGGACGAGTTGAAAAGTTATCTCGATCTTTGCGGCGTTGACGTCCTTTATTACGCTGTATTTACACATCCCGATTCGGACCACATCGGCGGCGCAGATATGGTGCTTGCCGAATATGAGGTACTCAACGTAATAAAACCGGAACTTGAAAAGACCACACAGGTCTACACGCGCATGATGGACGCTATTACAGCGGAAGGATGCACGGTCTACAATGCTCTTCCAGGCGAGACCTATTCCCTCGGCGAATTTGATATGTTCGTTTTCGGTCCCGATCCGAACAACAAGGAGCTTGACTCGAACAACTCATCTATAGTTATCAAGGCAACCTGGGGCAATACAACTGCAATGCTTACGGGTGACGCGGAAAAGCCGGCTGAGGAATCAATCCTCAGAACCTTTTCCGCCGCAGACCTCGGCTCTATGTTACTCAAGATGGGACACCACGGTTCGAAAACCTCGTCAACAGACGCGTGGCTCGCCGCTGTTAACCCGAAGATAGCAGTCATCTCCTGCGGACTGAATAACAAATACGGTCATCCGCACGCAGAAGTTCTTGCAAGAATCGCGCCTTACGTAGGCGATCAGGTCTACCGCACAGACCTTCTCGGAAGCATCGTGTTTATCACGGACGGAGAGAACTTTATTTATCAAGATTAAATATTTTACCCCGCCGACTGATCGGCGGGGTAACTTTTATTCGGTTAAAGCAAGACTTGTATGCAACTCATAGAGTTCGCGTATTTGGTTTTCGGTCAGCAATCCTCTTGAATATGCTTCTTCCAATGAACATAATTCTCCATCGCAATCGACTTTAATAATCATATCTAATAATCTAAAAGTATACCCTGCAACTGTGAACTCCGAATCTCCCGCTACTGCGGATGTTTTTCCCAAAACAATAATCTCTTCACTGTTATAAAAAGCGTAAACAAAGCTGTTTGCCTTTTGACGGAAGGCGACGTCTTCTACCGTATCGGCAAACTGCATTCCGCCCCATAATCGGTTAATTCTGTCCAACCATTTTGATGTAATAACAGAAGAGCTTCTGAGAATACGAGTACAATGTAATTCATATATTTTTTCGATATTTTCATCGGTCAACAACTCATCCTTGTATGCTTCGGGCAGTGAGTATAATTTGTTGTCCTTATATACCTTCAAAACAGAATTCGAAAACATAAATTCTTTATCTGCAACCGTATATTCGCTCATGTCGTCTGTCTCGCCAAATTTCCCGAGAACTATACAACTGCCGAATCTGCCGTAAAGAAAAGCACCCGCTCCGCCGAGAGATTCAATATCGGCAATGTGTTCAGCAAACGGCTTTTCGCCCCATAGCTGATTTATGGCGACAAGCTCTGTTTCGGTAACAAGGTAATCTTCATTTTTCAAAATACAGGCATTATGCAATTCCCACAATTCCTTAATCTGCGCATCTGTCAACAGCTCATTCTCATATGCTTCGGGCAATTTATAAATTTCGCCGTTATAATACACGTGTATTGTATTGCGGGAATATTTGAACAAATAACCCGATACCGTACATTCGCTGTACTCGTTCGTCATTCCATTCGATACTCCGATTACGATACAATCTCCGTATTTGGCATATACGCACGTGCCTCCATCCAGCCAACCGACGTCTTCTACATTGTCCGCAAAGTTACCGCCGGACCATGCTTGATTAATAGCATTTAATTCTTCGAGGGTCAGAGGATATTTTGAGCTGTCCAAAACCGGGTTATCTTCTCCGATACCTTCGCAGGACGAAAAAATTGCGATCAGCATGATAGAGACAACAAACCAAAGAATAATTGAAATCGTTCGTTTTTTCATTTAATATCCTCCTTCTTTATTAATTAAAGATTTATAAAACCGTGCCGAGTCAAGCGATTCGGCACGGTTTTATTATAAAAATTTTAGAAGCTTCTCTTCTTGGTTGCGATAACGCCGAGAGAAACGGTTGCTACGAGAGCTGCTACGAGAACGATAGCGTTGTCACCGGTATCGGAGGATACGGGAGGCTCAGTAGTCTCGGGTGCGGGCTCAGTGGTCTCGGGAGTTGCAACGGGAGTCTTAAGAGTTACTACAGGGCGGTTAGCTGCATCGATGGGCGAGCCAGCCTTCTCCTCAGAACGGTAGCAAAGTCTTACGAGCTCGTTGTCCTTAGTGGAGGTGTAGGAGTAAACTACGGGAGTGCTGGTGAAGGTTCCGCCTTCGCCCTTAACGCCGTCTACGAAATACCAGGTGTCGCCGTCCTTTGCCCAGGTGGAGAATACCAATGCACTGTTGGAGCAGAATGCGGTACCGTTCTTGTTGGTATCGGTGAAGGTAACCTTGCTTCCTGCCTTGGGAACTACGATAACATCGGTGTAGGAGTAAGCAGAACCGCTTGCAACGATAGAACCGTCAGCCTTAACGTAACCGAAGTTCCAATTGGTGTCAACCTTTACGCCGTCAACGAAGATCTCTTCGAATTCGGGAGTCATATCAGCCTTCTGCTCGGAGCGGTAGGTAACGCGGATAGCCTGGTTATCTGCGGTGGTTACAAACTCATAGCTTCTGGAAGCTGCAACGCTGTAGCCGGGAATATTGTTTGCTTCGAGGTCGAGCTCGAACTCTTCGCCATTCTTCTTCCAGAAGGAGAAGACGTAAGCAGCCGCGGAAGCATATCCGGAAGCATCGTCAGCGAAAGAGATAGTGGAGCCTGCGGGGCCCATGTCGATAACGTCGGAGTAAGAATAGCTTCCGCCGTTGGGATTGAGTACGTTAACGAAGCCGGAGCTGTTAGTGGAGGATCCTACGTAACCGAGCTGCCAGTTGGTGTCAACGATCTTTTCTTCGTAGTTCTCTGCGGATACCGAGAAAGCAGCCATAGAAAGAACCATTACGAGAGCGAGTGCGATAGATAAAAGCTTTTTCATTTTGTGATTTCCTTTCAGGAATATTGATAATATAAATATACCATAAAACAAGCGATTTGTCAATATCTTTTTAATAATTTAGATAGATTTTATAATTAAAAATTCCGACGGGAAATCCCGTCGGAACTTTTTATACTATTCGGTTTTGTCCGAATGGATTAATATACTCTTACTTCGTACACCTTGATGTTCTCTGCACCGTTGGTAGCGAGGACGTGGATCTTGACCTCGTCTGCTTCGGTGGGTTCTACGTTGCAAACTGCAAGGCGGAGGTAGTTACCGCGAACTTCCTTCTTGCCGACCTCCTTGCCGTCCTTATAAAGAACAACGTCGAAGTCCTTGAGGAGCTCGGGAGCAACGCCGATTCTCTGCTGAGACTGTCTGTTTGCAGACATGGTAACACGGATCGGGTATGCAAAGTTGGAATCGGAGGTTACTCTTACCTGACTTACGGTCTTTGCGCCATCAAGCTTGAGGGTAAGGGTCTCGCCGTTCTCGGAGATAGAATCGGTCATCCAAGCGTTGTGCTCCTCGCCGATCTTTCTCGATACGCCGTTGATAACCTTCTCGGGCTCGCCGCCTGCGATGAAGGAGGTAGCCGAAACGGTTGCGTTACGCGCGAAGTCCTTCTCGTCCTCGTTCTTGTAGGGGAGGGGGAGGTAGCCGTCTTCACGGAGCATGATCTGCTGGAGCTCGGTGATGTGCTCGATTACGCCGCGGGGATCGCAGCCGTACTTCTCACAAAGAGAAGCTGCAACACCGACAGCCTGACCGCCGTTTGCACAGCAGGAAATGATTCTGGTGGAAGCAAGACCGAGCTTGGTGGTGGAGATATTTCTACCAGCCATAAAGAGGTTCTTGATATTCTTGGAGTAGTAGCAACGATAAGGAACGGTATAGATACCCTCGAAGTGGTTGCAATCGGAGGGAAGGATATCAAAGTCGAGCAGACCGTGAGGAGCGTGAAGGTCAACGCACCTACCTGCGTGGATAACTGCATCGTCGAATACCTTGT
>JAGBYM010000128.1 GCA_017628755.1 Clostridia bacterium | reverse complement strand
TCCTCTCTTGCATTCGATACCATATACGCCGAGGGCCACCGCCGATTCGTCGAGTCGCTCTCGTCATACGCGCGCCAGTTCCTCGGTCAGCTCGACAAACCCGACGTCGACATGATCGAAGGTCTCTCGCCCGCAATATCCATAGACCAGAAAACTACATCCAAAAACCCGCGTTCGACCGTGGGTACAGTTACCGAAATTTACGACTACCTCCGTCTGCTTTACGCACGAATCGGAATCCCTCATTGTCCCATCTGCGGCAAGGAGATCCGCCGTCAGACGGTCGACCAGATCATAGAAAAGATTGAAACTCTCCCCGATGGCGAGCGATTCATGGTGCTCTCTCCCGTTGTCCGCGCCAAGAAGGGTATGCACGAAAAAGTGCTTGCCGACGCAAAACGCTCGGGATACACCCGTGTCCGCATTGACGGAAGCCTATATGACCTCGATGAGGAGATCAAGCTCGATAAGAATATCCGCCACTCGATCGAAGTTGTTGTTGACCGTCTCGTAATGCGCGAAGGTATCCGCTCGCGACTCTCCGATTCGGTTGAGACCGCACTTTCTCTTGCCGAGGGCAGACTTCTCATCGTCACCGTCCCCCGAGAGGGCGAACCCGAGGAGCTTGAATTTTCGCAAGCCTACGCCTGCGAGGAGCACGGCATCTCCTTCGGCGACCTCGAACCCCGCATGTTCTCCTTTAACAATCCGCAAGGCGCATGCCCCGATTGCGCGGGTCTCGGCGTGACCCGCCGCATCTCACCCGAAAAGATCATTCCCGATCTTTCGCTCTCGCTTTCCGAGGGTGCAATTCAGGTCAACGGGTTTAAATCACTCGTCGAGGAAAGCTGGAACGGTCCGCTCGTCCTCGCCGTTGCTGAAAAATACGGATTCGGACTCGATACACCTCTTTCGGAATACACAGAGGAGCAGATGAATATTCTGCTTTACGGTACAGGAAACGAAAAATTCCACGTGACTCGTTATTTCGGCAAGGAAGCGCACCTCCGCGATGCGAAATTCGAGGGAATTATCCCGATAATCGAGCAGAGAATGCAGTACGGCGGCGCGGAAGCCTATTATGAGGAATTTATCGAAGAGATTCCGTGTCAGAAGTGCGGCGGCAGAAGACTAAACGAAATGGCTCTCGCCGTAACAGTCGGCGGACTCGCCATAGACGAATTCTGTAACCTTTCCGTCAGCGACGCGCTTAAAGTCGTGTCGAGCGATACCCTCAAGCTCACCCCGAGCGAAGAGATGATCGTAAAGGAAGTCCTCAAAGAGATCCGTGCGCGACTCTCCTTCCTTGAAAGCGTCGGACTTGATTATCTCACACTCTCGCGCCGTGCGGGCACACTCTCGGGCGGTGAAGCGCAGAGAATAAGACTTGCAACCCAGATCGGCTCATCCCTCGTCGGCGTCCTTTACGTCCTTGACGAGCCGAGCATCGGTCTGCATCAGCGCGACAGCGAAAGACTGATAAATACTCTCTGCCGTCTGCGTGACCTCGGCAACACCGTCATCGTCGTTGAGCATGACGAGGAAATGATGCGCCGTGCTGATTTCCTTGTCGATATCGGACCCGGTGCGGGCGTACACGGCGGTCAGGTCGTCTCCGCGGGTACACCCGAAGAGGTTATGAATGATAAAAATTCACTCACGGGTGCATATTTATCCGGAAGAAAATACATTCCGGTTCCCGAATCCAGACGCCCGGGCAACGGCAATTTTCTCAAAGTACGCGGCGCAGAGGTCAACAACCTCAAAAAAGTCGACGTCGATATCCCGCTTGGATGCTTCGTCTGCGTCACCGGCGTTTCGGGCTCGGGTAAATCCTCGCTCGTTAACGGAGTCATTAATCCCGTGCTTATGACTAAGCTCAATAAGGCTCACCGTAAGGCGGGCAAGCACGCGTCTGTCGAAGGTATCGAATACCTCGATAAGGTTATTGATATCGACCAAAGCCCCATCGGACGCACACCACGCTCAAATCCCGCAACTTATACAGGACTCTTCAACGAGATCAGAACACTCTTTGCCAAAACACAGGATGCCATCGCTCGCGGCTACGGCCCCGGAAGATTCTCCTTTAACGTCAAGGGCGGACGCTGCGAGGCTTGCGGCGGTGACGGCGTAAGATGCATAGAAATGCACTTCCTGCCCGACGTATACGTCACCTGCGACGTTTGCAAGGGTCAGAAATATAACCGCGACACGCTGGAAGTAAAATATAAAGGAAAGAATATATACGAGGTTCTCGAAATGACAGCCGAGGAAGGACTCGTCTTCTTCGACAGCATTCCGAAGATAAGAAAGTATCTGCAAACGCTCTGCGACGTCGGTCTCGGTTATATTAAGATCGGTCAGTCGTCCACCACCATCTCGGGCGGAGAAGCACAGAGAGTCAAGCTTGCAACCGAGCTTGCAAAGCGCGGTACGGGCAAGACGATATACATCCTTGACGAGCCGACAACGGGACTCCATACAGATGACGTTTCCCGCCTTCTCGGAGTTCTTTCGAGACTTGTTGACGCGGGCAATACCGTTCTTGTTATCGAGCATAACCCCGAAGTTATCAAGTGCGCCGACCATATCATCGACCTCGGACCCGAGGGCGGAGATGGCGGAGGAACCATCGTTGCAACCGGAACACCCGAGGAAGTCGCAAAGGTCGATGCTTCCTATACCGGAAAGTTCCTCAGAAGTTCGCTTGGTATGTAATATTTTGTCGCGGTGCCTAGGCACCGCGGCCTTTTTGCCCTGAACGGAATAAATATTCAGTATATTTGAAAAAAGTTTTAATAAAAATCGAAAAAAGACTTGACAAATGCATAAATATGCAGTATAATATGCAAGCATAATCTTTATACAATAATTTGAAAGGAACTATTTATCATGAAAAAGATTATTTCTCTCATCCTCGCAGTTCTTATGATCTGCGCTACACTCATGGCTTTCGCTTCCTGCGGTAAGAAGGAAGACACCCTTGTAATGGCTACCAACGCTGCATTCCCTCCTTACGAGTATAAGGAAGGCGATTCTTTTAAGGGTATCGACGTTGAGATCGCTCAGGCAATCGCTGAAAAGCTCGGCAAGAAGCTTGAGATCGCTGACGTTGAGTTCGGCTCCATAATCGGCGGCGTTCAGGAAGGCAAGTATGATTTCGGTATGGCAGGTATGACTGTAACCGAGAAGCGTCTTGAAAGCGTTAATTTCTCCACCACCTATGCAACCGGTATTCAGGTTATCATCGTAGCTGACGGCTCTGCTATCGAGTCCCTTGATTCCATCTTCGTATTTGACGAGAACGGCGATCCCACCGGTCTCCAGAACCCCGAAATCAAGGTTGGCGTTCAGCAGGATACCACCGGTGATATCTACTGCTCCGATGATATTACCAACTGGGGTCTCAACGACGTTGAAGAAGACGGCACCATCACTACCGACCGTGTAGTTCGTTACAAGACAGGCGCAGAGGCTGTTGCAGCTCTCAAGTCCGGCAAGGTTGACTGTGTTATCATCGATAACGAGCCCGCTAAGTCCTTCGTTGCAGCTAACGAGGGTATCCATATTCTCGAAGGCGACAACGAGTACGCTATCGAGGATTACGCTATCTGCGTAGCTAAGGAAAACACCGCTCTTCTTGAGCAGATCAACAAGGCTCTCGCAGAGCTTACCGAGGATGGAACTATCGGTAAGATCATCGAGAAGTACATTCCCACCAGCAACTGATTTATAGTAGCTATAACCGGGTGTTGCACTTAGGTGCAACACCCATGTTTAGCGTAATAGGGTTATATTAATGAAAGAATTTTTTCAGGATTTTAAAGACGAATTCATATTGAATTTCGTGGACGGCAATATGTGGAAATGGCTGGTTGACGGTCTGAAAAACACTCTGATCATCACTCTTTTTTCGTTGATAATCGGTGTTGCAATCGGTATTGTCGTTGCCAGCATCAGGTCTACTTTTGATAAAAACAGAGAAGTATACAAAAGACGCGGTGGCTGGTTTTATTATGTGCAGTGGTGTTTGAATGCGCTTGCGCAGGTGTATCTCACCGTTATCAGAGGTACTCCCGTTGTAGTTCAGCTTCTGATCGCGTATTTTATTATCTTCGCTTCCTCAAGAAACGGTGTAGCAATTGCCGTTTTTGCGTTTGGACTTAATTCCGGCGCGTACGTTGCTGAAATATTCCGCGGAGGAATCATGTCGATTGATAACGGTCAGTTTGAAGCCGGCCGTTCTCTCGGATTCAATTATTTCCAGACTATGATTTACATAGTAATTCCGCAGGTTATCAAGGCGGTGCTTCCTACTCTCTGTAACGAGTTTATCGTACTTATCAAGGAAACCTCTGTCGCAGGTTACGTTGGAATAATGGATCTCACAAAAGCGGGAGAGCTTATCCGCGGCAGAACCTTCTCGGCGTTTATGCCCCTTATCGCGGTTGCGCTGATCTATCTTGTTGTAGTTGTCGTATTGACAGAACTGGTCAAGATCCTCGAAAGGAGGTTGCGCGTAAATGAGAGATGATTCTGTTATCATTAAAACTCTCGGGTTGAAAAAATACTACAAGGGCGAAAGCATTAAAGCTCTTGACGATGTAAATCTTGAAATCAAGCGCGGCGAGGTGGTTGTTATAATCGGTCCTTCGGGAAGCGGTAAATCCACTTACCTCCGTTCGCTTAACCTTCTCGAGCTTCCCACAGACGGCGCTATCATATTCAACGGTGTTGACGTTGCCGATAAGAACGTTGATATTAACATCCACAGACAGAAAATGGGTATGGTGTTCCAGCACTTTAACCTTTTCCCGCATAAGACAGTTCTCGGCAATATGACTCTTGCCCCTATGAAGCTTCTTAAGAAGACCAAGGAAGAGGCGACCGAAAAGGCTATGACTCTGCTTAAACGAGTCGGACTTGAAGACCGCGCTGACTCGTATCCCAGTCAGCTTTCGGGCGGACAGAAGCAGCGTATCGCGATCGTCCGTGCGCTTTGTATGGAACCCGACGTAATGCTCTTCGACGAACCCACATCTGCTCTCGACCCCGAGATGGTTGGCGAGGTTCTCGAGCTTATGAAACAGCTTGCCGATGAGGGAATGACCATGGTTGTTGTAACCCATGAGATGGGCTTTGCCCGTGAGGTTGCCGACCGCGTGATCTTTATGTGTGACGGTAAGATCGCGGAGGAGGGAACTCCTGAGGAGATCTTCTCGAATCCCAAAAATCCCAGAACCAAGCAGTTCCTCGACAGTATTTTATAATATTTATGCTCCGATAGCACAAATCGTGCCGTCGGAGCATATTTTTTGTCAAAATTAACAATATCTTAATTGACAAAATTATATAATTAATATATAATATTACGGTAAATTTTTCGGGAGGTCTCGCTATGCCCCGTTTTTTTGTGTCAAAAGAGAATATTAATGAAGAAGAACGCATAATTTCCATACTCGGAGAGGATGCATTTCATATTGCCCGCTCGCTCCGTATGGCTGTAGGAGACGATCTTACCGTCTGTGACGGAGAAGGTAGGGATTACGAGTGTAAACTGCTCAAGATCCGCGACAGTCAGGTTGATTGCGAAATCGAAGAATCGAGCGTATGCCCTGCCGAGCCACCCTACAAGGCAACCGTATATCAGGCTCTCGTCAAGGGTGAACGCCTCGACGTTTCTATCCAGAAATCCGTCGAATTCGGTGCGGTCTCGGTCGTTCCTTTTGAATCCTCGCGTTGTATCGTACGTATGAAGGGTGAAAAGGAAGGCTCAAAATCGCAGCGCAGACGCCGTATCGCCGCAGAGGCGGCAAAGCAGTGCGGAAGAGGTATCATCCCGCTTGTTGCCGAACCCGTGTCTTTCTCTGAAATGCTTAAAGAAGCGGCAAAAGCCGATCTTGCAATATTCTGCTACGAAAAGGAAGGCGAGCGTATGCTCGGGCGCGTACTCGAGGATATGAGAAACGAACCGCCCCAAAACGTCTCCATTGTTGTCGGACCCGAAGGAGGATTCTCTCCGGAGGAGGCAAAAGCTGCCGAAGACGCCGGACTTTCGCTCCTCGGACTCGGAAAAAGAATACTCAGAACAGAGAGCGCGGCGGCATTTGTCCTCGCGTGTCTGTCCTCGGAATTTGAACTTAGGTAAAGGTGCACAACACCGTTGTGCACTATATCTATAACCGAATAGGGCTGTTTATGAAATGTTTACAAAAATTAACCCCCAAATTTGGTGAAAATAATCAAAAGCCTATTGCAATTTTACAAATTTTGATGTAAAATATAGTACAGTATATACAAAAATGCTATTAGTAAAATTTGATACTGCATATTTGCAGAAAGGATTGGATTTTTAGGATGTCTAACAGACTGTTTCAAGGCGTAATTCATCAGATGAAGGATAGCGTAGACCGCGTTATCGGCGTTATTGATGAAAACGGAATCGTTATTTCCTGCTCCGAGCTTGTAAAGATCGGAGAATCAAGAGCCGGCGTGCGTGAGAGCATGCTCTTTATGTCATCTCTTGAGGCATATTGCAAGGGTGGATATACATACCGTCCTATCGGATACGGTGTAAAGACCGAGTATCTTGTTTTCGTTGAAGGCGAGGATAAGATGGCTGACGTTCTTTCGAAGATGCTTTCGGTATCTCTGTCCAACATCAAGAACCTCTATGACGAGAAGTACGACAAGCGTTCCTTTATCAAAAATATCATCATGGACAACATTCTGCCCAGCGATATTTACATCAAGGCAAAGGAGCTCCATTTCAACACCGATGAGAACCGTGTTGTCTTCCTTATCAAATTCCACGGTAAGGCAGATATGCTCCCCTATGAGATGCTTCAGAATATGTTCCCCGATAAGTCTCATGAGTATATCATCAGCATCGGCGAGCGCGATATCGTTCTCGTAAAGGACGTAAAGCCCGGCACCGAAGCGCGCGATATGGAAAAGATCGCGCAGAAGATCGCCGATACCCTCAATACCGAGTTCTATACCAAGGTCACCATCGGTATTTCCACCATCGTTGAGACCATCAAGGATCTCGCGGGCGCATATAAAGAGGCGCAGGTGGCTATCGAAGTCGGAAAAGTCTTTGAAACAGAAAAGAATATCATAAACTATGAAAACCTCGGCATCGGCAGACTGATCTATCAGCTTCCCACAACTCTTTGTGAAATGTTCCTCCAGGAAGTATTCAAGAAGGGAAGCCTTGAATCCCTCGATCAGGAAACACTGATGACTATCCAGTGCTTCTTCGAGAACAACCTCAACGTCTCCGAGACCTCGAGAAAGCTTTTCGTACACAGAAACACCCTCGTTTACAGACTTGACAAGATCCGCAAGATCACCGGTCTTGATCTCCGCGAGCTTGAGCACGCAATCACCTTCAAGGTAGCTCTCATGGTCAAGAAGTATATGGCTACCAAGGGATTTAAGTACTGATAAATGATAGAATTTATTAACGTAACCAAAGAGTACAGCGATACCTCTGCGCTCTCGAACGTCAGCTTTCATATTGATAACGGCGAATTCGTCTTTATCGTAGGACATTCGGGCGCGGGCAAGACTACTCTGACAAAGCTTCTTCTCCGCGAAGAAAAGGCGACCGAAGGCAAGATCCTTGTTGACGGTATCGATGTGACTGCGCTTCCCGCATCTCGCGTCCCGCACTACCGCCGCAAGCTCGGTATGGTATTTCAGGACTTCCGCCTTTTCGGAGATAAGACCGCGTATGAAAATATCGCGTGCATAATGCGTGCAGTAGGAACTCCCGGTAAGGAGATCCGCCGACGCGTTCCCGCGCTTTTGCGTACCGTGTCGATGGAAGATAAGGCAAATCACTTCCCCCGTGAGCTTTCGGGCGGAGAACAGCAGAGAGTCGCGCTTGCAAGAGCTATCGCAAACAATCCCGATATTATTATCGCGGATGAGCCTACAGGCAACATCGACCCCGCAATGAGCCTGGACATTATGAATATGCTCATGAAGATAAACCATCTTCTCAAAAAAACCGTTATCGTCGTAACACACGACCTTGACCTCGTCGAGTATTTCGGTCACAGAGTTATCAGACTCGGCGAAGGAAAGATAAACTCGGACGTTAATCTCCCGTCTGCGGCGGAAGCGGAAGGAGGTATATCGAATGAGTAAGGATAATAAGAAACAGAGAACGGTATACAATCCCTTCTATTTCATTTTTGACGCCTTCCGCAACCTCTGGCGACACAGAGCAACCGGAATCGCATCCGTGCTTGTTCTGACGTCCTGCCTGATCCTTCTCGGCGCATTCGGACTTCTCATCAGGAACATCGACGTAAACGTGGAAAAACTCGGACTTCTCAACGAGATCGTCGTTTTTGTTGATTACGATACCACACCTGAAGAGCTTCAGGTCATAACCGAGGATATCAAGGCACTCGATAACGTAACATACGTAAATTACATCTCAAAGGAATCGGGATTTGAATCCATGAAAGAGACCTATCCCGACTACGCGGATCTTTTTGACTCCATCTCCGAAAGCGGAGATAACCCGCTTGCCGATTCCTTCGTGGTTTCTTATAAGGATACCGCGGGAGCAAACAAGCTCGAATACGATCTTCTCCAGATAAACGGCGTTATGAAGGTCAACAATCGCGTTGACTACGCAGCAACTATTGAGAATTTCAAGAGCGGACTCTCCTTTGTGTTTGTCTGGTTCTTTGTTCTTCTTCTTGCCGTCAGCGTTTTCGTAATCTTCAATACGATCAAGCTCGCGGTTCACGGAAGACGCAATGAGATCAGCATAATGCGCTTTATCGGAGCCACAAAGGCATACATAATCGCTCCCTTTATCATAGAAGGCGTTACGATCGGCGCGTTTTCCGCCGCAATCGCTTTCTTTGCGGATTTCGGACTTTACAGCTACGTCATCAAAACTGCGGCACCAGGTGACTCGCAGATAATGAATATGTTCACTCTCATCCCGTTCTCGGATATGCAGACAGAACTTCTGGTGGTTTTTCTGCTTCTCGGAACAGTAACGGGCGTTGCGGCAAGTATTATCTCGCTGCATAAGAATCTCAATAACTAAAGGATAAAATATGATATCAACCCGAACAAAAAAAGCGGCGTTCAGCATTACGGTATCAATTCTGTCGCTGATTTTGCTCATCACAGGATTGCCGCTTTCGGCATTTGCGGTTTATTACGACAAAGCCGATTATAATGACATTAAGACGGAAGACCTCGAATCTATGCGTGAGCAGATAGCCGAGTATGATAAAATGCTCGCAGAGATCAAGAGCAATTTGAAAAAAGCCGAAGAACTTCAGGCTACTGCCGCTGAAAAGCGCGCGATGTACCTTCAGGCAGAGGCTCTCTATAACGATCAGCTTAAGGATCTTGAAAGCACAAAGCTTTACTATCAAAATGAGATCGAAAAGACCGGCAAGGAAATTGCCGAGATCCGTCTTGAATACGACAAGGCATATGCCGTATTCCTTGATCTTCTCCGTATGTCCTATGAGGAAGGTACGGCAAATTACCTTGAAATCTTGCTCGGTGCCGAAAGTTTTACCGATCTTCTGGCAAGAATAGACAGAGTAAGCGGACTTATCAGATACAGCGACAAGCTGATGAGCACTCTCGGCGAACAGCAGGCAGAGCTTGATGCAAAATACGCTCAGCTGATTAAGGATTCCGAGGCTCACGAGGAAGCTATCGAAGCTCAGGAAGCAAAGATAGCAGAGATCGAGGCTTGGAAAAATGAAAATGAAACCGAGATAGCAATAATCGAAGCCGATATCGAAAAGCTGATCGGTGAGCAGGGAACCTATAAGAACCTGGCCGAGATGCTTGATGCGGATTTTGAAGCCGAAGTGGCAGCCGCAATCGCCGCTGAAAACAAACGCCGCGAGGAAATCGCTATCCAGAAAGAGCTCGAAGAGGAGCGTAAACGCCAGGAGGCGCTGGCCGAGGCGATCAGAAAGCAGAGCTATCTCTGGCCTCTGCCGCTCTCTTGGGATTATATTTCCTATAAATATGGCTACAGAACGATCTCCGAGCTCGGCTACAATAACAAATTCCATTACGGAATTGACGTTCCCGCATACCGCGGCACAGATATCTATGCATCGAAAGCGGGAAAAGTACTTATCGCCAAATACCACTCGTCATACGGAAACTACGTTCTTCTCGATCACGGTGACGGATACCAGACTCTCTATGCTCACGCTTCAAAGCTCTATGTCAAGGCGGGAGATTACGTTGATCAGGGTCAGCTTATAGCCGCGGTCGGAACAACGGGTACCAGTACCGGAAACCATCTCCATTTTGAGGTCAGAGTCAACGGTGATAAAAGAAATCCTCTTGATTACTTAACAATGCCTTAAACGGAGGTAAATAATGAAGAAAAGAATATCATTATCGTCGCTTGCGTTGATTTTGCTGTTCGCAGTCCTGCTCACAGTTATGAGCTCCTGCGTAATAGTCGATTCCAATCTGCGCGACGAGTATGGAAATAACATCGATAATTCGGGGATCGCCTCGGATAAACCCAATAAACTCGATACGATCATAAACCTTTTCAAGACCTATTCGTATTATGAGATCGACGAAGAAGTTCTCTGTGATGCTTTGGTCGGCGGAATGGGTTACGCGATCGGAGACAGATACGCCGATTATTACGATGCCGAGGAATTTGCGCTGATGACAGCGGAAAATCAGGGCGAGACCCAGGGAATCGGAGTTACTGTTATCGAAAATGCAGATTACAAATGCATCGAGATCATTTCGGTGCTTCCCAATTCGCCTGCGATTGCCGCAGGTGTTGAACCCGGGGATCTGATCGTTTATATAGGCACCGGAGAAAATAAAGAATCGGTTGCTGAACTCGGCTACGAAGGCGCGCTCAAAAAGCTTCAGGGCGTTAAGGGAACCGTCTGTGAGTTCACTGTTGCCCGCGGAGAGGGATATGCCGAAGAGGTTGAATTTTCTATCATGCGCGATGTCTTTACTTCGGAATCGGTTACCTATCACGTTTGTGAAACCGATGCCAAGGTGGGAATCATCAAGATCATACAGTTTGATCTGACCACTCCGCTCCAGTTCTGCACCGCTATGGATTCTCTTATCGCTGACGGTGTTGAATACTTTATATTTGACGTACGTTATAATCCGGGCGGAGACCTTGCGTCTATTACAGCCGTTCTCAGCTATATGCTCAATGAAAACGATATCCTTATAAAGACCCGCGACCGTGCGGGAACCGAGGTCGTAACAAAGGTTGGACCCGTGCAATATAAAGCTAACGACCCCTATTCGTCTTGTAATATCGAAAAAGCAGAAATAGCCAAATACCGCGAGAAGGTAAAGGGCAAGTCAGCTGTTCTTACAAACGGAAGTACAGCATCTGCCGCAGAGCTTTTCACCTGCGCTCTTCTGGATTATGAAATCTCCGAGATCGTCGGCACGACGACCTACGGAAAGGGAAGTATGCAGTCGATCTTCGCGCTTGCATATTACGGCTTCGACGGCGCTGTCAAGATGACGACCAAGAAGTATTTCCCGCCCATTTCCGATGGCTACGACGGCATCGGAATCAAGCCCGACCTTGAGGTAGAGCTTGATAAAGCACTCGAAAATAAAAATATATATAAAATCACCGACGCAGAGGATAATCAGCTCCAGGCTGCTATCGCCCTCATCGGTAAATAAGGGAGAAAAAACATGGCAACCAAACCTATCTATTACACCCAAGAGGGCTACAACGAGCTCGTAACAGAGCTTGACTATCTGAAAAACACACGCCGCGCTGAAGTTATCCACGATATCGAAGTAGCTCGCGGATTCGGAGACCTTTCCGAGAACGCCGAGTACGATGAGGCGAGAACAGAACAGGCGAGAGTCGAGGCACGTATCAAGGAGCTCGAGGATAAGATCCAGAACGCCGTTATCATCGACGAAAGCCAGATCGACTCGACAGTTGTTTCGGTTGGTTCTACCGTAACCGTATTCGATAAGGCAGACGAGATGGAGATTACCTACGTTATTGTCGGCTCCAATGAGGCATCCCCCGCAGAGCTCAAGATCTCGGATATGTCCCCCATCGGCCGCGCACTCGTCGGCAAGAAGGCAGGTACAACCGTTACCGTTGACGCACCCTTCGGAAGCTTTGAGATGGATATCCTCAAGGTAGAAAGAACAAAGACTAAGTAAGAAAGGAGCCATAATTATGGCTGACATTATAAACAACGAAAACGCTGTTGAGACCCCCGAGGTAAATGTAGCCTCTGAGATCGAAAACAGACGCGCAAAGCTCCAGAATCTTATGGAGTCCGGCAAGAATCCCTTCGAGATTATGAAGTATGATGTTACCGCATATTCCGCAGACATCAAGGCAAATTTCGAAGAGTTCGACGGCAAGACCGTTTCTCTTGCGGGCAGAATCATGAGCCGCCGCGATATGGGTAAGGCAAACTTTATCGACATTGCAGACGGCAAGGGCAGAATCCAGTGCTACATCAGAATCAATGACGTCGGCGAGGACGTATTTGCCGACTACCGCAAGTGGGATATCGGTGATATCATCGGTATCGAGGGATTCGTATTCCTCACCCGCCGCGGCGAGATCTCCGTACACGCACAGAAGCTCACTCTCCTCTCCAAGTCCCTCCTTCCTCTTCCCGAGAAGTTCCACGGACTTAAGGACACCGACACAAGATACCGTCAGAGATATCTCGACCTCATTGTAAATCCCGAGGTTAAGGATACCTTCGTAAAGCGCAGCCTCATTATGCGTGAGCTCCGCGCATTCCTCGACTCCAAGGGCTTCCTTGAGGTTGATACCCCCATACTTACTCCCTTCGAGATCGGCGCGTCAGCACGCCCCTTCCTTACCCATCACAACACCCTTGACATGGATATGGTTCTCCGTATCGAGACCGAGCTCTACCTCAAGAGACTCATCGTAGGCGGTATGGATAAGGTATACGAGGTTGGACGTATCTTCCGTAACGAGGGTATGGACACCAAGCACAATCCCGAGTTCACCTCCATCGAGCTCTATCAGGCATACACCGATTACCACGGTATGATGGACCTTGTCGAAGAGATGATGAAGACCGTAGCAATGAACGTCTGCGGTACCCTCACCGTCAACTATCAGGGCAAGGAGATCGATCTCTCCAAGTGGGAGAGAATGACCATGGTTGAGGCTGTCAAGAAGTATTCGGGTGTTGACTTTGCCGCTATCACTTCCGATGAGGAAGCAATCGCTATCGCAAAGGAAAAGCACGTTGAGCTTCCCGCAGTTAAGACCAAGGGTGCTATCCTTGTTGAGTTCTTCGATGCATTTGTTGAAGAGAAACTTATCCAGCCCACCTTCATCTACGATTATCCCGTAGAGAACAGCCCGCTCGCAAAGAGAAAGCCCGAAGATCCCGCATTCACCGAGCGTTTCGAGTACTTCATCAACGCAACCGAATTCGGCAACGCATTCTCCGAGCTTAACGACCCCATCGACCAGAGAGAACGCTTCGAGCGTCAGGTAGCTGAGAGAAAGGCACAGGATCCCGCGTGCAAGGCCCAGGTTGATTACGACTATATCACCGCCCTTGAGTACGGTCTGCCTCCCACAGGCGGTCTCGGCTTCGGCGTAGACAGACTCGTAATGCTCCTCACAGACTCCGCCTCCATCCGCGACGTCCTCCTGTTCCCCACAATGAAGCCTATTGACTGATAAAAAGATTATGGATAAAAAGCTTTATAAATCTAATATCAACAAAAAGCTTTGCGGCGTATGCGGCGGCATTGCAGAATATTTCGGCATTGATCCCACACTTGTTCGCTTGGCTTGGGTTCTGTTTACATTGCTCGGCGGTGCCGGTATCCTGGCTTATATCATTTCTGCAATTGTAATTCCCGATCATCCCCAAGAATAAACGGAAATAATATTTCAAGGCATCTCAAATGAGATGCCTTGATTTTTTGTAATATCAATATAGATAAGGTACCAGAGCAATCATTAACTGCAAACTCAGACAGCTGAATTTAACCAACTTTGTAAAGTTTACAAAATAGTAAAGAATTTTTGTCCAAAATTTGATAAAATTATATTAATTATATAATATCATAGGAGTTTGCTATGAAAAGAACAAATTTGATCAAGCGAATCACCTCGTTTGCGCTTTGTGCGGTAATGCTGTTTTCTGCAGTATCATGCGCAACACAGCGGAGCACTCCCGATCCTGTTGAACAGATCGCGGGAGAAAACCACTTCGTTGAAGAGCTCGTCGATATCGACAGAGACACTTCTGCCGAACCTACCGGCGATTACAACGAAGGCGTTGTACTTGTCAAGTACAGCGAAGAAATTACTGAAAACATCATTGAACAGCTCGATTTCAAATCCGCGGAGCCGCTTTATCCCGGTTCTGAATGGTATTACGTTGAGCTCAGAGATTCCACCAAGACCGTTGAGACAGTATCCTATCTCCGTGAGCTTGGTTGCTTTGACGCGGTTGACTACGATTACATAATGGAACACGCGGCAGAAGTTTCTTCTCTCGGCGTTACGGATAATCCGAATTACGATCAGCAAACCAACCTTGGCTTGCATAATATTCCTCACGGCTGGACACAGAACGGCAAGCATCCCGGCGGAAGCTCCGACGTTGTTGTTGCGGTTATTGACACGGGAGTTGACTACAACCACCTTGACCTCCGCAACAATATCTGGGTTAACTCCGCAGAGATCCCGGATAACGGCAGAGATGACGACGGCAACGGATACGTTGACGATGTTTACGGCTGGGACTGTGTCGGAGGCGATAAGGATCCTATGGACGATAACGGCCACGGCACACACGTTGCGGGTATAATCGCTGCCGAGAACAACAAGATAGGCGGCGTAGGCGTAGCCTATAACTGCAAGATTATGGTACTGAAAGCCGGCAACTCCTCGGGTTATTTCAATAACTCAGATATTGCCGAGGCTATTCAGTACGCATATATGAACGGCGCATCCGTCATCAATATGTCCTTCGGCGGTTCGAGCATATCTTTGGCAGTAGAAGATGCTCTTGAAAACGCCTATACCTCCTGCGTACTCGTCGCTGCAGCAGGTAACGACAGTATGTGCAACCATTTCGGATGCAGAGAGTGTGACTTCGTGGGCGTTTCGTATCCCGCTGCGCTTCCTTACGTTATCGGCGTAATGAGCGTTGATCCGAGCGGATCGAGCATTTCGCGCTTCTCGAACTATGACCATTGCCCGCACGATTCTGTTGAATACGAGGTTTATGCAGTGGGCGAAGCGGTTTCTTCCTGCTGGCCGAACAATAAGTATGCGACTCTGAACGGTACCTCTATGGCTGCGCCCACGGTATCGGGAATTGCCGCGCTTCTTCGTTCCGCGTTCCCCGACCGCGAGGTATATTCCACAAAATATCTCCAGTCGCAGATCGTTAACACCGGTACGGTTAATCCGTACAATACGATTATAAAAAAGACAGATGATGCGCACTCTGTTGCGGACGTTTACGAGGCACTGACCAAGCTCCCGAAACCAGATGTAAATCTTTATGATTATTATATCGACGACAGCACCTCTATCAGCGAAAAGAATAACGGCAACGGCGTTGTTGATGCAGGCGAGACGGTTTATCTCTTCATATCGCTGATGAATCGCGGCGGTGTTGCGTCCAATGTAAATGTATCCATCGATACATACCGTAGCGAAGTTGGCAATGAAACTTTGACCGACCCTTACTTCACTCTTGTGAATCCCACTATGCATCTTTCCGATATCGGTACTTATTCTGTAAGAGAATCTGCTCCCGATAAGTATTTCGAGATCATTGTAAGCCCCGAATGCCCCAATGATTATCTGACTGATTTCAATATTCGTTATACTTATAAAAACGGTATGGATGATAAGGATACGACTGTTTATAGTGGTGACGGTATTGCGCAGTTTAACGTAAGCCGTGGATACTGCTTGCCAAGTGTTATTAGTGAGGATACTGTTTATACTGCAGATCGACTCTATATTGTTAGTCAGAACGTGCTTATTGCCGAAGGTGTGAATGTTGTATTTGAGGCAGGATGTGAAATCCAGTATTACCAAGATGATGCAGGCTACTATTCAACGGTATATAACTCGCCTAAAATTCTCAATTATGGAACACTGACTTTTGCTGGATCTGAAACACAGCGTATAACAATTGCACCCGCAGATTCTTTCTCAACATTTGTGTGTATTATAGAATCTGCTGGGTATACAACATTTGAGTATACAGATGCGATTAATTTGGAGTCTTTTGGGCAAGATTGCTCTAATGTTGTAGCTTATTATTCCTCGTTTAGATACTGCAATAACGTCTATGGACAGGATGATTGTTGGCTAGAGGAATACTCTAATGGTGTGGTCAAGAACCACCAAACAAACCTATATTTTGGGGAGATAACTAATACTGTAGTTGATGTAAGTACTAAGTGTGTGTATTCAGTCGTAAAGACTGCCGATAAGTGCGTTTTTATTAATGAGTTTATAGACAATTACACTTCTAATCTGATTGTGGACAGTATGAGTAATTCGATATTCTATTCAAAAGATTCTAGTGCTCAGTGGTCCAATGATGCAGGAGCTATTAGGATTACGGGTTTTGCAAAAAACAATGCATTTATGCAGGAATCTAATAGTAATCAAGCGCAAGATTACGTAACGATTTATTTTTATTCGGATGGAAATTATAGTGCGAATAAATTTAGCGGGATGTATTATTCTTACGCAAATATGTTGCTAAATGGCTATTTAGGAGCGGATGGCAGAGCATTGTTTGATTTGGATGCGCCGCTTACAGATGAGTCTTGCCTGTGGCCTCATGTGGTGAGCATTGAGCTCTTTGACAAGAACGGCAATCCCGTTAACCGTGTTGGCACCGAAGAAATCAAGGTGCGTGTTACCTTCAACCGTCCGATGGACAGAACACAGGATACCTTCCTTACCTTCGGTACGATCGAGCCTTATGCCGATTACAGAATCGAAGGCGAATATATTTCCGACACCGTCTGGGAAGGAACCTATACTCTCAAGGCACAGATCGAAAACGGTCAGAACTTCCTCAAGGTCAACAATGCCTGCGCTGCGGAAGACATCACCAAGACCGTATTCGGAGAATATCATCTCCATGAGTTCACCATTGATACCACTGCCGCAATGTCTATGAACCTCCAGGCTGTTCCAACCGCTCAGGGTATTAATCTCACCTGGTTCCAGGACGATTACGATACACTGCTTGGCTACAATATCTACCGCTCGGATGCCAAGGACGGTTATTACACCAAGCTCAATTCCACCGTCCTCCTTCCCACCGATGAATCCTTCCTTGATGAAAATGCCGAGCCCGGCAAGAGCTATTGGTATACCTACACCGTAGTCCTCTCCGACTTCTCAGAGTCGAGACCTGCCGGTAAGATCATGGCAACCGCGGCGGACACAATCCTGCCGAACGTATATCACACCCCCGTAAATCAGGGTTATCTCAACAACAACCTTGTTATCTCCTGTACGGCAAGCGACAATATCGCTATTTCAAGAGTAGTCCTCCATTACAGAGCCAAGGGCGCGGCTGAATGGAAGTCGCTCACCATGACCAAGCAGAATGATAAATACAGCGCAACGATCTTCGGAAGCGAGCTGACCCTTGACGGTGTTGAATATTACATTGTCGCTTACGACAGCTTTAATTCCATCACCAAGGGCAGTCCCGAAGCACCTTATTTCATTGTCATCAAGGATTCATCCCTCATCTCCCGAATCGGCGACGTTGACGGTGACGGAGTTGTCACCACAAAGGATGCTCTGATGATGATGCAGCATATCGAGGGCACAGTCCTTCTGACCGATGATCAGTTCAAGCGCGCCGATCTCAACGGAAGCGGCGTTCTTGACAGCGTTGAGGTTCTTCGCATCCTCCAGTACATCAACGGAAAAGTAAACACTCTGGAGATGTAAGCCATGACAGTAAGAAAAGCTTTATCTGCTTTTCTCGCCCTTACAATACTGATATCCTCCGTACTGTTCTCCTATCCCCTCGGCGTATCTGCCGAGGAAGAGAACAGAGTTACCGCGCAGACAGATGCCGCTGTAACTCAGGGAGATTACGGATACTGTTACGTTTATATTGACGATGCATCAATGCTCGCTTCGTTGAGCGTATCGGTTTACTATGACGCGGAAAAGATCGAGGCAGCAGACAGTTACAATCAAATCGCCTGCTCCTTCTATGATTCGTCAAGCACAGATGGATGTATCCAATATACGTATTTGTTTCAAGGCGAGGGAAGCTCCTCGAAAACCGCTCTGTTCTATTTCAGCTACAGAGTAAAAGATGATGCCGCAATAGGCGACACATTCTTTGATATCGTTATAAACGAAGCTTACGATTCGGCTCTTAATATCGTCCCCGTAAGCGGATCGCGTACTAATTTTACTGTAAAAGAAAAGAAACAGATTCTTAACTGCTACGTTTACGGAAACTCTTATGTTTATTCTTCGATCAATAATGAATTTACCGTAAGCTATTCTTTGAGCACCAATGAGATCGCCGCAGGAAGCGTTCTGATTCAATATAACAGCGAGCTTTTTGAAGTTACCGATGTTAACGCAGGAGATTTCTTCGACAACAAGAGCGTTGACATCAACTCAAATTTGATCGGAGCTGTGTTCGTTTCTTTCAGCGGAACTGAATACGGTTCAAGCACGCAGTTTTTGAATATCAATTTCAAGGTCATCAAGAATACAGACGAGCAATCTGCTATAAAAATGACGGTTGTTGAGCTTTATGACTTGGAGCGTAATAAGATAATCGGTTCCTCTACGGAGACCAGCGTATTCCTCATACTCGACCCATCTTATAAAGGCGATGCGCCGAGTATGTCGGTGAGTACACAGTACGTTGAACCCGGTATAATCGTTGCCACCGTCGCACTTGAAAAGGACTCGCATCTCGGCGCTGGTGACTTTGTTCTGAAATTCGATCCGTCGGTACTTGAATACGCCTCTTTATACAAGGGACTCTCGCCTGACTACTTTATCATAAATGAAAAAAATATTGCGTCGGGAGAGTTGAAATTTTCAATAATTTCTCTGGCTGATATTACCGAGGCTTCAAATGTACTTGTAGTAATATTCAATGTCAAGCACGCTTGCAAGGGCGCTACAACAGCTCTTGAGATCTCAGGAAGTCAGCTTTCCGATTCACTGACTAATCCGATTGTGCTTAATTTCCGCGGAACAAATACCGTAATTCCTCCGACTGATACGTATGGTGATTGGAAGGTAGACATCGCGCCTAAATGCGAATCGATCGGATACGAATCAAGATTCTGCACTATTTGCAATAATATACAAGTTCGTGAGATACCCGCACTTGGCCATGATATGAAACCTACACAGGCTATAAATCCGACATGTACAACTCCGGGGGCAACAGCAGGCGAAAAATGTTCAAGATGTGAGCGCACCACAGGTGCAATAATCCCCGCACTTAAGCATGACCTTACTCAAGTTCCCGCGAAGGCTCCGACTTGTACAGAAATCGGCTGGAATGCATACGAAAAGTGCTCGAGATGTAGCTATACCACTTACTCCGAGATTCCTGCACTTAAGCATGACCTCACTCAAGTTCCCGCGAAGGCTCCGACTTGTACAGAAATCGGCTGGAATGCTTATGAGAAGTGCTCGAGATGTAGCTATACCACTTACGTAGAAATTCCCGCGCTTAATCACGATCTTACTCAGGTTCCCGCAAAGGCTGCAACATGTACAGAAATCGGTTGGAATGCTTACGAGAAGTGCTCGAGATGTAGTTATACTACTTATGTTGAGCTTCCCGCACTTAAGCACGATCTCACTCAGGTTCCCGCGAAGACTCCGACCTGTACAGAAATCGGCTGGAATGCTTATGAAAAGTGTTCGAGATGTAGTTATACTACTTACGCCGAGATCCCCGCACTTAAGCACGATCTCACTCAGGTTCTCGCGAAGACTCCAACCTGCACAGAAATAGGCTGGAATGCTTACGAAAAGTGCTCGAGATGTAGTTATACCACTTATGTTGAGCTCTCAAGAGTTGAACACAAATATACATCTCAAGTAGTCAAGCCTCAATTCGGCGTTCAGGGTTATACCCTGTATACCTGTTCCGTATGCGGATACAGTTACAAGGACAATTACACCGACGCCCTTACGTACATTCCCGGTGACATAGACGGCACAGGAGCTATTGATGCAACCGATGCTGGCATGATCCTGAAATACATCACAGGTCACGACGTTTCGGTAGTTGAAGCAGCCCTTGACTTCAACGGCGACGGTAAAGTCAACATTCGTGATGCAGCAACGATCCTGCTTTATCTCGACGGTAAGGATGTCGCGTTGAACTGATCGTCAACATTAAAACAACAAAACGGCTGAGAATTTCTCAGCCGTTTTTATTGTTTATTTTTGCAATTTTAACCCATCTGTGCTATAATTTATATGTTAATCCAAGTGAGATTTCGGGCTTTGGAAAATAAATGATTTTACCCCAAATTTACCCCAGCCCATCCCATTTAACCGAAAAGATATGCGTATTTATAAGAAGTTAATTGACGATATGACAAGGCGAAAATCGTTGAAAAATCTATCAAAACAGCGACATCTTATGCGAGGTTATGGCGGTATATGAGAGGTAATAGTTATTTCCCCACAATGAAGCCGCTAGCGGAGTAAAATTTATAAAATTACTGAAAAGTCTATCTTAAAAAAGAGATAGACTTTTTCTTTTGCGGGAAAAACTTGACAAATTATTAATCAAGAGGTATAATATAAACTGTATAGGAATATGCAAAAGCGAAATATGTATATTGGAAAAATAGTGCCAAGGGAGAAAAAAGATGAAAAACATTAAGAGTCGCAAAATAATACTGATTGTAGCAATTTTGACAGCGGTATTGTTGACAGCGGTATTTGCAGTGGTATTTCGTCTTGTTCGCATAAGCGAGCTTGAGAACTATCAGAACGAAGCTGTAGCTGAGCTTGAAAGAAACGAAGGACAGTACGATGAAAGAAGTATCGTACTGAGATCGACATCAAAGGCGAGAGCAGAGGAACTGGCTGCTCTTTTCGGCGCGGAATTGCGTATAACTGAGAACGGAAGATATGCAAGACTTACCCTGCCCGAAGGTGTAACGGTCAAGGACGTCTGGTCGGTCGATGAAAACAGACAGTATCTTGAAGAAATGTCCGCAGACTATCAGGTAAGAATAGCTGACGTTGAGGAAGAGGAGGACACCTCCCGCCTTCCCATGCGTCCGGATTATACCGTAAGCGATGCGGATTATGCTCTGCAGACATACCTGGATTATATCAATATGCAGAATCTCTGGTATAACTATAACGGACAAGGAATCACAGTTGCTGTCATAGATACCGGTATAGATACAGATCACCCCGAGTTTGCGGGAAGAATCTCTGAATATTCGTATAACGCAACAGAGGATAAGATCGTTAAGGATTGGGGATACGATTGGTCTCTGATCGAAGAC
>JAGBYM010000009.1 GCA_017628755.1 Clostridia bacterium | reverse complement strand
GTTAACCAGGTAACACACTTCATAATCCTCTCCGCATTCGGCTGGATAGATACCTATCTTTCCATAATCGTTCCCTCAATGGCAACGACGATCGGTCTTTACCTTATGAAGCAGTTCATGGAGACCAACGTAAACAACTCGGTTCTCGAGTCCTCGAGACTTGATGGAGCATCCGAATGGAAGACATTCTGGGTAATCGCTATGCCGATGGTTAAGCCCGCTTGGCTTACACTTATCATCTACTGCTTCCAGGGTCTGTGGAACGCCGGTTCCTCGATCTACATTCACTCCGAGCAGTTCAAGTCTTTCAACTACGCAATTCAGCAGATCACCGCGGGCGGTATCAAGCGTGCCGGCGCGAGTGCTGCATCCCAGGTTATCATGATGATGGTACCGATCGCGGTATTCGTCATTTCTCAGTCGAACATCATCGAGACGATGGGTTCGTCCGGTATGAAGGATTAAGGAGGCAATTATGAAAAAGTTAATTAGCGTATTTGCCATCTTCTTCGTGCTGGTGACAGTTCTTGCCCTTCCCACAGGTGCAGCAAAGACCTATCAGACCTACACTTACTCTATCGACGGTTTTGCGCTTCATTCCCCCGACGCTTACACTCCTATTAAGAACGTAAGCTCGACCGATATGGGTCTTGAAGAGCTGGCGCTCGATACTCCCCGTGATATCGTTGTTGACGAGAAGGACAACGTCTACATCGCCGACACCGGTAACAGCAGAATCGTTGTTCTTGACCGTTATTTCAAATTCAAGTTTGAGATTATGGAATTCATCAACGACCAGGGTATCAATGATAAGCTCAATAAGCCCCAAGGCGTGTTCGTTACCGCAGACACTATCTTCGTTTGCGATACCGACCAGAACCGTATCGTAACCTTCGATAAGGAAGGTAACTTCATTAAGATTATTCCTCAGCCTAAGAGCTCGCTCTTCGATGAGAACGCAGTTTACAAGCCCGTTGCTATGGCGGTTGACGATTACAACAGACTTTACGTTGTATCCTCCACCACCTACCAGGGTATCATCGTTATGAGTGAAGACGGTGGCTTCATCAGATTCGTCGGTGCGCAGAAGGTTGCTATCTCCGCATGGGACAGAATCTGGAGAATGTTCCAGACCAAGGAGCAAAGAGAACTCTCTGTAGCTAATATCTCCACTGAGTTCAACAACATTACCATTGATGAAAAGGGCTTTATTTACGTTACCACCAACACCATTAGTGATAGTAAGGTAAGAAGTGCTATCACCGGTAAGTCCAAGTCTGGTGACTATGCTCCTGTTAAGATGCTTAACCAGTCGGGTGACGAGGTTATGGCTCGTAACGGTTTCTGGCCTCCCGCAGGTGAAATCGACCTTTCCGGACGTGCATCCGAGGGCGCAACCACCGGTGTATCTTCGATCATCGACGTTGCAATCGGTCCGGAGCACACCTGGTCGATCATCGACGAAAAGCGTCAGAAGATCTTTACCTACGACGATAACGGTAACCTCCTTTTCGCCTTCGGTGATAAGGGTTCGCTTCTCGGTAACCTCTCGAGCATCGAGGGTCTTACCTACATGAGCGACGGTACCCTCCTCGTTCTTGATAAGGTTGACGATAACTTCACAGTATTCCAGCGCACCGAGTACGGCGATATTCTGATCAACGCTATTGCTAACCAGAACAACCGTCAGTACGACCTTGCAAAGCAGGACTGGGAAGAGATCCTCAAGAGAAACTCCAACTTTGACGCTGCATACATCGGTATCGGCGACGCTCTCTACCGTAACGGTCAGTATGAAGAAGCACTCGTATATTATGAGGCTGCATACGATACTCAGGGCTGGTCCGATGCATACAAGGAAATCAGAAAAGAGTGGATCGCAAGATACGTTCTTCTCATTCCCGTAATTGTAGTTGTTCTTATTCTTGCTGTTTCGCTCTTCTTCAAGAAGGCTGCAAAGGTAAATAAGAGAGCTGCAACCGCAGGAGGAAAGAGAACCTTCGGCGAGGAACTGCTCTATGCATTCCATCTTATTTTCCATCCGTTCGACGGATTCTGGGACCTCAAGCACGAAAAGAGAGGTTCGCTCAGAGCTGCTATCGTTTACGTTGTAATCACCGTTGTCGTATTCTTCTATCAGGCTATCGGTTCGGGTTACCTCGTAAATCCCCACGGCTCTTACACCACCATCTTCGCGCAGGCGATGAGCGTACTCGTTCCGCTCTTCCTGTGGGTAGTTGCTAACTGGTGTCTGACCACACTGTTTGAAGGTGAAGGAAGCTTCAAGGATATCTTTATCGCTTGCGGTTATTCTCTCGTGCCTCTCATTCTGTTGGTCGTCCCCTCTACTATTTATACCAACGTTGCTCTTCTTGAGGAACTTGACATTACCGATCTTATCGTAACGGTAGGATTTATCTGGACAGTTCTTCTGATCTTTGTAGGTATGATGGTAACACACGATTATACCCTGTCAAAGAACTTCATTACTACGCTCGGCACTATCGTTGCTATGGTATTTATCATGTTTGTAGCAATCCTCTTCACAACTCTTGTTGGTAAGATCGTAAGCTTCATTACCAATATCGTTGTCGAGATCAGCTACCGAATGTAATCTGACAGGAAAGGAGAAATACAATAATGAAAAGAATATTGGCATTACTTTTGACTGTCATCATGATGTTCGGTACGTTCGCAATTGACATTGCGGCAGGTGCGGTTACTCCGGTTTACGAATTGGACTCCAACAAGCAGCCCACCGACATTATCGACTATGAGGCAACACTCGAGAAGTATCTTACTCTCGAATTCAAGACCGAGCAGGAAAAGCTCGAGTCTATGGCTATGGTTTATGAGGCTCACGGTTATCAGCTTTGGTACGATGATTACACCGGCGAGATCGCAACTCTTAACCTCACAACCGGCCAGATCCTCTTCTCCAACCCCTACGACGTCGCATCCGGCGGTTCGAGTGCTGCTGTTAAGGCTGAACTCCTCTCCCAGATCGCGATCGAGTATACCGATAACGACACCAAGAAGACCATGCATAGCTTCACTGAGGCTGCTTCGCGTGGACAGATCAACTTCGAGTACATCAAAAACGGTATCCGTATTGAGTACTCCATCGGTAGAGAAGAGACCAGAATGCTCGTTCCTCGTGTAATCGAGAGATCGAGATTCGAAGAAGCAATTCTTGATCCCTTTGCAAGAGAGCTTAACAGAATCTCCGAGGAGAACGGATGCAAGGTTCTCGACTGGAGAAATTATCTTCCTATCGCAAAGCGCGGTCTCCTGATTCAGGACAGCTCACCCGATGGCAACCCCAAGAATGGTAACAGCGAATGGTTTAAGTTCCAGAAGCTTCTCGCGTTCTATTCTGAAAAGTTCCTTGCTGAGGCTGAAACCGAAAAGGAAAAGCAGTCTATGAGAGCCCTTTATCCTATCTGTACCAAGATGGATATTTGGGTATGTACTCCCGATATCAGCCGTAACGAGCTGATCACCGTCGAGAGCTATATCAAGACTTACATTCCTTCCTACACCTTTGAACAGCTTGACTATGACCATCAGCTCACCGAGTACGAGGGTCAGGATAAAGCTCCTCCTCTCTTCAAGCTGGCTCTCGAGTACAGCCTTGATGAGAAGGGTATGACTGTAAGACTTCCCGCAAACGGTCTCCGTTTTGACGAGTCGCTTTACCAGCTCAACTACGTAAGCGTTCTTCCCTATATGGGCGCCGGCGCTAACTACCTCCTTGACCAGAAGGAAGAGACCTTCACAGGTTACAACTTCTTCCCGGACGGTGCAGGTACACTCTTCCGTCATGAAGACCTTGTAGGCACCGCATCCGTTACCAACGGTAAGGTTTACGGTCAGGACTTCGCTTACAACACTATTACCGGTACTAACCAGCAGGTTATCCGTTATCCCGTATTCGGCGTTGTTTCCAATACTCATCGCACCGTTGAGGAGGTCGTTCAAGAACGTGTCACCGAGGAAGCGATCGATGCTGACGGCAATGTAATCATCCTTGATAAGGAAGGAAACGTTGTTGAAGAGCATAAGTATGAGGAACTCAAGAAGGAAAAGCTTGTAAAAGAAGATAAGGGCTTTGTAGCAATTATCGAAGAAGGCGACGCGCTCGCTGAGCTTTCCAACTATCACATGGGCTCGACCGGTAAGTACAATGCCGTTCAGATGCTCTTCTACCCCAGACCTAAGGACTCTTATAACCTCGCTAATGCTATCTCCGTCGGTGCAAATGCAACCTGGACCGTAGTTTCCTCCCGTAAGTACGTTGGTAACTACAAGATCCGTTACATTATGCTGACTGACGCTGCAATCGCAGAAGAGAAGCAGGTTGAAGATTACTATGAGTGCACATGGATGGGTATGGCAGAAGCTTACCGCGACTACCTCTACTCCACCGGCAATCTTGACGCTCTTACCAATGAAGAGGTTAAGGAAAATATTCCCGTTTACATCGAGACCTTCGGTACTCTCGAGACTCTCGAGAAGATCATGTCGATCCCTGTAAACGTAATGACTTCCCTTACTTCCTTCGAGAACGTTAAAACTATGTACGACGAGCTTTCCGAAGCAGGCGTATCGAACATGAAGTTCAAGCTCACAGGTTATGCAAACGGCGGTATGTACTCCGCAGTTCCCTATAAGCTTGAGTGGGAAAAGTCAGTAGGCGGTGATTCCGGCTACGAGGATCTTCTTGCATACTCTGCAGAGAAGGACTTCAACGTATTCCCCGAGTTCAACTTTGCATACTCCCGTCAGGATAACCTCTTCGACGGACTTACCCTCAAGAAGCATATAGTTAAGTCCATCAACGACACCTATATGTCTCGCCGTTACTACAGCGCGACCCGTCAGACTCACGTCGGACGTTTCGAGCTCGCTATTTCCGCAGCTTATTTCTCACACTTCTATGATAAGCTCACCGAAAACCTCATGAAGAATTATGAAAATAGTTCCGCACTGAAGGCTATCTCGGTTGCATCTCTCGGTACAGATCTTAACTCCGACTTCGATGAGGATGAGCCTTACAACCGTGAGGACTCCAAGAAGTACACCTCTGAGCTCTTTGCTAAGATGGATGAAGATTACGATCTCGTTATGACTGAAGGTGCAAACGCTTACACCTGGAAGTACGTTGACTACATCATCAACGCTCCTCTTGACTCCAGCCGTCAGAACAAGTCCGCGAACGCAGTACCCTTCATCGGTGTTGTTCTTCACGGTAGCGTTCAGTTCGCAGGTACTCCTCTGAACATGGAAGGTAACATCGGTTACAGCATGCTCAAGGCTATCGAGAACGGCGCAGGTCTCTACTTCGTACTCTGCTACGAAAACTACGAAGAGCTCAAGGAAGACAACCGTCTCTCTGAGTACTACTCCGTACGTTACGATATTCTTAAGGACGACGTAGTTAAGTACTACACCATCCTTAACGACCTTACCAAGGATCTCCAGCTCAACAAGATCGTTGGCCACCAGTTCCTTATCGGTGAACGTGTTCCCGATGAAGACGAGGTTCTTGCAGATGAGGAAGCTCTCAAGCTCGAAGCTGAACTTGCAGCTAAGCTCGAGGCAGAGATCGCTGCTAAGGAACTTCAGGAAGCACTTCTTGAAGGTCGTGTATACGCAGCTATCAATTCCAAGGCAGCAAGCGATTCTATCGATAAGATCTACAGAGATATTTACGGTTACTTTGACGGTGACATTATTGTCAACGAAAAGGGTATTGCATCCGTAAGACTCAGCATCAAGACTCTCGTTGAAGATGCTCTTAAGAAGGGTGCAGTTAAGAATGCTCTTGACGATGCTTATGCACTTGCAAATGCATGGAACAAGACTTACACCAGCCTTACTACCAACTTCGTACCCGAACTCACCGGCACTAACAAGGTCTACTACGATCTTCTTACTGCTTACAACACCAAGGACACTTCTCTCCAGTCCGCAATCACCGCTATCGCTGAAAAGACTGCTGAGATCGCAACCTTAATCGAAACTTCCACTGCATCCAAGCTTTCTGTACTTCCTACCCTTATCAAGGCGTATGACGATGCAGTAGCTGCAGGTCAGGGAGTTGACGCTGCACTCGAAGCTATCACCACTTTCGTTCCTTCTATCGATGATGCACGCGCATATGCAGTTGCTCTCGAGAACAAGAAGGCGGCTGAGGCTGCACTTGCTAAGATCCCCGTTGATCTGGCAGACGCTCTTACACAGGCTAAGACTGAGTATGAGAAGGCACAGGGTACAATCCATACTGCAGGTACCGTTACCGCTGCAGATTATGCGGAAAAGTATCAGACTCTTCTTGATGCAAGATCGATCCTCTCCCGTTACGAAATTACCATGGGCTACCTCGAGACTGCTCTTACCACCTATTCGCTCAGCTATCCCGGCAGCAAGGAAATCAAAATGATTACCGACGCAATCGCCGAGTATGATAAACTGATCGCAGATGCTACCGCAGTAGTTGATGCAGCTAACGATGCTGTAGATGCGTACTATGTTACTGTAGATGCAAACTTCAAGGCTGCGAAGGACGCTTATCTGGCAGCACGCGAGGCATCCGAGAACTACAAGACTTCCGCTGATTACGTTGCACAGGAGACCCTCCTTGCTGACAGCATTGCTACTATTGAGAAGCTCGCATCCGTTGAGGCTTCCGTCAAGACGGCATACGAGAATGCTGTTGCTGAGTACAAGGCTCTCAAGGATGAAGAGATGAAGAATGCTGCTGAGATGCTTGATCTTGAGAACAAGGCCCTTGCAGCAGACACCAAGTATGCAGAATATGTTGCTAAGGTAGAAGAAGCAAAGGCAGCTCTTGCAGCTATCACCGATTCTTATACCGAGGATGCTGTATACAAGGATTACGTAGCAAAGCTCACCGCTCCCATCGATGCAAAGATCGCGGAGAAGGTTGCTCAGATCAAGAACGCAAATGCTGAAACTCAGATTCAGCTCGCAACAGATATTCTCGCTCTTCTGTCGGTTAAGTACCAGAAGGTAAAGGTTCCCAACAGACCCGAAGGCAAGGAATTTGATGTTCTTCTTGAAGTTGAAAAGAACGCAGACGGTTTCGTTATCGGTGGCGGCTTCATCGTCAACGATTTCATCACCAAGTACAAGAAGGCTTGCGAGGGCAAGGAAGAGTACAAGACTGCTCAGAAGGCTCTTACTGATGCAGAAACCACTCTCACCAGCTACAAGAATTCCGCTCTTACCACTGTCAAGAACTCCGCAGAATACAAGGCACTTGATACTGCTAAGAAGGCAGCTACATCCGCTATGTCTGCTTACAAGTTCGACAGCAACAGCTTCAAGACCACCGTTGCTCAGTATGCAACTTCCTTCAGCAATGAAGTAAATGCACGCAACCAGGCAAATGAGGCTAAGGCTAAGCTCGATGCAGCTAAGTACTATACCGGTATCGACAGCTTCACCGCAGTTTACGAGGCACTCAACGCTGCTCTCGCACCCAACCCCAACATCTTCAATGAATACACTGCAGCAAAGAAGACTTACGATACTGCATTCGGTTACGTAAAGAGCTACGTTACCAGTATTAATAACCTCTTTGCTAACTTCAATACTCAGACAAACAAGGTTAACACCGCTCTCAAGAACTCCGCTATCGCTATGGAATACTACAACGATGCTCAGTTCGCAGGTGTTTACAACGCTGAGTTCCTGAACGCTCTCAATAGTATTTACACCCAGACTCTTGAGACTACCAAGTATGCAAACGGTATCGTTGATGCTACACTTGCTAAGTTCATTGAAACTCTTGAGTACGCTAAGACCATCATTCCCAACACCAACAGCGATCTTGAACTTACCGCTCTTCGTGTCGAGATCAAGCCCGACAATACTGTCGTCATTCCTGAGGACGAAAAGGTAGAGGAAGAGGAAGAGAAGACCGAGGAAGAAGAGGAAGAAACTTACGAGTATACCAAGTATACCGATGATTCCGGAAGCATCGTTTACGAGGAATACGATAATGGTACCTTCTTCATTCTCAACTTCAACTACTACACAGTAGACGTTGTACTCGACGGCGTAACCTACAGAATTGCTGCTTACGGCGGCGTTAAGGTTGTTCCCGGCGCAGAACCCATCTACTTCACAACTACTAAATAAAGGAGGCTGCAAAAATGACAAACGAACTGAAATTGAACAATACTGTCAGTGAGCAGAAGGTCAAGGCACCTAAAAAGCGCCGCGCCGTTTCGCTTGACAGACGTAAGGCTCGCGCAGGTTATTTCTTTGTACTGCCTTTCCTTATCGGCTTTATCGCCATTTACATTCCTATGATCTGGGATTCGATCGTATACAGCTTCAGCCGTGTTACGATCATTCCCGGTGAGGGATCCATCACCGATTTTGTCGGATGGGAAAACTACAGAGAAGCTCTCTTCGTTAACCCCGACTTCGTCAAGACCCTGATCTCCGGTATCAAGGAGCTGGCGTTTGACATTCCCGCTATCATCCTGTTCTCGCTCTTCATGGCAGTTCTTCTGAACCAGAAGATGGCAGGACGTGCGGCTTTCCGTGCAATCTTCTTCATCCCTGTTATTCTTTCGACCGGTCTGATGGAAACCATCGACGCGTCTAACATCATGGAAGATGCGATGGAGGAAGGCGGCGACTACGGTACTGAAACGAGCACCGCATCGGAAATCGTATCTGCAATCGATATCGAAGTTCTCTTCCAGGGAATGAAGGTCGGTACCGAGCTTGTTACCTATGTTGCTACGATGATCAACAACATCTACGACATTGTTAACCGTTCGGGCGTACAGATGCTTATATTCCTTGCGGGTCTTCAGTCGATCTCTCCCGCGATCTACGAGTCCTGCTCGATAGACGGTGCAACAGGATGGGAAACCTTCTGGAAGATCACCTTCCCGATGATAAGCCCTATGATCCTTGTAAACTCCGTTTATACCATCATCGACTCGTTCACCACAAACCAGAATACGGTTATGAAATTTATCGACGGTGTTTACACTCAGTCTAACGGTAAGGAAATTTCCTCCGCTATGTCCTGGATGTACTTCCTGATCGTAATTCTCATCGTTGCTATCGTAGCGGCAATCGCTTCGGCGTTCGTATTCTATCAGCGTAAGGACTAAAGAAAGGAGGATAAATCAATGAATGCACAGCAGACAGGAGCTCCCAAGATTACAAAGGAGTCCAAGAATAAGATCAGAGTTGAATTTGAGCGTACCCCGCTTAAAGAAAGACTCAAAGCCAAGTTTATCAACATGGCGTTTGTAGGCGGCGTTATCTGGTATATCTTCCGTCTCATCCTCCTTATTGGTATTGCTTACATCGTACTTTTCCCCTTCTATACAAAGATTGCAGGCTCCTTCATGGGCAGAGACGACTTTGTAGACGTAACGGTTATGCTGATCCCGAAGGATTTCTCGCTGGATATCTATAAGTTCATTCTCCTTGAGAACCAGTACTTTACGGCATTCGGTAACACACTCCTTCTCTCGGCATCCGCAGCAATCATTCAGACATTCATCTGCTGCCTTATCGCATACGGACTTGCAAAGTTCAAGTTCAAGGGCGCGAATCTCGTATTCATGGCAGTAATCCTGACGATGGTCGTACCTCACCAGACGATTCAGTACTCGATGTTTATGAACTTCCGATATTTCGATATATTCGGAATAATCAAGTTCCTCTCGGGTAACGCAACCGTCGGCGAGATCGGATTCCTGAATGATATTCTCGCAAACATCAATATCTTCGGCGCAGAGCCCAGCAGTAAATTCCTGCAGGCAGTTGTTGAAGATGGAGCTTTCAACCTTAACAATACCTACTGGCCTCTTGTTATCCTCTCCCTCACCGGTCTCGGATTCAAGAACGGTCTGTACGTATTCATGCTCCGTCAGTTCTTCATGGGCGTACCGAATGAGCTTGAAGAATCGGCATACATCGACGGATCGGGTACCGGTCGTACCTTCCTGCAGATCATTCTGCCTCTGTCGGTGCCGATGATGATCACCGTATTCCTCTTCGCCTTCTCTTGGCAGTGGACCGATGACTTCTACACCACGCTCTTCTTTACAACCAATAAGACAGTTCTGATGCCTCAGGTAGTTGAGATTCCTCAGTCTCTGGAGACTTCTTATCCCGGACAGAACCTCTACTACGCAGCAATCAGAAACACTTGTGGATTGCTTATAATCCTCCCGCTCATCATTATGTACCTCTTCTGCCAGAACTTCCTGGTTCAGGGTATCGAGCGTTCGGGACTTACCGCAGATTAATTTCCGCGGCACGGCCCAAAATAAAAAACACCGCATCCGCGTTTATCGCGGATGCGGTGTTTTTTACATTATAAAAACGCCTCGGGGAAACCCGAGGCGTTTGAAATATAGAATTATTTAAGCATAGATGCGAGAGTGGTCTCCGCTGCTGCGAGCGCGTCTGCAATGAGAGCTGCGTCGCGTCCACCCGCCATAGCGTTGTCGGGACGTCCGCCGCCCTTACCGCCGGTAACGGCAGCAACTGCGGATACGATCTTGCCTGCGTGTGCGCCTGCCTTTACGGCGTCCGCGCCGCAAACAGTGATGAAGTTGAGCTTGCCCTCGGCTGCAACTGCGAGGACAGCAACAACGTCGGAGCGGCTTGCCTTGATCTCGTCAGCAAGAGAACGTGCAACCTCAATAGCCATACCGTCGAAGCGAGCGGTGCAGAGGTTTACACTACCAACTGCCTTTGCGCCTGCAAGGAGGGAATCAAGCTTTGTAGCCGCGAGCTTGGAGTTGAGGGACTCGATCTCGCGCTTAGCCGCTGCAAGCTCTGCAACGGTAGCGGAAGCCTTCTTTGCAACGTCAGCGGGATTGGGAGCCTTGAGCTCACGCGCAGTCTCGTGAATGAGAGCGTCCTTCTGATTCATAAGATCGAGAACTCCAAGTCCGGTTACAGCCTCGATACGGCGAACACCTGCGGCAACCGAGGTCTCGGATGTGATCTTGAACAGACCGATCTCGCCGGTGTTCGAGCAGTGAGTACCGCCGCAGAGTTCGGTAGAGAAGTCGCCCATCTTGACCATACGGACGGTCTTGCCGTACTTTTCGCCGAAGAGTGCCATAGCACCTTCCTTCTTTGCGGTCTCGATATCGGTCTCCTTGGTAACGATCTCGGAAGCGGCAAGGATATGAGCGTTTACGAGATACTCAACCTTTGCGAGTTCCTCGCCGGTGAGTGCCTGGAAGTGGCTGAAGTCGAAGCGGCAAACTCTGTCGCTGACATAAGAGCCTGCCTGCTCAACGTGCTCGCCGAGAACGGTGCGGAGAGCTGCCTGAAGCAGATGAGCCGCGGAGTGGTTGCGCTTGATTGCGGAGCGGAGAACGTCCATTACCGATGCCTTGACGGTATCGCCTACGCTGAATACACCGTTTGCAACAATGCAAAGGTGGAGATAGATGCCGTCAGCCTTCTTTGTATCGAGAACGGTGATCATCTTGCCGTCGGCGTAGATATTACCCTTGTCGCCGATCTGTCCGCCGCCTTCACCGTAGAAGGGAGTGCGGTCGAGGATGATGGTGCATTCGCCCTCGCTTACGCTCTCGACGAGCTCGCCGTCAACCATAATAGCGAGAATCTTTGCTTCGGATTTATACTCTGTGTAACCTGTAAATTCTGTAGCGGGAATGTTCTCGAGAAGAGACTTGGAGGAGGAATCCCAACCGCCGATGTTAGCGCGAGCCTCACGAGCGCGCTTCTTCTGCTGAGTCATCAGCATCTGGAAGGTTTCCTCGTCGATGGCAAGATGGCTTTCCTCAGCGATCTCACGGGTGAGGTCGATGGGGAATCCGAATGTGTCGTAAAGCTTGAATACCTCTTCGCCCGAAATAACGCTCGAATTTTCAGCGAGAGCGTTGCGAACGAGGGTGGAAAGGATCGAAAGACCTGCATCGATGGTAGCGTCGAAACGCTCTTCCTCGATGGAGAGAACCTTCTTGATGTAGTCAGCTCTTGCGGAAAGCTCGGGGTATGCGCCACAGCTTTCGCCGATAGCAACCTCTACTACGTCCAGGAGGAAGGGATGATCAATGCCGAGGAGCTTACCGTGGCGGCAAGCACGGCGGATGATACGGCGGAGAACGTAGCCGCGACCCTCGTTGGAGGGAATAACGGTATCCGAGATCATAAACATTGCAGAGCGTACGTGGTCGGTGATAACGCGGATGGAAATATCGTTGTTCTTGTCGTCACCGTATTTCTTGCCCGAAATCTCGCATACCTTGCCGATAACCTTCTGAATGGTATCAACTTCGAACATGTTGTCAACGCCCTGCATTACGCATGCGAGACGCTCAAGACCCATACCGGTGTCGATGTTCTTCTGTGCGAGCTCGGTGTAGTTGCCCTGACCGTCGTTGTTGAACTGGGAGAATACGTTGTTCCAGATCTCCATGAAGCGGTCGCAGTCGCAACCGGGCTTACAGTCGGGAGAACCGCAGCCGTACTTGATTCCGCGGTCGAAGTAGATTTCGGAGCAAGGACCGCAGGGACCGGAGCCGTGCTCCCAGAAGTTATCAGCCTTGCCGAGGCGTACGATGCGCTCTGCGGGAACGCCGATCTTGTCGTGCCAAATGTGGAAAGCTTCGTCGTCCTGCTCGTAGATAGAGGGCCAGAGAAGCTCTGCGGGAATCTCGAGAGTTACGGTAAGGAACTCCCAAGCCCACTCGATAGCCTGCTCCTTGAAGTAGTCGCCGAAGGAGAAGTTACCGAGCATTTCAAAGAAAGTGCCGTGGCGTGCGGTATGACCTACGCGCTCAAGGTCGGGAGTACGGATGCACTTCTGACAGGTGGTGACACGGTTGCGGGGAGGCTCTTCCTCACCTGTGAAGAACTTCTTCATAGGTGCCATACCCGAGTTGATCAGAAGAAGCGATTTGTCGTTATGGGGAATAAGGGGATAGGACGGCAGACGGAGATGCCCCTTCGACTCAAAGAAGGCGAGGTATTTCTCACGAATGTCATTAAGAGATGTCCATTGCATGACTGTATATCCTTTCGATAAATAAAATACATAGATAAATTATTATATCACGATTAGTGAAAAAAGTCAATAAAAAGGTGTTAAAATTGCTTTATAATTTGCATATATCTTGACTTTTTTGCTTAATTGTGCTAAAATATTGTCGGTTTATTTGACAATTCGAAAGAGAGGTAATAATTTATGGGTTTTATGTCACTGATATTTCCGCTGCTCCTTTTGGGAATTATGATCGCTTGGGGATTTGTTATCGGAACAAGAAACGTTGTTATTCGAATAATCGGTGTCGGTGTTAGCCTGATAGCTGCGATTATTACGGTGATTACGCTTAAGAGTGTTGGCTTTTCAACTATTTCTCCGATTTTGGCTACCCTACTTTCAGGAACTGAGTTTGGCGATTCGATTCTTGATTTCCTTGCTTCTGCCGAGACACTTGGAGACTCTATGGTATCGATTGCTACCGCTTTTGCGGCACCGATCGTATTTGCGGTATCGTTTGTGGTATTTGCCATCATTACTATGGTCATCGGATGGATCGTAAGCCTGATCGTTGCGCTTGTATCTGCGAACAAAGACAGGAAAAAGCGTTCTGCCGTAATAATCGTTCCTTGCGTAATTGCGCAAGCGCTGATCACGCTGTTCGTTCTTCTCACGCCTATTGCGGCGTACGGTGATTTCGCAAACGAGATCATGGGAAGATTGGATTCTGTATTGGAGGATGAGGCGGCTGTGATCGTTGAAACTATTGATGAAGCGGAAGCCAGTCCCGCAATCGCAGTTTATCGCGTTACGGGCGGAAACGCCGTTTGTAAGTGGCTTACTTCCTTTAAGATAGACGGTCACAAGAGCAATCTTGTAAACGAGGCGGATGCGATAGGCAGAATTATTGGCAATGTAATTTATCTTTCGGATCATAAGATTTCGGAATATGGCGAAGATGAGGCGAATGCGATTCGCGACCTCAGCGACGGTATTTCGGATTCGCTTATCCTTCCCGCTATTGCCGGCGAGGTGGTATATTCCGCTACGGATGCGTGGCTTGAGGATGAAAGCTTCTTTGGTGCTCCCGCGCCCAACCTTGATGAAATCGGAGCGGGGATTTTTGACGAAACCTTTACTCATCTGCTTCAGATTTTCCATGACGACGCGCGTGATCACGATGCGTTCTGCGCCGATCTTGATACTATAGCCAATACCGTGGTTATTCTTGCGGAGGACGGAGTTTTCCGCAGTATGGGAGAAGAAGGCAACGCCCTTATTGATAAGCTCAGCGGCGGTACTACCGTACGTAAGCTTGTGGCTGAATTTGATTCAAATCCCGGGTTCAAGATACTTATCGGTGACATTACCAACATTGGTATGCGCGCTATCGGAACAGCACTCAATATTCCCGAAAATGCCGAGGAAGTTTATGCGGATTTCACGGGAAGCATCGCGAATGAGCTTACCGAACTCAATAATTCGGGTAAGAGCGATGATGAAAAATGTGCAGAGCTTGCCGATATCATCAAGGAGACTTTTGCTGAAGCGGAGATTGAATACGAGCTTGACGCTGAGGTTGTGAAGCTTTATGCAGAAAAGATAGTTGCAGACTTCGGCTCTTACAGTGAGATTACAGAAGAGGATATCGCCGAATACTTCCGCGCTTATTCCGAAGCAGAAAAATGATTTTTGAATAATTAAAGGGCAGTTTTGACTGCCCTTTTGTTATTTCTTTTTATCCTCAATCGACATAATTATCAGACCGCCCATAACCGCGACAGCGAGTACAACACCGATTTCGGGGGTTTTTGCCCAGCCGTCAAACGCGGCACAGCCGAAAACTCCGACGCCCAGCGTGACGAGAGATGCAATAAATGCTTTTCCCATTTTGCCTTACCTTCTTCCCTTTATCTTCGAAATAATCTCATCGCTGTCGCATGAGGTAGTGTCGATCGGAAGCTTGATAGGTGCTCCGTCCTCGGGCGCGAGAACGAGATACTGCATATTCTTTTTGCCTTCAGCGGTCTCGACCGTAAAATCTTCGACGGTGTAGGGCATTCCTATCGGGAGGGAGTACTGCTTCTTTGTAACCTTGGGTGCGCCGTCTCCCGTCTCGCAAAAGTCGATTTCGGTGAGAGTCAGATCAAAGCTTTCGCGTCCGAATTCGAATTCGGAGATGCAGTAGAGGCTCGAACGAAGCTTGCGATCCTTGCAGAGCTTGACGTAACCGCGTCCCGCGTCGTAAAGACTGAGGCTGTATTTTGCCGTGGGGGCGAGCTTGTTTTTCTCGATGAATTCCTTGACGTGCGCGTCGTAGCCGTCATCCTTGACCTTCTTTGATGTGATTGCTATGTATGCGATGATACAGCTTCCGCCGAGGTAAAGTCCTATCATCGAATAATACCAATAGACCAAAAGATAGAAGAGAATGAATGCCGCCATGCCGAGAACGCCGCCTCCGAAGAGAGCACCTTCGAGCTTGTCGCGATTCTTTTGAGTGAAATACCTTGTGGGTACGTTTTGCTTGATTTTGTTTTTTGCCATAATGATTCTCCTTGGTTTGGTTGATATAATTATATCATATATTTTTTTAATTTGGGAATTTGAGGATAAACAGCGCGTTTTCTGGTTAAAATGGTTGATTTGTTTAAATTATACCAGTAATTTGGGATAATTTCAATAACCGCGTAGTTGAGAAGGGCTAACGCATAGGTCTACTTTTCGTTTATTAAGTGTCGGAAAACTCAAAAAGGTTTGCTACCGATTGCAATTTCCGTAATATTTTTTTACTTTGGAGAATAAGATTTATCAGCAGACAAGCGTGGGGGAGATAATGAACGATATACCCGAATGTATAAAACTTGCGTTGCCGCACAGAGTTGGCGGGGAGATAATAAATGCCGCGAAAAAGCTTGACCGCGTTGAGGAGATTCGTCTGCATTGCGGAAGACGGGCGACTCTTACTTCGCTTGGTAAAAACGTGGCGACTCCCGCTGTGCTGACAAGAAGCGAGATGGATTCGGTATTGATGCGCCTTTGCGAGGGTTCTGTATATGCTTATCGCGATACGATAGCCGAGGGATATATCAGTCTGCGGGGAGGAATACGCGTGGGTGTATGCGGAAGGGCGGCACTTTCGGGCGGTAAGATTTGCGGAGTTTATGAGATTGATACGCTCGTCATAAGAATTCCGCATCAGTCGCCCCCGCTCGGGAAAGAGATCATCGACCTGATGAAGGAGGGCGGATTTACAAACGGTGTGCTGATTTACTCACCTCCCGGGGTCGGAAAGACCACGCTTTTGCGCTCGCTTGCGGTCATGCTTGCCTCGGGGAAAGACGCAAGGCGGGTCAGCGTCATCGATACGCGCGGTGAGCTGGCCTATTCGCTTGATTCTCCGATGCTCTGTATAGACCTGCTTTCGGGATATCCAAAGCACGTAGGACTTACCCTCGCATCGCGTACTCTAGGACCCGAGGTGATGATCTGCGATGAGATCGGAAGCCGTGCCGAAGCGGAGGCAATTTGCGAGGCGCACAACTGCGGTGTTCCGCTGATAGCAACGGCGCATGCATCGTCGGTTCGAGAGCTTCTCGGTCGCGCCGGAATGGGGATGCTTCATCGCGCGGGCACTTTCGGTGCTTACGTCGGCATTTCAAGATCGGGAAATTTTTCCTTTGCTTACGACATCTGCAAAAGGGAGGACGCGGATATTGCTTACCTTGAATCTCGCGGCTAAGCTTGCGGGGTGTGCCGTCTTGTTTTCGTCGGTTGCCGCAATGAGTATCATCAATAAAAAAAGAGACGGTGAAAGACTCCGCCGTCTTCGCGCGCAGATAGCTTTCGTACGTTTTGTGCGCGATAGGATCGAACGGTTTCTCTCGCCGATCGGAGATATTATCAAGGACTGTGACCGCGGACTTTTATCCGACATCCTTATCGGATGCGAGGGTGGTGAGTTTTTTGATACCGACGGCTTGCGGACGATGCTTGCATCGGGTGTTTACTATGCCGACGGTGGAAAGATATTTGATTCCTTCCTTTCAACGCTCGGATCGTCCTACCGTGAGGAAGAGGTGGCGGGATGTAATTCATGCATAAAAGACCTTGAGGCACTTTTGCAAAAGCTCGAAACAGATCTGCCAAAGGAAAGAAAAAGCCGCGGCGTGCTCCGCTTTTGCTTTGCCGCCGCGATCGTTATAATACTGTTTTAGGAGGAAGGAAATTTGGATATAACCTTGGTTTTGAAGGTTCTCGGTGTCGGCATACTCGTTGGCGTTTCGGGACAGATACTTTCAAAAACCGGAAGGGACGAGCAGGTGACGTGGCTGACGGTATCGGGCATCGTGGCGGTCCTTCTCATGCTGATAAACGAGATCGCGGGATTGCTCACGACTCTGCGCGGAATATTCGGGATCTGATGGGATTTGATACGTACAAGCTCTGTGGAGTTGCGCTGATCTCGTCGGCGGCGGTCTTTTTTCTGCGGAATATCAAAAAGGAATATGAGGTACCGCTGACGCTTGCGGGAAGTATTCTGCTCATTGCCGCGGCATTCGGAATGGCTGAGCCCATAGTTGGATATATAGGTGACCTTTCGGAAGCTTTGCCGATGGCGGGCGAGGTTTTTGCGGTTCTTATGCGAGCTGTTGGAATCGCAATGCTGACGCGCGTGGCGGCAGATATATGCCGCGATATGGGAACGCCGTCGGTTGCCTCGTCGCTTGAGCTGACGGCAAGACTTGAGATCGTAGTGCTGACTCTTCCGCTTATTTCCTTGCTTCTTGACAGCATCCGTGCACTTTTTGCCGAGGCGGGACTGTGAGAAAATATCTGCTTTTGCCGTTTTTCCTTGCGGTGATAATGTTATTTTTCACCGGACAAGCCTCTGCGGTGGGACTTCCTGAAGAGTACCGCGATTTTTATGAATCGCTCCCCGAAGACGTTTCGGAAATGCTTCCAAACGGTATTTTTTCGGATGACGCGGGCGAAGTTGCAGAGTCGCTGACAGATGCGCTGTCACCGAAGTCTATACTCGGATTAGTGCGGAATCTTTTGGTGGGGAGTATGCCAAGCGCGTTTTCGCTGTTCTGTATGCTTGTTTGTCTTATGATCCTTGCCGTGCTGATGAATGCCTTGGCAGAGACTATTACGGGCGCGGGAATGAAAAACGCGGTGACTTTTGCTTCCTCGCTCTGCTCGTCCGTTATCGTTGCCGCAATGCAGTTTCCGAGAATTACGGCGGCGGGCGGATTTTTTCAGCGGATATGTATTATGATGAACTCGATGATTCCCGTTATGACCGCGCTTTATATCGCGGGAGGGAACACCGCCGCGGCGGCTGTCAGCGCATCTTCCTTGCTGATACAACTCAATCTCATCGAGCTTTGCGCGACAGCATTGGTTCTGCCCGCGGTATGCGCTTGTATGGCTCTGACACTTGCAGATTCATTCAGAACAGGAGAGGGCTCTCTTTCGGGGATCGTAGGGTCAATCAAGCAAACTCTGGTGTTCGTTTTCGGACTCTGCGGAACTTTGCTGATGGCGTCGCTTGCATCACAGCACGTCATTGCCGCGGCGGGTGACAACGCGGGCGCAAGAGCGGTAAAGTTCCTTGCGGGAAATATGATACCCGTTGTCGGCTCGACGGTCGGAGACACGCTCCGCACTCTTGCGGCATCGGTGAAACTGTTGCGCTCGACTGTCGGTATTGCGGGGATACTTACGCTTGCGCTCCTGCTCCTTCCTTTTCTTATTGAACTGTTACTTACGCGTCTTGCGCTCAACAGCGCGGCGGCTTTCGGGGAAATGCTCGGATGCAAGAATCTCGTCAAGCTCAGCCGCGAGATTGCGTCGCTTTACGGCTTCGTTATTGCCGCGGCTGCGATGGCGTCGGTGCTATGCGTGCTGTCGCTGACGCTCTTTGCGGTAGGCTCGACGGCTATAGGAGGACTCGGTTGATGGGTATCGGCGAATATTTTTTGAGTGTTATTGCGGCGTCGGTGATTTCCGCTTTGATTGCAATGTTTTTCGGTGACGACAAAGCGGCGCTGTCAAAAGGGATCAATACCGCCTGCTCGCTCTTTCTTCTATGCGTGATCGTCTCGCCGATTTCATCGCTTATATCGCGAGCGAAAGACAACTTGGATTTTGAAGAAATTGTTGGTAATTATGAAAGTGCATTTTCGTCAGAGGAAGCACTTTACGCATCCCTCGGCGCGGTATCGGGCGAGAGAATAGAAGAAGTCTTGCGGACTCATATTGCCGAGAGGGCGGGGATTGACGAAGGTGATCTGGAAGTTCGCGCGGAGGTGAGTGTGTCGGACGGGGCCGTGATTCTCAAACGCGTGATATTATGTCTTTATTCGGACGCGAGATGGAGTGATCCGCGCGTGTTGCGCGATGCTGTTGGGGAGCTGACAGACGCGGAATGTCTTATTATTAACGGTGAATAAAATGAAAAACAAATCTACAATATTAATAATTATCGGCGCGGTGATCGGTATTCTATTACTTTTGTTAGGTAGCTTCGGCGGAAAAAGTGAGACCTCCGCCTATTCCGAGACCGACGAGATCGAGGCTTATTGCAGATATCTTGAAGAGCAGGCTATGCGGCTTTGCGAGAGCGTCAGCGGTGTTTCGAACGTCACGGTTGCGCTGACGCTTGAGGGCGGTTTTGAGCAGGTATATGCCGCCGATAAGACCGTCAGCGGAAGCGGGCAGAGCATTGAGCACGTTAAACTCGGAAGCGGAAGTGCGGCGGAGCTTTGTGCGGTATCGGTAGCATCTCCAAAGGTTGCGGGGATAGGTGTCACCTGCAAGGGCGGTCGGGACGATGCTCTGCGTGCCGAGCTGACGGCTTTGCTTTCGGCGGCTTTCGGAGTCGGAGCGAATAAAATATATATAACCGAGTAGGAATATTTCAAAGGCTCGGACAATATTATTTAATGCAGACCAAATCAGATTCACGGAGGAAAGAAGATGAACAAAGAAGAATTCGGCGAGATGATTAAGGACTTTTTCGCCAAGCTTGGTAAGCGCAATCTCATTATTATTTGCAGTGTACTGCTCGTTGGCGCGATTGCGGTTGCGGGTTGGGCTCTGATTCCCGCAGGCAATGAAGGCGATCTGCCCTCGGGCGGCGACGCCGGTGCGGAAGATACCCGTGACGTCGGCGCACAGGAAGAGAACGACAGCTATTTTGCCGCATCCCAGCTCAGCCGTCAGAAGGCGAGAGACGAAGCTATGGAGGTTCTCCAGAGCGTAGTTGAGGACGAAAACTCGAACGAAGAGGCAAAGGCTACCGCTCTTGCAGATATCGCAAGAATGGCTGAGGATATGGAAGCCGAGGCGAACGTGGAGACTCTCGTTATGTCGAAGGGATTTGCGCAGTGCGTTGCCGTCATTTCGGAAAACGGCATCAGCGTAGTTGTTGACGTCCCCGATACCGCGCTTACAGCCGCGCAGGTCGCGCAGATCAACGCCATCGTTTACGAGCAGACCGGCATCACCCCTGATAAGACGGTCATCATTGAAAAATGAGCGGCAAAAAATACTTTGCCGCCTCGAATACCTCAAAAGGTTTCGTTTCATATTTCGGTGAAAACTTCCGCGAAAGAGCAGAGCGGTGCTACATAATCAAGGGTGGACCGGGTACGGGAAAATCCCGCCTGATGCATGAAATGGCAGATGCATTTCAGCAGGCGGGCGGAGAGGTCGAGTATTATTACTGCTCGTCTGATCCTTCATCCCTTGACGGACTTTACGTGACGTGTGACGGTTATTCAGTTGCGATCATGGACGGCACGGCTCCGCACGCGGAGGATATCTCGTCGCCGGGTACGGAAGACAATCTTATCGATCTCGGACGCTTCTGGGACGCGCGGATACTGCGCTTGCGCAAGAGCGAGATTGATGCATGGGTTCGAAAAAAGAAATCTGCTTACGCCTCGGCATACCGCGCGCTTTCGGCATACGGAAGCCTTACCGAGGCGGCGGACGCTTTGGCTATCGATGCTGTTGATATTGGGGCAATCTCGGATGAATGCTCGAGACTGGCTCGCGATATGCAGAGAGACCGTTTGTTGCGAACGCCGATATCTGCGGTGGGTATGAAGGGTATGGTTGCCTTTGACAGCTTTTCGGAAAGCGCGCAGTTGGCGCTTTCTCTGACCGATAGCCGAGGCTACTGCATATCCCATATCTATTTCGAAAGTCTTGTCCGCGCGGTCGGCGGGGGCAGAGTCGCGCCCCATCCGATAATGCCGTCAAGATATTGCGCAATTCTTGCGGGCGACGTTTCGATTACCGAAATGTCGGTATCCGTTGCCGATGACAAGGTCCTTGACGTTGCGGAATTTGTTGACCGATCGGTCTATCTTATGCAAAAAGAGAGGATCGAACATCTGCGCACTCTGGCAAACGGATCGCTCGGAGAAGCGCTAGGATTTTTCGCGGAAGCGGGGGAGGCGCATATGAAGATCGAAGAAATATTCATATCAGCTATGAATTTTGCAGATAAAGAGGCATATTCCCGCGATCTTTGCGATAAAATCCGCAAAGGGGACTTGTAAGTTTCCCGGAATTATGATAAAATAATACCGACGTCCTGATACGGACGTCGGTATTATTTTATAAATGGATTAAAGAGCCTTTACGATAGCTTCGGTATCGCGGCAGATAACGAGCTCCTCGTCGGTGGGAATAACGTAAACAGCTACCTTAGAATCGTCGGTAGAGATCTTTACGATATTGGGCTGACGGAGGGTTACGTCGTTAACTTCCTTGTTGATCTTGATTCCGAAGTATTCCATATCCTCGCAAACGATCTCGCGGAGGCGGGGATTGTTCTCGCCGAGACCTGCGGTGAATACGACAGCGTCAAGACCGTTCATGATAGCGGTGTAAGAACCGATGAACTTCTTGATCTGGTGCTTGAGCATATCAACTGCGAGCTTGGAAGTTTCGTAGTTGGGATCGGAAGGACCGTTTGCGATCGCCTTTTCGAGGTCGCGGGAGTCGGAAGAGAAGCCCTTGGTAAGACCGATGTAGCCGCACTTCTTGTTCATGTAGGAAGAAACTTCGTCAGCGGTCATGTTTTCCTTCTGCATGATGTAGGGAACGATTGCGGGGTCGATATCGCCGCAGCGAGTGCCCATAAGAACGCCTGCAAGGGGAGTGAAGCCCATAGAGGTGTCCATAACCTTGCCGTCTTTGACAGCGGAGATAGAGGAACCGTTACCGATATGGCAGGTTACGATCTTGGTGCCCTCAGCCTTGCCGCCGAGAAGCTTGATCATCTCGCCTGCAACGTAGCGGTGAGAGGTGCCGTGTGCGCCGTAGCGGCGGATGCCGTGCTTTTCGTACATGTCGTAGGAAAGACCGTACATATAAGCCTCGGGAGCCATCGACTGATGGAATGCGGTGTCAAATACGAGAACCTGGGGGACGTTCGCCATAACTGCGAGACAGCCCTGGATACCCTGAATGTGTGCGCCGGTGTGGAGAGGTGCGTAGTCATAGCAGAGCTTGAGCTTCTCGAGAACTTCCTCGGTGAGGAGCATGGACTCGGAGAAGTAGTAGCCGCCGTGGACGATTCTGTGGCCTACAGCCTCGATCTCGGACATGTTTTCGATAACGCCGATCTCCTTGTCAGTGAGTGCGTCGATTACGATACGTACAGCATCGGTGTGAGTGGGGATAGCAAGCTCCTTTTCGGTGCGTGTGCCCTGAACAAGGTTCTTGTGGTCGAGAAGACCGATCTCCTGACCGATACGCTCGCAGATACCCTTAGCCTTTACGGAGTAATCAGCGGTGTCAAAAAGCTGATACTTGAGCGAGCTCGAGCCTGCGTTTACAACGAGTAATTTCATTTGGAATATCCTCCATATAAGAAAAATAATAATAACTAATATATTATACTACAACTTTTTGATTTTTTCAAGTCTTAACGGCAAAAATACTTAAAATTAAGGGAGATTTACCCATAAAAATGAAAAACGTCGGAATAATTTGCGAATATAACCCGCTTCACGGCGGTCATAAGTATATGATAGAGACTCTCCGCGCGATGGGCGCCGAGAGGATAATATGCCTGATGAGCGGAAACTGCGTTCAGAGGGGAGACTTTGCCGTTATCCCAAAAAATCGCCGCGCGCTCTCTGCAATAGAGGCGGGCGCGGATGCCGTGTTCGAGCTTCCTTTCCCCTATTCTGCGGGAGGTGCGGAATTCTTTGCTACGGCGGGCGTCGATATACTGAACCGACTCGGCGTCGATACGATTGCATTTGGCTCCGAAACGGGAAACGTCGAAAAGCTCCGCAAGGTCGCGGAAAGATCAGAGCTTTTTGTACCGTCTGCGAATAAAAGCATAGGTACAGCGGAGGATTACTTTTCCGCGCTTGGCAAGGATTATGACCCAAACGATATCCTCGGCATCGAATACCTCAAGGCGGGCAAGAAGCTTGCGCCTGATCTTGAATTTATGACGGTCAAACGCGAGGGCGCGGGATATCACGGTGAGGCGGAGAAGGGTGCGTATCCTTCCGCAACCGAGATCAGACGCGCGATTGCGGATGGCGAGCTCGGTAAATACAGCGATATTCAGCTTCCGCCAGAATCGAGGCGTGCTATCGAGGCAGCCGCGGCAGAGGGTGAGACCGCTTATCTGAAAAACATCGAAAGTGCGATACTGTCCTTCTGGAGACTTTGCGACGTTGATGCTGTTTCCGAGTGCGCCGAATGCGGTGGCGGAGTTGCGCAGCGGATTATGAGTGCAGCACGCGCTTCGGGCGATCTCGAGCATATGATAAGCGTTATGGCGACAAAGCGATATACCGATTCGCGCCTCCGCAGAGCCGTGATCTTCGGCATGACAGGGGTCAAAAAATGGGATCTGAAGGAGCGCGCGGCGTATGTAAATCTTCTTGCGGCAAACGAAAAGGGACTTGCGTTTGTCTCCGACGTAAAGGATATCGCGGTGGTGTCAAAACCCTCAAAGATACCCGACAGCGTGAGAGCAATTCGCCAGTTTACCCTCGGACAGCATCTCGAATCGCTCTATACTCTGGCTATGACAAGCCCGCGCGAAAGCGGAACATTTTTAAGACAAAGCCCCACGATAGTTAAAATTGATCAAAATATTAATAAATCGGAAGAAAATTGAAAATCGGATTGACTTTTCGCGAGAAATGTGATACAATATAATATATTATGCCGACTTGTCGGCAAAAACTCATTTGGAGGTAAGCCATGGCAAACGAAGAAAAATTTGCCCCTATCGAGGGAAAATACCTGACCTATCTTGATCAGCCCCTCGTCCGCGAAGGTCAGACGATCTGCTACGGTGACAAGAGCGAAAAGTGCTTCCTGATCCTTGAGATAATGTCTTATAAGAAAGAGCATGGCCGCGATATTCCCGATAACATCCTTATCCAGGTTGTTGATTCCAAGGACCCCGGCAAGATCATCAAGCAGGGCGACAAGAGCGGACTGCACAACGCCCTTACAATGGGTATGGTCTGGCTTGAGAGAGCAAACAGATCCTGACTGAAAAAGGACCGTTTAAAATGAAAGAGCACAAAAAAGACTCACGTCTTCTGCGGATCCTTGCGCTTCTCGCGATGATGGTTCTGCTGTTTTCGTCGGTCGGATGTGAATACGTTTTCGGTCTCGGTACGGGTACCGATGCTCCCGAATCGGGCGGCGAGGATATTCCCGGCTCTGCCGATGAAACCACTGCGCCCACTCCCGAAACCACCGAACCCGGCGTAACCGAAGATCCGAGCGGAAATATTACTTCCGCACCCGAGGAGACTACAAGAGCGCCCGAGACAAACGAGCAGGGTCAGATCATCACCTATATCGATCCGCTGACGGGTCTGCGCCAGCTTTATGACAGCTCGAGCGTCCGTCCCGTGTCTCTCGTTTATGACAACGTGAGCGTAGCGGCTCCCCAGAGTGGAATTTCCAAGTCGGATATTCTGATCGAAATGATGGTCGAGGGCGGCATTTCCCGCCTTGTCGGAATTACCAACGATTACGTTGGCGCCGACGGCGAGCCCACTCTTGACGTTTTCGGCCCCATCCGTTCCACAAGACCCTATATGATCAGCCTCTCTCAGGCGTTCGATTCTCTTATGGTCGGTGGCGGCGGTAGCCCGCAAGCGTATGAGACGATCAAAAATCTTGGCCTTCAGTACGTTGACGGTGTTAACGACCGCTATGCAATGCAGGGCTTTTACCGCGACGTTGAGAGATACAAGAACGATGGCTGGGAGCATTCGCTGATGGTCCACGGAAAGGGAATCGCGAAGATTGCGGAATTCAATAATTATCCGCTTACCGCGCAGACCTCGAACGCTTTCAACTTCATTGAAGAAGGCAAGTCGATGTATCTTTCGGGCGGTTCCGCGACCCACGTTATTCTCAAGTATTCGCTTTATCAGCAGGTACAGCTCGTTTACAGCAGCCAGACGGGAACTTACTATCGCTATCAGCACGGTGACGTTCCGCATCTTGATGCCGAAAACGGCGAACAGCTGAATTTCAGAAACGTACTTATCCTCTTTGCGCAGACAAATAACATCGAAGGCGATGCCGAGGGCAGACTTAACGTCCAGACCACGGGCACCGGCGAGGGTTATTATATCTCGGACGGCAGATACGTTCCGATCAGATGGAGCCGCGCGAGCGACACATCCGAGCTTTCTATCACCGGTATGAGCGGAGAGCAACTCACGATCAACCGCGGAAAGACCTTTATCTCTGTTGTAAATTCATCGCTCAAGGGCACCTCGTCCATCGAGCTGAATTTCAAAATAGGAAACTAAAAACAATTTAATTCCCGAAGCGCAAAACGCTTCGGGACCGCAATGGGATGTCGCCAAGCGGTAAGGCACGGGACTTTGACTCCCGCATTCGTCGGTCCGAATCCGGCCATCCCAGCCAACAGAAAAGCCACCCGTAAGGGTGGCTTTTCTGTTGGCTGGGATGACCGACGATGCGGACCGAGCCGCGTAAGCGGCGTCGGTCCGCATTCGCCGCGCAGAGCGATGCCCGCTTGCGAGGCGGCGGCAAGCGAGCGAATCTTCGCCGTAGGCGAATACCCGGCCATTATTATATCAGATTGATACTCGGTCACGAATCCGAACGCCCTCGCGTGATTCACGTGAGGGCATCTTCAAAATTATCAGTCTGTTTGCGTTGGGGAGTACATTACATTGTGCATAGTACGATTTCGTTCTCTTTTAGTCTGTAGACAGATTTGAACCGAAGAAATGATTGAAACGTTTACGAAGTTGTGATATAATAAAAATATATATGGCAATGAAGTGGCTATGAAAACTAATTTATAGGGTAATGATAGATTGCAAAGAAAAAGCCTTCTGCATACATGCAATGACACTCAAAAAAATACAGTGCAAGCCTTCTTCCTGGCTATTATTTTATATTATCAAAATCAACACCTTTTTTATTTGTGTTGTTGCTTTTTCAAGTTTTATTTGTTATAATTAAGATAGTCTAAAGATCATTGAATATTTTATCTTATCCAATTAATATGTCATCGGAGAACCAATATGTATAAATC
>JAGBYM010000127.1 GCA_017628755.1 Clostridia bacterium | reverse complement strand
TCGTAAGATTTTTAATTTCAAGTGCGTTCATTTTTATCCTTTAATCGTGCAACTGAATTCGCGCACGCCGTTCTTAAGCTTGAAATCAATGAAGTAGCAATGATTTCTGCCGCTTGCTTCTTCATTAAATATCAGCTCACAGACAGAGTTATCGAATTCGATAACCGTATCTTCGATAGAAAGAATGCCGTTTTCATATGTCGGCTTTATAAGTGAAACAAGTCTTTCGGTTATCTCGCCCTCGCCGCTATAGATGAATTTGTCTGTCAGAGTGACACTGTCGTCGGTGAAAGAGAAGGAGCGCAGAATGCTCTTAAGACCTTCGCATTTATATGCTTTGGCAATATCCATTGAGAATATTCCGTTTTCATATTTGGTTCCGCTTGCTGCGGCTTCTTTGGCGAAAAACTGAAGTTCACCGTTTACGATCGGTACGCTGTGACTGCGTGAGGAGCACTCAAGGATCGAGTAGCGCACATTGTTGTCAAAATACTGACGGGAATAGATACCCGCGCCGGGGTCGGTGATGATCTGCTTGCCGTTCTTGGCGTAAATGAAGCAGCCGACGTCGTTGTTGTTGTGATGCTCCTTGTTGTTTCCTCCCTTGGCGGCAAATCCGTAAGAGGAGGTGCGCTTGATGAACCATTCAGAGCCCTCGGCGTAATATTCCGCTGAGAGGGTATCATCGGCGGGATTGTTGTAATATTCCTCGTCGAGCCAAAGAGCCGCGCGGAGATGCAGACAGTAGCGCGCGCAGCCGTCATAATTGTAGGAGAATTTGGGATGATATACAACGACCTCATCGGGGTAGAGCGACTTAAGATAGTGGCAGAGTCCGATATGGTATTGCAGATATCTGCCGCCGTCCGCGAAGCTTACGCAGGTGTTGCCCGACAAGAACATCTTCTGAATGAAGGACGATACCTTTTTGACCTTGTCATTCTTAAACCAATCGATCTTGCCGCCGGTAAAGGTCTTTAGCATATCGGCAAATACCGTGAAGAAGCCGAAGCCGTAATGCCAATATCCGCAACCTTCAATGCAGATTCCGTCGTTCTCAAAACCGGAAAGGTAGTATTCCATTGATTCATTCCATCTATCAATGAGAGTTTCGGCAAGGTCGGGGCGCTGAATCATAAATGCGCCCGCAACAGCACCCGTGCAAACCGACGTCCAGTTGTTTGTGCCGTGTTCCCACCACTTGTATTCGGAAACGGCAAGGAAGGGAGTAAATATTCTGCGTTCGGTTTCAACCTTGATTCTGTCTACGATCAGAGGATCAAGGCGGTCACCGAGGATTGCATATATTTCACTGAGGGCAAATCCGGTTTCGGATGCAAACAGATCGATCTTGCAGTTGTTGTTTGTTTCAAGCTTGCCCTGATGCGCGGGGAGACACCAGGTGTATTCGTCACAGATGGAGTATATTTCGTCCATAAGACGATCAAGATATTTTTGCTCCTCGGGATAAAATATCGCAAGCAGGGAAGCTGCACTGATCGCAAGGCGGCGTGAAAAATATATTGTTTCATAAACGCCGCGGTCTCCGGTATCCCAATAGAGCTTGAAATCACTGTAGCGGAGCGTTTCGCGAGGCTTGGTACAATGTGCATTCCAAATAGCGAAAAGCTCGTCACGGAATTTTTTGTAGCAATCCGCTTCGCGGACTTTCTTTATAAATTCCGGATCTCTTAATTTTGCATAAAACTCCATAGTCGTTCTCCTTTAAATTTAAAAAGTAATTCTTTCAGCCTTGATGCATTTGTCGCCCGAAAGGGTGAAGAGTGCGCCGTGGGCGGTAATATTGCCGTCGGCAACGCGATAGCGCTGGGGCATAGCGGTGGTGAATCCCTTGATGATGCAATCTGTCGCAACACCGAGGATGCTTACGCTGGGACCTGTCATACCGATGTCGGTGATATAACCCGTACCGCGCGGTAGCACTTGCTCATCTGCGGTCGGAACATGTGTATGAGTTCCGAAAACTACCTGTACACGCCCGTCGAGGTAATAACCCATAGCGAGCTTTTCGCTCGTTGCTTCGGCGTGGAAGTCGAGGATAGCGATATCGTAGTTACACGACTCGCGTTTGAGGATCGAATCCGCAACCTCGAAGGGATTGGCAAGAGTAACCTTCATTGAGACGTTGCCCTGAAGGTTCATTACGAGCACGCGAAGTCCCGCGACACTTACGATGCACCAACCGTGCCCGGGTGCGCTACCGGGGAAATTCGCGGGGCGGAGGATGTATTTTTCATCGTCTAGATAGGAATAGATATCGTATCTGCCGAAGGCGTGGTTGCCCGTCGTGATAACGTCAGCGCCTGCGTAGAATATATCTTCCGCGTCATTTTGACCGATGCCGTGTATCTCGGCGGCGTTTTCACCGTTGACTATCACGAGATCGGCGGAATATTTTTGTTTGATCTTTCGGAGGTTCGCGCGGAGGTAGGCAACGCCCGCCTGACCGACAACGTCTCCTATTGCAAGAATTTTCATTTTTCTACTGCTTTCTTAAGCCATTTGCCTGCGGTTTTGGCAACTACGAAGTAGATTGCTGCTCCGAGAGCGCTTTGCGCGATATTGAAGGGAAGACCCGCCAGAGCCGCAATTCCGCTTTCATACATAAATACAGCCTCAAACGCCCAGTAGCCGAATGCGCAGAGAACGATCGAAGCCGCAAGCGCAATAACGTTGTGTAGGCAAAGCATCTGCTTCTTACGCGAGAAGCAGAGAACCGTCAGTACTCTAATAAGGACGGTAACGGGTATGTAAGCAGCATATCCCGCGCAGAGATCTGCAAGTCCGACTCCTAATCCTGCCGCTGCCATAGCGTAGGGCATTGGAAGAAGTGCGGATGCCAGAAATACGATTCCATCACCGATATGAACGTATCCTACGGGAAGCGGAACTTTTACGAGAAAGGTTGCGACAAAAACGAGCGCGGCGAACATTGCGCTGATACAGATGAGTTTGATTTGCTTGTGTGATGTGTTGTGTTTCATTTTTTACAGATCAGATCCTTTACCGAAAGTATAATATCGTTTTCGTAACCCGAGCAGAGCACTTTGAGTTCATCAAGGCTGCCGCCGTAGATGACGGTATTGAGCTTCTCACATCCCTCAAACGCCTTGTTTCCGATAGACGTAAGAGAAGCGGGAAGAGTGATCTTTTCGAGTTTTTCGCAAGAGGCCAAAGCTCTTGCGCCTATTGACTCAAAACCTTCGGGGAAGACGATCTCAGAGAGTTCATTGCAGTTGCGGAAGGATGCCGAGCCGATTTCTTTGAGTTTGGATGAAAGAGTGATTTTTGCAAGCTGTTCGCAATCTTCAAACGCCTTCTCACCGATGAATTCCACCGAGTCGGGAAGAACGATTTCCTTGATTTCGGCAGCGAAAAATCCCTGCGCCCCGATGCTTCTGATCGAGGGAGGCAGAATTATTTTATCTGCTTTGACGTAGAAAAAACCATTGTCTCTGACCGCGGTGACGAGGGTGTTGTCAAATACGTCGGGTACGATAAGCTCCGTGACGCCCTTGTATTTGTCTTCGTCAAAGGAGATAGCACCGTTCTCGTCGATCTTGAACCAGGGCATTGAAGCCGTGGTGCCGATGATGACGTCATCGCGTCCCGCAAGCTTCTGCGCATTTTTCGTTATGCAGGTTGCGGCAATCGATGGGGCATCCTTGTAATCACCAAGGCTGATATAGACGTCATATGCGTCGAGGTATTCCTCTGCGGCGTAGAGATCGTTTGCACTTTCGTAGATACGTGCAGGCTTCCATACGTTCTTTTCAAGAAGAATGACGGCAACTATCGCGCCGATCAGTAGAAGAACGGCGAGCGCGATAAGACCGATCTTTATGAGCTTTGCGCGCTTGCGCTTTTTGTACTCTTCGATACGGCGCTGTGTCGCCTTTTCCTGATAGAGCTTTTGACGTTCAGCGCTTGTCAGATGCTTTTTTTCTGTTTCCTGTTCTTGAATGTTTTTCTCGGGCATTTTATTTGGTTTCTACGGGGATCCACTGGGTTCTGGGCTTGGAGGGAAGCTCGGGAAGGGTCTTGAGGTTGCAGTCAATGTAGATCGGGCAGTGGTCGGATACGTCGAGAGCGTCCTGCTCGAGAACTACGCGGTATTCCTTGACGTCAAAGCCTTCGTGACCGAAGAGGAAGATGTGGTCGATAGATGTAAGCTGAGATCCCTTGGGTGCGGGACCGTTTTCGTATTCCTTGGTCTCCTCGTTGAGGACTGCATAAGGATGGTGTGTGCCGGTGAGATGCGAGAACTCGGTAGCGCAGATGCGGGTGTCGAGTCCGCCCCACTCGTAGGCGCGGCGATAGGGGAGAGAGCCGATGCGGCAGTTCCAGTCGCCCATAGCTACAACGGGTACGTTGTACTTGTACTTCATGTAGTTAACGTAGGTCATCATCTGGTCTACGTCGGAGACACGTGCGAGATCGGATTCGGGACCGCCCTGCCACCAGAAGTGAGTCGAGATCGCGCCGAATTCCATACCGTCGCTCTTGCGGCGGAGAACAGCCCATGCAAGGCTCTTGGTCTTGCTGTTGTTAAGACCTGTGAAAAGATGCCAGCCGTGGTCGATAACGTCGAACATTCCGCGGCGGATGAGAAGGGGAGTGTTGTCTGTGAAGCCTTCAGCTTCCTTATGTGTAAGAAGCTCGTATTCCGGAGAAAGCAGATCGATAATGCGCGATTGGTAGAGATTCGGCGTCATTTCCTGCAGACCGAGAACGTCGGGCAGATAGCGCATATAGATATCGCGCATGTGAAGATCACGGTTGTAGACCGGTCCGCACCAGATATTGTGCGACATAATTCTGAGTTCTGTTTTCTTGGTGTAATCCATGGTGTACCTCCAAATGTATTAAGAATTTTGATTTTCTTTTATTTTATCGTGTGTGACTGTCAGCGACAGCCTTGAGATCTCGGCGCGTACGCCGCAGATGTCGATCATATATTCGAGCTTCAGCTTTCCCGATTTGAGAAGCTTGTTTTCGACTTTTTGAGTCGTAACAGAAAACTCCATTCTGTTGCCTCGCGGATCCTTGCCGATGCATTTGCGCTTTGTGTCTTCCTCGAGGAATATCGTCGAATATCCGTCGGGACCCGCACCGCGTTGCTTAAGCGAGATCAGTCCGGGGTCTTTCTTTGAAAAGGATACGGTTATTTCACGGTCGCCTTCGACTTTGAAATTCAGAACGATTCTGCCGACGCGAGTCGAACGCAGAACGCCTTCGGAGAGGATCGTTATTTGCTTTGAAAATATTTCCGCGAGAAGCGCGCCGATCTGACTGGTCATATCGGGGAGAGCCTGAGTAGGCGTTGAGCGGCTTATCTCAGCTTTGACGATTACGTCGTATTGCATTTTTTACCTCCTTTTTTACGCGCACATGCGGTAATAATAACTTTGAGGTGATGTTATGAAAAGAAAAATTATATCGGTGTTTTTGATACTTGCAAGCTTTATATGTCTGTGCCCGATTCGGGTATATGCGGCGGATGAAAGAGTGCTTCTTGCCCGTGCGATCGAATCTGCGGCATCGGGTGAAAGCTATACCGTGATGGTCTCGCTTGCGTCGGTTTTACTCAATCGGGTAGAATCCGATAAATATCCCGCAAGCCTTGCCGCCGCCATATCCGATGCTGGAATAGACGTTTCTGCGGTTACTCCAAGCAGTCAGGCTATGCGTGCCGCACGCGATGCGATGGGTGGATTCGACCCTACTGACGGTGCGCTTGAATATTCGAGCGGAGAATCGGAATTGCCGTTTGTAAGGCTCAAAACGGGCACTTGGTGCTTCTACTGAAATTATACCTCATATTGAGCCAATAGTCAAGAAAATTTATAGATATTTTCTTGACTTTTTTAATATTTGGGTATATAATTATATAGATAATTTATTTTTTCAGTAAGAGGTAGAATAATGGATCTTAAAAATCTTCTCAAATCACTTGAAAATTGCCCCTGCGGCAGAGAGCATACCTTTGACACAAAGGTCGTCGAGATCTACAGCGGTCTGACCAAGGATACCGGTAAGATTTTGCTTGACGCGGGTTTTCCCACTAATATTCTTCTTGTTGCAGACGAGAATACTCTCGGTGTTGCTAATGCAGAGGGACTTTGCGATTCTCTCGAGGCATCCGGCTTCAACGTAAAGAAGCTTATCTATAAGAACATGATGTACGCTCGTATCGAGCAGGTACGCGAGGTCGAGGCTCTTCTCGATGACGTTGACGGCGTTATCTCCTGCGGTACCGGTTCACTCAACGATATTTGCCGCGTTGCTTCCTTTGAAAAGGACAAGAAGTTCTGTATCTTCGCAACCGCTCCTTCGATGGACGGCTTTGCATCCGATACCGCACCCATTATCGACAACAACTTCAAGGTATCCTGGTTCGTTCGTCAGCCTATGGTAATCCTTGCAGATACCAAGATCCTCGCTAACGCTCCCACCGAGCTCAAGGCTGCGGGATTCGGCGATATGGTTGCAAAGTACATAGGTATCGCAGACTGGAGAATCTCCAACCTTCTCACCGGCGAATACTACTGCCCCGCAATCGCAGAGGTCACCATGACCGCTGTTAAGAAGATGGTTGCTCTTGCAGATAAGGTTACCGGCAATGACGAAGAGGCTGCCGGCGCTATCATGGAAGCTCTCGTTCTTTCTGGACTTGCTATGAAGCTTGCTCTTTCCTCCAGACCCGCATCGGGCGCTGAGCACGTTGTTTCCCACTACTGGGAGTGCTACAAGCTTGCACGCGGCATCTGGCCCGAGTTCCACGGCAAGAAGGTCGGCGTTGCTACCGTCATCATCAATAAGATCTACCGCAATATCGCAGACCGCGTAGAAGAGATCAATCCCACCAAGGATCAGCCCGATTGGACCGAGGTTTACAAGCACTTCTCGGCTGAGCAGATCCCCGAGGTTGAAAAGCTCAACAATCCTAGCATTATGGATAAGATTGATCCCGCAGACCTCAAGGCTAAGTGGCAGCAGATCCGCGAGATCATCTGGGAAGTTCTCCCCGAGAACGACGAGCTTATCGCTCTCATGAACACCGCGGGATGCGCAACCACTCCCGAAGAGATCCACGTTTCCCCCGAGCTCTTCGCAGCGGGTATTTACTACCACGCATATATGAGATACCGCGTTCTGGTTACCAGAATGATGCCTATGATGGGTATTGATCCGCTCAAGTATCTTGACTGATCACTGACCTTCCAAAAACTTCCCGATACTGCGTTGCTCCTCGGCCCATCCCTCGACTATCTTTATGATAGCCATCGGAAATCGCCTCCGGTGCGCCTTGTCTCGAAAAGTTTTTCTCGGTCAATTAAATAAAACGGGTTGGCTTGATTTTAAGCCAACCTGTTTCAAAATAGGGTGACAAAAATAATCCGAACCAGCCTCAAAGCTATACTTTTGGGCGCTTTTCGGCTTGTCGTCCTAGCAGGGTTAACACAGAAAGGAGAATATCATGAAAAACGAAAAGCTGATGCCGTTCGCTGCGGCGTTCGGGTGGTTTGGCGCGTATATTCTCCTGAGCCTTATTTCGGCACGGTTGCCAGACGGCGTTGACTGTGCCATAACGGTTCTCGCTCTTTGGGGGCTCGTACTCATTTGCGCGGGAAGATTTGAAGAGAAAAAGGGATTTCTCGAAAAGCTTTCGCACGGCGGTGTCAGAGCGACCGCGCCGATAAAGTTGCTTATCGCATTCTGTGCGGGTGCGGGACTTAATCTTGCCTTCAGCGGACTTCTGCCGCTTTTGCCTCTGCCCGATAATATTGTCGAAGCATATACGAGCGCATCCTCGGTTTATGAAGAGCCGACAAACGCTCTGATGTTCAAAACTGTGTTTCTGGTACCCGTACTCGAGGAGACCGTCTTCCGTGGACTTATCGGTGACAGACTGTCGCGCGCTTTGCCGAAGTGGCTTGCTTTGCCTTTCGCCGCGCTGGTGTTTGCCTTGATGCACGGAGATATCCTTTGGATATCATATGCCTTTCTTTCGGGGCTGATACTTATGAGTGTCTATTACAGATTCAATTCTATCTTGCCCTGTGTCTCCTTCCATCTTGCATTCAACGCAAGCAACTATCTTTGGGAAAAGTTACTCAAACTGCCCGATGACGTTTACGGATATGCCGCAAGTCTTGCTATAGGCGCCGTTATTACGGTAACCTCACTTGTATTTCTGTTTTATAACAAGAGCCATAAAGAATAAAAAGGACGGCAATTGCCGTCCTTTTTATAATTATTACTTCAGAACTACCATAAGTCCGTTTGCCACAGCTCGGAGAGCTCCCGCAGACGGGCTGTTCTTGGTCGTGTAGGTGCTGCCGTTGCGGACGATCAGAGTAGAAGATCCGCCACCGTCGAGGTTGATTCCGTCAGAGCATCCGAAGGTGCCAAGGAGGAATGCAAGGTCGGCGAGTGTTGCGCCGTTTGAGATATCGGGCTGTCTGCCGTCAACGATCATAAGAACGATGTCGCCGTCGGGTGTGACGCCCAAAGCGGTACGGGGATGGATAGTATCGGCGAATTCGGTACCTATCGAAAGGTCATCGGGTTTATCATTCTTAAGAAGAATATGCGATCCGCCTACAGCGTGCAGGAGATTGTCCTTGTAAGTATTGTAATCTGCGGGAAGTCCCATTACGGTGTCCCCGTCCTTTGTGATTCCGACCCAGGGACGGTCAGCGGCGCCGTGGATAAATACACCGTCCTTGATGCAAAGACCTCGCATAATATTTGTACCGCCCATGTCGAAGAAGTCGGCATTGATCGATACGATCGCATTTTTGCCGTTAGATACAGCGGCAGAGAGCTGATTTTTCATATTGGAGACCTTACCTATGGATTCGATACTGTCCTGAGGCATAGTGGTCTCGATGCTTGCCGCGCCCTTCTTGATAACGACGGAGTAAACTCTTACGGGAGTGTTCGATTTGTTGTAGTAAAGCTGTTCAACGTAGGTGACACCGGGCGCAAGCTCTTCGGTCTTTGTGCTTGAATGAACAAGACCTTTTGTTCCGTTTGAAATATGCAGACCGGTCAGTATTTCGCCGCCAAGGTCGATCTTCTCACGTGACAGAAGGTTGGCAATGAAGCGTGATGATGCGGCGGTGGCTACCGAGTTGGTCTTGAAATCTACGTAAAGGTTTCCGTCCTCTTCGCCGATGAAGTAGCGGTACGTGCCGTAGGTTTCGGCATTGTGGTGCGAGCCGTCAGCCTTCTTGCATCCGAAGAAGATCGCGGGACCGCCCTTGTAATCCGCAATCGGTACGATGGGAATGTTCTTGCCTGTGATACGGCTGATGTTGAGTGCAATCGAGTCAATGCCGTTCAGCTTTTCATTGCTGACAACAAGAGAATACTCGGAAATATCGCGGTCGCCGATTTTGATTACCGTACCGTTATAATTATGCGCATATGCTTTTGCAATCTCTGCGGAAAGCTCTGCGGCATTTCCTGCGGATACGACATCCTCGGTCTTTGCGTTTTCCTTGTATCCGAAAATGTCTTCAAGGAATGCTTCGACTGCGGTAAAGGTTGCTTCGGGCGATCCGCCGCAGATGACGATTATATTCTCGTTTACAACCTTATAAGCCCAATCATAGTAGGAGAGGCTTGCGGAAAGCTCTGCCGATTCGGGACGGTTGGTTGCGCCGACAAGAATTTCAAATTCATTGCGCTTGAGCTCTTCAGACGGTTTCTTGAAGTCGGTGAGCATCTGGCATGAGAAGCCGTGAACGCTCTTGAGACCGCGCGAGAGAAGTTTCAGCGCATCAATTTCTTTTTGTTCGGAATCGTCAGGGCGCAGAAGCTTGTAATCCGCAGTTATTGAAAATGATATCTGTTCGGTTTCGGGAGTTGTGGTTTCGGTAAATCCTTCTGTCGTTATGACTTCATCCGACGGAGTTTGAGTGCAAGCTCCGAGCGATAAAAGCATGCAGACGAGAAGGAGCCAGGATATTAAGCGGAGGCGGAGAGTCTTCATCTATTTAACCTCTCAGGGAAGATCGATAAAGGCGCAAACGGGGTTGTGGTCGGAGATGTAAAGACCGTCTTCGGGAATATCCTTAACAACGTAGGATTTTGAAAGATCGCAGGGGAGATTAGTAAATATGTAGTCGATCTTGATTGCTCTTTCTTCGGTATATTTGCCAAATCCATGGAAGGTGCCGCCGAGGGTGGCGGTTGCATCTATAACGGGCTTTCCGCCGAGTTCATAAGCGGTGAAGGCGTCGATTTCGGGAGTACCGGGGAGCGCATTCATATCGCCGGTGATGATGATGGGAAGATTCTGTTCGGAGAGATATCTTACAACGTCGAGAGCACCAAGCTTGCGTGCCTCGCTGCCCTTGTGGTCAAGGTGGGTGTTGAGGAAGATGAATATCTCATCGGAATCGTTATGCTTGAGGGTTGCCGCGGTATAGATTCGGGGGCATCCGCTCTGGTCAGCTGCATAGCGCGAACCGGGAACGAGGGGAGTAGCCGAGAGCCAACGGGTCTCAAGATTGATCAGCTCAAAGCTATCGCGCTTGAAGGCAATGCAGGTTGCCTCACCGCGGTAATCCTTACCTCTGCCGCATCCGACAACGGTGTATCCGAGGGGAGAAAGCTCGTCGCCGAGCCATTTCTTCATAAACGGATTAACTTCCTGGAATCCGATGATATCGGGGGATTCGTTTTTGATGGTGTCGGAAATTCTTCCGGTGCGGTTGTAGAAAATGTTGATTCCGTCAACATCTGCGACAACGCGGAGATTGAAAGTACAAACTTTGATAGAGGTGCTCATTTTTTGTCTCCTTTATTCTTTTTGTTATTAAATACTATTATGCCGATTACGGCAGAGATTACGAGAACTGCGGCAAGAGCGATCACCCATCCGCCCTCAGCCATGGTGAATAAGAATTCTTCTGCGGGTGAAACTGCTACGTCAAGAGTGAATATTTTGTTTGCCATTGATAACTACCTCCGATTCGGATTTCATATTGTTTTGGAGCATAATCTTGTCTTTTGAAGCCTGCTTGCCGATCTTGCGGTAAAAGTAGGCGGTAAATGCAAAGGCGGCGATTGTCAAGGCAATTACAAGGATAAGGAACACAATCGTTTCGCCGTTCGTAAGATCGGGGCCTTCTACTTTTGGCGGCTTGGGCGCCGCTTCAGGAATATACATAACAGGATCTTGCAGTAAAGAAAAACGTATCATTCTTATTCTCCTTTCAGATGAATGACAGCATCGCGCTTCCAAGGAAGAGCGAGCTTGCATTTATGATTGTTGACAGGATGAGAGCGCGTTTTTTGGGAAGATCGCATAGAGTGTGTAACAAAAATCCTTCGCCGATGAAGACGGCAAGTTCTCCGAAAATTAAAGCTGAAAAATATACAGTATAGCTTCGGGTCAGCGAAAAGAGTAACAGCAGTACTGCATTCATCGCAGGATTGGTCAGAATGTTGATCAGTACGAGAGGGATTACCGAATCTTTGCGCTTCAACAGAATTGCTCCAATAGGAACTTCAATGATAAGCGTCAGCGCAAGTGCGAGAAGCAGATTGGTCATTTCTCGGGAGGAACGCGGACGTCATTGGTCGTGACGAATACCGCGGCTGCCGCTATCAGCGCGAGAAGCGGAACGAGGATTGTCGCCGTCGAGGTTTCGATAGGTTTGAGGGCATTGACAAAATATCCGATAAAGAGAGCAAGTGTGGTCAGACCGAATACAAAGCCTTCGTGGCGTGGGAGTTTGCGTGCCGCAGAGACTAGTGTGATCGGCATTGCGATATTAAAGAAGAAGGTTGCGGCAAGGAAGAATAGATTTGACTCCGCACCGAGGTAGTAGAGAGGTACGCAAAGCAGGAGCGATGCCGTACCGACTCTGCGCGCGCCGAGAAGGTCGGCAAGGATTCCTCCCGCAAATTTGCCCGCAAAGGATGCCGCGGCAATCAGAAGGAGCAGAAGGGTCGAGTCGCTTTCGGGTCTTACAGCAACCTCGCCCGCATAAGAGCGGATCAATACCGCAAAGAGCAGAACGAGAAGCGCGGGAAGAGAAGAGGAAAGAATTGTTTTGGCGCCCACGGTGTTCTTTTCTTTCTCCGAAGGCTCGGGAATCTCAATTTCTTTCCTTTCGCCCTTGCAGAAAGTCCATACGGCGACTGCCATAAAGATGAGCATTACGATATAGTAGGCTTTCGGGAACAGGAGCTTTTCTCCGAATTTGCATCCGAGCGCAATACCGAGTGCGCCCGACGAAACAAAGATTCCCGCGCGGGTCATTCCTCTGCCCTCGCAGAGAGCGTCGGTGCCGCCTCCCACGTGGAACAAAGCATTGCCGAGACCGACAAGGCAAACGGTAAGATCGGTGTTTTCCGAACCGATGCAGAGACCCGTCGCGGTTGCAATGATTCCGAATACGGCAAAGAGTCTTCCGTTCGATCGGATTTTATCCGAGATAACGCCGAAGATGTGCTGGGTTGCGAATGCAAGCAGATTATAGAGCATAAAGAGCCCCGCGGAAGTCGCGGCGGTTATTTCGCCCTCGGCGTACATTGCGTAAAGCATGTATCCGCAGGCGAAATCCTCGAGCAGATGCGCCGCGGTGTATGTCAAGAGAGATGTGTTTTTCATTCTTTATCCTTCTTTGACGGAATCCGTCTTACTGATGAGAGCGAGATCAGAAATGCTATAAACGATGCTACTGCGAGCAATCCCGAAACAATAAGAAGTGCGAGCGTGATATCCTCGCCGTCAGGACTGTCTTTGCCGAGGGATTCGGCTGCCATAGGCGCGGTAACGGGAAGTGCGTCAGTTGCATCTTCTGCATTTTCAGCTGAAGCCGAAGACATAACCGTTTCCGCTTTTGCTGCCGTTTCTGCTGTTGGCATTGTCTCAGGGAGTAGTTCTTCTTCGGTCATTTCCGCTGCGGAATCACCCTCGGGTTCATTGGGAATCTGTTCTTCTTCGGCGGTATAAGTGTTATCAACCGTACCCTGAATCTCGGGCATGGGAGATGAAACATCGGTTTCAGGCTCTTCGATGGAACCCGGCTGTAAAGATGATTTTGTATCTTCATCGGTGACTTGCACGATGGGATCGTTTTCCGGCGGAACGTCTTCGGTCTTCTGTCTGCCCGGAAGCATAGCCCAGGCTGCAACCGACGCGACGAAAATCAGCGCACACGCTACGGAAAGCGCACCTCTTCTTATGAGCTGTCTGCGCCGTCCGCGAGCACCGGCTTCTGCAAGGATCTTGTTGTGAACATCTTGCGGGATTCTTTCGGCAGAGGCGCGAGTCATTTCTCTGAGCGCAAGCGAAAAACGTAGAGAAGCGCGGCAGTCTTCGCATTCGGCAAGATGCGCTTCAAGCTTTTCTGTGTCTTTTTCGCTCAAAAGCCCGTCGATATAGTCATCGATCATACGATCGTATTTTTGGCAGGATCTATTATTTGACATGGTAACTCCTTTCTGAAATTACTTACATATATACAGACGAAGTTTTATTCGGAAAGTTTCAATTTTATAGAATATTTTTTTCGATTATGAGACGGCGCAGACGTTCTCTTGCCCGGAAGAGGCCTGATTTCACGCTTCCTTCGGGGATCCCGAGGACTTCTGCCATCTCTGAATACGTAAGACCGTCGATGTCGCGCATGACTATAAGCTCACGCATCGGCAGCGGTAACGAGTAAACGCACTCACGCACGGCAGCTGAGGTCAGCTTTTTTATGTACGCCTCATCGGGGCGAAGACCGTAATCCGAGTCCTCAATCATGATGGCTTCGTCAAGGTCGATGATCTCGTGCTTGTTTTTCTTTCGGACAATGTCTATCGAAAGATTTCTTGCGGTCTTGAAAAGATAACTTTTCGCCGATGCGCCTTTGTAATCTTCAAGCGACTTCCACAGACGCATATAGGTCTCCTGAGTTGCGTCTTCTGCATCCTCGCGCGATCTCGTTATCGAGAGGGCGAGGTTATATATTTCATTTTCGGTACGTATCACTATCTGCTCAAAGGCGGTGCCGCTGCCTTTTTTAGCAAGCAAAAAGAGATCTTCAAGAGTCATATCGGTTATTTTCAAATCGCGGCACCTCCTTTATTTTGATTTATACTTCTTCTTCGTTTGCTTCGGCGAATGCGCGGACGAGCGCATCGTGCGCATCGGCATAGGTCATTGAGTTCATAAAATCGAATCTCGCGCGTGTCGCGCCGCGGATTCCTCTGAAATAATGCGAGACGACTACTTTTGCCTCGGCAAGTCCGCGTCGCTCACCCTTGTGTGCGATAGCCATGTCGAGATGCTTTTCGGCTATTGCCTGCACCTCTTCGTGCGAGGGATAGGAAAATTCCTTGCCGTCGAGAGCGTCGGCGATCTGCGAGAAAAGCCAGGGGTTGCCCATTGCGCCTCTCGCGAGTGCAAATCCGTCGCAACCCGTTTCTTCCTTCATTTTCATTGCCTGCTTGGCGGAAAAGAGGTCGCCATTGCCGATGACGGGCACACGGACTGCGCTTTTGACCGCACCGATTATCGAAAGATCAACACCGGGGGAGTAGAACTGATCGCGCGTTCTGCCGTGAACGCATATTGCCGCCGCGCCCGCGCTTTCTGCGGCAAGCGCGCATTCGACTGCGTTTTTGCTATCCTTATTCCAACCCGCGCGGATCTTGACCGTGACGGGCAGGGAAGATGCTTTTACAACCGCTTCGGTTATGCGGTGGATGAGCTCGGGATTTTTCATAAGTGCGCTTCCGTCACCGCTCTGGACTATCTTTTTAACGGGGCAACCCATGTTGATGTCGATCGCGTCGGGGCGCGCACCTTCGAATCCACGGTATGCACTGTTAGAGATGAGCCGCGCCGCCTCAGCCATGAATTCGGGTTCCGAGCCGAAGATCTGAACGGCTGTTGGTATCGCGCCTTCTTCAATGTTGCAAAGCTGTGCGGTTCTGACGGGTGCGCTTGCGCGGGCATCCTGTTCGTATACTATCGCCTTAGCCGAGACCATTTCGCTGACAGCATATTCGCATCCGAAATCGGCGGATATACGGCGCATCGTGCGGTCTGTTACTCCCGCCATCGGCGCGAGAACGAGACCGTGCGGAAGATTTGTATTTGCTATTTTCATTCCTTTTCGTTGAATGCGATAGCCGTGCGGCAAGCAATTGTGTGGATGGCGGCTGCGGTCTTTTCGTCGATGCCGAGTCTTGTGTGAGGTTCGCTGCCCTCGTTTATGCGGAGCGCGCGGCGACGTTCGGTGATGGCGTAGAAGATAGAAGCGGCTGCAAGATAGGAACCCGTGGGAGTCGCGTGGTTTCCGTCTTCGCGGTAAAGCTCGGGAGCGGGACGGCGGCGAAGCACGGTCTGCCAGACCTCACCTGCGGGAGCGACGCGTCCGTTCATATACTTCGCAAGCTCGACGTTAGCATTCGTAAGAGCGGGCTGTTCCTTCTTTTTGCCCTTGTTCGACCAGACCATATAGAGAATGGGGGTTGAGTTGGTCTGCGAGATCCATTCGTCATATATCTTCTTGCCGTTCTCAAGATAGGATTCGGGATCGAAATTTGATGCCTTGCTCTGGAGAATGATATAGTCGTATCCGCCGTAAAGGATGTTGAAGCGGGTCTGCTTCTGCTCGTAGTGCCAGTCAAGGCATTTACCGCCCTGAGTGAGCATTGTGACTTCGGCGTCGATTCCCGCAGCTGCGAAAATATCCTTCGCGATTGCGGGCATATCGTTGTAGTATGTGTGGCTGTTGCCGATGAAGAGTATCTTTAACATATCGTTTTTATTTCCTTTGTTTGATTTATTTAATGCTTTTGAACACTTAAAGGCATTAAGTGCTATTAATATAATACCATATATTTGATGGGAAGTCAAGGGAATGAAGAAAATCCGCTCCGATTAGGAGCGGATTTTTTAATTAATTGAGGGATCCCACGGCAGATCGTTCTCGCAAAATGAGCACACTTTTGAGCCAAGGGGCAGAATTGCACCGCAGAGCGGGCAGATGACGCTGACGGGTTCGTATTTCTTTTCTGTGTCGCCTCTCGGAAAGCGGCAAGTGTGTTTTGCACCCTTGATGTGATAAATGCGGTCACCCTCGCGATAGGGATTTTTGCTTGACAGGTGCTCCGGGAGCATTTGCTCAAAGAAGATACTCTTGCCATTATCGCACTCAACCGTCATTCCAACGAATACGCGCTTCGATATTTTTCTGTTAAAAGCACTTTCCATATAGAGTCGGACATCGATCTTTATATGCACGATCTTTCCTGAGAAGCTTTTGTCGGTGAAATAGGCGAGCAGACCCATGGAGTTGAACGCGATGAATGAGATCAGCAGTATCAAGGACACAGATACCACGGGCGAAAATTCGGTGTTCGAATATGAGTGATAAAAATAACAGATGATGAAAAGTGCCGCGGTAAGTATTGCCCATACCGTCATACGTCTCACAAACGGCTTTTTAATTTTTTCTTCAATAGTCATAATTGCATCTGCCTTTCATATGATTGCTTACGGATATTATACCACTCTTTTTGTGCCGTGTCAAGTAAAATTGTCAAATTTTATGAACATTTTGACCGAAATTTAAGATTTTTTGAATATTTCGCAAAAAAAGTTCATTTTAACTATTGACATTTTCGAAAAAAATGGTATAATGTGTATAAGCGGTTTTATGCATATTGATGAACTGTTAAAAATCGCGGAGGTTTAAGTGACGCACCGTACCGATCCCGAAAAAGAGAAGAGCCTCATGTCCGCATCTCACACAGGCTTGTTGCTTCTTGCCAAGGAAGGGGATGGGGACGCTTTCGCGCGCCTTGCAGAGGAATACAAGCCAATGCTTGATTCTTCGGTCGCTCCCTACCGTGCCGATCTTTCGGATCAGGATATGGAAGACCTCCAGCAGGAAGCTCTTCTTGCTTTCCATCGCGCCGTTCAAAGCTATGAGCTTCTTTACGGCAACGTAAGCTTTGGTCTTTATGCGAAGATCTGTGTAGGCAAGGCGATCGTTTCCGCTCTGCGTCAGCTTAAAAAGAACGCGGGTGTGGTGGTTATTTCGCTTGATGAGATTGAACCCTCAGAATTTATTTCGGGCGATCCTGCCGATTCGGTCATCGAAAGAGAAAATGCCGCAGAACTCCGTTCATTTATCAGAGAGAATCTCTCGAAATACGAAAATTCGGTCTGGTGGATGCATTATTCCGGAATGAGCATCGACGAGATCGCGGAAAGCCTCGGCTCGACCAAAAAATCGGTCAGCAATGCCCTGGCACGCATCAAGCGCAAACTGCGTTCGTTGCTATCATAAAATCGAAAACCATATGCTCGAATAGCTTAAAAAGAGCGTTGTAACAACAAAGGTGGCGGTGTGAGTCCGCCGACGGGCAATTATCACATATTTTTTACACGAGGTAGAACATGTACGACGAAGAAGTCAAGGTCGAAGGTACCGAAACCGAAGAAACAGCAGCAGTAGAATACGTTGACGAAACTCTCGTTTGCGTAGAGTGCGGTAATGAGTTTGTATTTACTGCAGGCGAGCAGGCTTTCTATGCAGAGAAGGGCTACACCAACAAGCCCAAGAGATGCAAGACTTGCCGCGACGCTAAGAAGAACGCAAACCGTCCCGCAAGACAGTATTTCTATGCTACCTGCAGCGAGTGCGGTGCTGAGGCTAAGCTCACCTTTGAGCCCTCGAGCGACAAGCCCGTTTATTGCAGCGCTTGCTTCGAAAAGAGAAGAAGACCCCAGTAATTACTGAGAACTCTTTTCAAAGAACACCATATAGCCCCGTTCAAGCACGGGGCTTGTGGTGTTTTTATAAGTGAACAGTGGACAGTGGTTAGTGGACAGAAAGATGCGAGGTTTGTGCTATAATTTAATTGGGCAGTTCTGATTTAGTGTTAAGTTAGTTAATTCAATAAGTGATCTCGGATGTTTGTAACTGATTTTTCAATATCCGAGAATTTTTATTATTGTTTAGTTCTGTAACATACGAAGATATATTGGTGCTGCACATAATTATTCGCCCGCAACTTTCTGTTCACTGTCCACTAACCACTGTCCACTAAAAAACGGCTTAAGCCGTTTTTTCTTTTTCGACTTTTTGTGACATTTTTTATTTTTTTGCATAGAATGCTATTGAGAACGCAAAGAAAGGAAGGATGACATGAACAAATACAATTTTGAGCGCACGGGTTTTGAAGTAAACCGCGGCGGTAGGGTTGCTCGCACCGGATGCGGATGCGATTCGCATGCACGCTCACACCAGCACGCGCACGAGCACGAGATAAAGGGAAGCTACGGCGAAACTCTCAACCGCCGCGCGGGCGAGGCATCCTCTTGCGGATGCGGCAAGGGCATGCAGAGCAGATACGGACTCGTTGACCGTCCCGCGGGAAGCGTTTATGCGCCTCTGCATGATTTTGACGGCATTTACGATCTCGAACGCGGACTCAAGCGCGGAACGCTTTTTGCCGCGCTTGATTTGCCCCTTGAAGTTTCGAAGGGAGGCAGATGCAATGGATAAATTCGATTGCGGTTGCAACAACGTAAGGGAAAACGACCTGCTTTGCACGTTAAGGCAGATCGATTTTGCGATAGTAGAAGTTACTCTCTATCTTAACGTATACCCCGACTGCCACGAGGCTAAGGAGTATCTCAAGAATATGAGAGAGAAGCGCGCGAAGGTCGCGGCAGAGTACGAGTCGAAGCACGGTATGCTGACTATGTACGGTGTCTGCGGCGAGTCGAGCGATAAATGCGCACCCTGGCCCTGGGAATACGCGGCAAACTGAGGAGGCGAGATTATGTGGATATATGAGAAGAAATTGCAGTACCCCGTAAAGATCAAAAATCCCAATCCGAAGCTTGCCTCGGCAATGATCAGTCAGCTCGGCGGTCCCGACGGTGAACTCGCCGCCTCGATGCGTTATCTCCATCAGCGCTACAGTATGCCTCATAAGGAGGTTGTCTCTCTCCTTACGGACATCGGCACTGAGGAGCTCGCCCACCTCGAAATGATCGCGGCGATCATTTATCAGTTGACGCGGAACATTTCGATCGATCATATAAAGGGAACGAAGTTTGAACCCTACTACGTTGACCATACAACGGGAATGTATCCGATCGCGGCGTCGGGCGTACCTTTCGATATGAAGTACGTCGGCGTAAAGGGTGATCCTCTCGCCGATCTGGCAGAATCGCAGGCGGCGGAGCAGAAGGCGCGCGTGACCTACGATAACCTCATCCGTCTCTCGGACGATCCCGACGTCACCGATCCCCTCCGCTTCCTCCGCGAGCGCGAGATAGTGCATTTCCAGAGATTCGGTGATGCCATGAGAGTCGTTCAGGATAAGCTCGACGGCAAGAATTTCTACGCATTCAACCCCGCGTTTGATAAAAAACAATAAAGTAAAAAAGGGAGCTTCCTCGATGAAACTCCCGCTTTTATATTAATCAAAAAGGAAGTTGACGTTGCCCGCCATCAGTGCGGTAAATCCGCGGTAGATGACCTCGGGGCGGTCGTCGAAATTCGCCTTCATTCGTCTCGCGCGGTCGATGCTGTCAACGATCAGAGTCGCCTCGAAGATGATGTTCTTCTTTTCTGTGATGGAGCAGTAAACCGTACACTTGCCCGTTTTCGGATCGACCTTTTCGATTCTGCATTCGGTGTAAATGCCTCGCTTGGTGAAGTCGAGATAGCGAAGCGCGGCGGTCATGGCAGAATCGAGGACGGAGGAAAGTACGTCGCTCTTGAGCGCCTGCGCAACTACGCGGCCCTTGTCGCTGACCTGATAAAATGCGTTGCCGTTTTCCTCAAAGGTTTCGATAAGACCGTCATCGAGCATCTCGTTGAAGCTCTCGGCAAAGTCGAGGAACATTACATAATCTGTCTGCATGACTATGTCGTTTATCGTGCAGTATTCGAGCGGATAATTGATATTTTCAAGAAGGTAGAGCACGAATATTTTGACCGTGCGCTTGCTTCCGATAGTTGATGCCATGGATAAAACTCCTTAATTTCAATGCTTTATATAAATATTATCATAAAAAATGAACTTTTTCAATAGTTTTTATTGATTTTTTTGAAAAAATGTGATATTATAATGGGTAATAAACAAAAGGAGCGTAAAACTATGCTTAACATTGCACTTATGGGCTACGGCGTTATTGGAAGCGGCGTTGCCAAGGTTATCGAAGAAAACAAAAAGCTTATTGCTTCCCGCCTCGGCGAGGAGGTCTACCTCAAATATATTCTCGAGATCCGCGACCTTTCGGGGACTCCCTATGCTGACAGAGTTGTTACCGATATCAACGTAATTCTCAACGACCCCGAAGTAAAGGTCGTAGTCGAGGTTATGGGCGGAATCCATCCCGCATCCGACTTCACCCGCGCTGCACTTGAAGCAGGCAAGAGTGTTGTTACCGCGAACAAGGCAGTTGTTGCCGACTGCGGTGACGAGCTCCTCGCGCTTGCAAGAGAGAAGGGCGTTCGCTATCTCTTTGAAGCGAGCGTTGGCGGCGGTATCCCGATCATCCGTCCTCTTATCAACGACCTCGCATCTAATGAGATCGATGGCGTTTGCGGTATTCTCAACGGAACCACAAACTATATTCTCACCCGTATGACAAACGAGGGCTGCACTTACGAGGAAGTTCTCAAAGATGCGCAGAAGCTCGGCTACGCTGAGGCGAATCCCGCCGCTGACGTTGAGGGCACGGATGCGCTCCGCAAGATTGCCATCCTTGCCGCGCTTTCCTATGGTAAGCTCATCCCTATGGATATGCTCAAGGCAAAAGGAATTACCGAGGTTTCTCTCACGGATATCGAGGTTGCTGAGTCTTTCGGCTGCTCGGTTAAGCTCATCGGTCGTGCAGGCAAGCTCGATGACGGACGTATCTATGCTACGGTTTCTCCCGAATTTGTTGAAGAATCTTGCCCGATGGCGCACGTAAACGACGTTTTCAACAGCATCCTTGTTCGCGGAAATATGCTTGGTGACGCTATGTTCTACGGCAGAGGCGCAGGTCAGCTCCCCACCGCAGGTGCTGTTGTTGCCGATGTCATCGATGCTCTTGAGACCAAGTACGCCGCTCCCGTAAGACTTTTCTGGGACAAGGCTACTGCAGACGATATCGTTCCCGCGGATGAGGTCATTTCAACCGTTGCAAAGAAGTTCTGTCATATCTTCAATGACGGCGAAACTCTTAAGAAGGCTGTTGAAGGTAAGTTTGATGTTTCCTTCACCACCGCCGGCGTATACGCGGTTCTTTGTTCCGATCCCGTGCTCGAAGGTGCAGTAAAGACCTATGCAGTCCTCAGCTAAAATTAAAGTAACACATATACTGACCGATTCGAATATCGGAGGAGCTGGAAGGCTTCTCCGATACTTTCTCGAAAAGGCAGACAGGGAACGCTTTGAATACAGCGTTATTCTCCCCGAGGAAGCCGAACTGATACCCGAGATCGAAGCACTCGGTATTCCCGTTGTTACCGCATACGGAATCGCCGACCGCTCCAATGCTCCCGAATTTCAGGGCTTCTTGACCGAAAAGATCAAAAAGCTCTCGCCCGATATCCTTCACACACATTCGTCAAGAACAGGCAGATTCGCCGGTGTCGCGGCAAAAGTGCCGAGGATTGTTCTCACCAAGCATTGCTCGGATTCTCCTCCCGAAAGGCTGATGAAATTCCCTTATAAGCAGATCATAGCAAGGGAATGGAAGAAAACGCTCCATGGCGCGATAGCGACCGATTACGCATCCTCCGTTGCACTTGCAAAAGAGGGTGTCGCAAAGGACAAGATAAAGATCATCTATAACGGTGCCCCCGCACTGCGTGAAATATCCGAATCCGAAAAGACGGAATTGCGTGCGCAATACGGTATTCCGGATAACGCGTTCGTCGTCGGCATATTTGCGCGCCTTGAACCCGTAAAGGATCATACCACGTTCCTTGAGATGGCAGAGGCTTGCATTGAGCGCGGACTTGATGACGTATATTTTATCATCGTAGGTGACGGTACTCAAAGAGAGAATATCGAGGATCAGATCGAAAGCAAGAATCTTGGCGGTAGAGTGAAGGTCGCGGGATTTGTAAACGATATTGCTCCTCTTATGAATATCTGCCACGTAAACGTAAACTGCTCCGTCGGCACGGAAACCACGAATCTCGCGCTTCTTGAGGGCATGAGCATCGGTGTCGTACCGATCGCATCCGATCTTGAAGGAAATATTCGAATCGCAGAGGATTGCGGATACGTTTGCCTACAGAAAGAGTTTTGGGATTTTGCGGATAATGTTGAAGAGCTGTACCGCGACAGAGAAAAGCTCCGTACACTCTCCTACGCCGCAAAGGAAAAATACCTTGCCAAGTACACCTCCGAGCGTATGGCGCGCGAGGTCGAGGAATATTATCTTTCTTTATTGAAATAAGCAAAAGTTTCTTTCCTTATCCGCTTCCTTTCAAGGATAAGGATCGAGATATTTATCAAAGTCATAATTCCGATCGAAAGATCGGCTATCCCCCATACTTTGCCCGGCGGTGTTTGCGAAGACGCAAGCGCCGCCGCACCGTATATAAGCGTCAGAATCACTTCTGCGCGTTTGCTTTTTGTCAGGTATGAGAGACATGCCTTGCCGTAAAAGCATTGGCAGAAGACGGTGGCGAGTCCGAAAAGCATGACGAGAAGGCACATCAGCGCCTCTGCCGCACCTCCGAGAGCTGCCGAGTAAGCTCCCACGGTCATCATTACAGAATTGTCACCGAAATGCTCGACCTCGGGGTAGCTTACGAGTATCACGATCGCGGTCAGAGTGCAGAGAAAAACCGTGTCGATAAATACTTCGAGAATGCCGAGAAATCCCTGTTCTGCGGGCGAATCGGTTGACGAGGTGGAATGCGCCATTGGGGAAGTTCCCGCGCCCGCTTCGTTACTGATAAGACCGCGCATAACTCCGCTTTTTACACTTTGCGATATGAAAAATCCCCCGACACCTCCGAGTATGCCGTTTTTATCAAACTTAAACGCTGATTTGAATATAGATGCGAGAGCATTGGGGATTCTTTCTGCTCGCAGAGCAAGCGCAGCGAATGACATCAGGCAGAAGAGAATGCTCATGAACGGCACGATCTTTCCCGTTGCCGACGATATCCGTTTAAGCCCGCCCGACGATACCGCGATCATCAGCGCGGCGCATAGCGTTCCCGTAATCAGTCTTTTTATTCCGAGTATGCTTTCGCAGACGCCGACCATGGCGTTTACCTGTATCACGCATCCGAGCGAGAGCGAATTGATGAGGCAGAGAATTGCAAAGATTACGCCGAGTGCCGCACCGAGCTTTGGGTGCTTTCTTTCCGTAAGTGCGTCTTTTATGTAACCCGATGTCGTTGAAGCTTGCCCTTTTCTTCTGCGCGATAGTGCGAGAAGTGTCTCCGCGTATTTCAGTATCGCAGCAAGCATTGCGGATACACACATCCAAAACACTGCACCAGCGCCTCCGAACCAGATCGATGCGGAAACCCCGACGATGTTGCCGACACCAAGCACTCCGCCGAGCGCAAGCCACAAGGCAGAGCGCGGAGAAATACCGCCTTTATTTATTTCTTTTCTCAAAAACGGTGCAATCACCGCACGCGGGCGAATAAGCGGAAGTCCTTTCATATATAATATAAAGAATATTCCGCTTCCGATCAGAAAAATCGGCAAAACACTTCCGATTATGCGGGAATTTATAAAATCAAGCATAATATCACCTCTTTATAGATGTTATGCACGAAATTTGTTGGCAATTCCTTTCTCGTGTGCTAAAAATTATGTGAACAATATGTTAATTTGAGACAAAGGTACTTGATTTTTTGAGATTTTGTAGTACAATTATAGGCGTGTGTTAGCACTCGAATAAAAAGAGTGCCAAAATCAATGAAATTTTTTAGGCATATAGCCTTTTACCCCTAAGGAGGAAGAAAAATGAACATCAAACCGCTTGCAGACAGAGTAGTTATCAAGCTCGTTGAAGCAGAAGAGAAGACCCAGAGCGGCATCATCCTTACCGCCAGCGCACAGGAAAAGCCCCAGATCGCAGAAGTAGTTGCAGTCGGCCCCGGCAAGAAGAACGACGACGGCGTTATCATCCCCGTTGCTCTCGAGGTTGGACAGAAGGTCATAGCGGCTAAGTACTCGGGCACCGAGGTTAAGCTCGACGGTGTTGAATACACCATTATTGCAGAGAAGGACATTCTCGCTGTGATAGCCGAATAAAGCTGAACCGACAAGCTCTGCGGCGATTATTTTTCGCGTCTTTCGGCGCGATTTCACTCGCAAGGTTCATACCTTGCTTCGCAAAATCCCACCAAAATACATCAAAAACTAATTCGCCGGAGAGTGCGAAACAGTTTTCATCAAGCAAATATTCGGATAGACAAAGAAAAAATTCGCTGTAAGATATTAATCTTTCAAGGATTTTTTCTGAAGTATATGCGGATATTTGCCGATGAAAACCTTGTCGCTTCAACTTTATTCGGCTATCTAATAATTGAAAGGATTTAACTGAATTATGGCAAAGGATATTTACTACGGAATTGATTCCAGAAACGCCCTTCTTCGCGGCGTAGATAAGCTTGCTGACACTGTTAAGATCACTCTCGGCCCGAAGGGCAGAAACGTAGTTCTTGACAAGAAGTACGGCGCACCCCTTATCACCAACGACGGTGTTACCATCGCAAAGGAGATCGAACTTGACGATCCCGCAGAAAACATGGGCGCACAGCTCGTAAAAGAGGTTGCTACCAAGACCAACGATGCAGCCGGCGACGGTACAACCACCGCAACCCTCCTCGCTCAGGCAATGATCCACGAGGGTATGAAGAACGTTACCGCAGGCGCGAACCCCATGGTTATCCGCAAGGGTATGAAGAAGGCTATCGACCGTGCTGTTGAGTGCCTTGCTGATATCTCCAAGCCTGTAAACGGCACTGAGGATATCGCTCGCGTAGGTACTATCTCCGCAGCAGACGAGGTTATCGGCGCTCTCATCGCAGACGCTATGGAAAAGG